>NZ_JAWOTK010000001.1:0-451983 GCF_033338855.1 Vibrio sp. Vb0937 | reverse complement strand
CAACAGCAACAGCAACAGCAACAGCAACAGCAACAGCAACAGCAACAGCAACAGCAACAGCAACAGCAACAGCAACAGCAACAAAAGTCTCAAAACGAAGGGAAAGAAGCGCAAGGACAACAGTCACAAAATCAGCAAGATTCTGAAAATAAAAAAGAAAAACAAAAAACGGAACAACATCAACCGCAACGAGATGACAAGCAAGTGAATGATCAAGGTGAACCAATACAGGCTAAAGCGCATCCCGAAAAAATGCATCAGGATGATCCTGAGTTCCGTCGACTAGAAGCAGTAGAAAGTGCTCGCGACCCAAGCTTTTTGATCCGTGCGCAAATGCAACTTCAAGCGCAACAAAAACAACCTCCACAACAATCTCAAAAGGAGTGGTAAGCCTGTGATGAACAAAGGCGTAAAACTGGTCTTTATTTTTGTGGCCAGCCTAATATCCAGTTTCTCGGTGATGGCACAGACACTTCAAGCTAGTGTGAATAAAACACAAATAGCCAAGAATGAAGTGATTAACCTCAGAATCATTTCAGATACTGAGCTCAGCTCAGACTCAATCGACTTCAATGTTCTAGAGAAAGACTTCTTCTTGGGTCAACCTCGTTATGGCCGCTCTAGCAATAACATTAACGGAAGAAAATCAGTGCGTACCGAGTGGAGTATCTCAATTGCACCAATGAAAGAAGGTGTTCTGACTATTCCAAGTTTTTCCGCTGATGGTATGAAAACGGAGCCGATCAAACTACGTGTCAACGCGAGCCAAACAGACCCCAATCTTGATGATCTATTTAGCTTCAATATTACGGTCGACAACAGTACGCTCTACCCTCAGCAATCTGCAACATTACGTATACAGCTTCTAATCAAAGCGGACACTCGACGCCTAGATAACCCGCAAATAGTACCTCCGCAAATTGAAGGCATGAAGCTTGAGGCACTGGGTGGCTTACAGCAAAGACAGAAGATCTTAAATGGGTTAGAAGTAGCGGTCATAGAGCAGTCGTTTCGCTTAACGGCCAATCAACCAGGCACTTATACCTTGATAGGTCCTAAACTGACCGGTTCTTATATTTATGGCGACAGCTTGACGGGCTCAACCAAAATAATGCCTATCAATACCAAAGCGGAACGCATGCCAATAACGGTCAAACCGATTCCGAGCGAATTTAAAGGTGAATGGCTTCCTGCTTCAGCGTTAGAAATGACACAGAGCTGGCAAGACGATCAAGGTAATCTACTGTCGACTAACGCGATCAACACAGTAAAACAAGGCTCTTCACTCACTCGAACCATTCAAGTTAAGGCTCGCGGTACACAAGCCGAATATCTGCCACGAGTCAATATTAGTTACCCGAGTTCACTGCGCGTGTATCCCGAACAACCTAAGTTCGATAGCGCGAGAGATGGCACCGTTACCATGACGGTGAAGCAAGTCATTATTCCTACAGAGGCCGGGAAATATACCTTACCAGGATACGACTTGAACTGGTGGGACAGTCAAAATGATGAAGCGAAGAAAACAACGTTACCAGAGCTAACATTAGACGTAGAGAAAAATGACACTGGGCTAATCACGTTGCCGGAATCGCCTCTTTCAGCGCCTTTAGTGTCAGCCCCTAGTCCTGAATCAAGCGGCGATGTAAACAGTCTCTGGCGAACATTAACCTTTGTTTTCTTAGGGCTTTGGATAATGACATTGGGAATCGCTACTTGGGCATGGAAAAAGCGGTCAATAACAGCGAGTGGAACGGTTTCAAATACTGAACAACCACTTTGCATCGACGCGCTAAAAAAAGTCATCGAAGAGGGCGATGCTGCGAAAATTGAACGCTCTGTAAATGAGTATTTAACCACTCATCAAGACAGGTTAAACCCTGGTGACGTACAAGCAATTAAGCAAGAGCTTAATGCCATGAATCAAGCGTATTTTAGTGCTAACCAACAACCTTGGAGCCCTGATTCGCTGCTAGCGAAAATTCAAAACCTTGGCAAAGCAAACGTAACGAAAACCGACCACCAACTCGAAAAGCTATAAATAACTAGATAACAATGGCAGCTCTCATGAGCTGCCCATTCTCTTATGCGGTCAAATTTGCTTTAGCGGTTTTATCTAGAGCACCAACCGCCGCCCCCTTCCCTATCAAGTTGCTCTTATGAACATCACTCACTCAACAAACACTTGGGGCTCGTATTCGTATCGCCTTACACAATTTCGCCCATGATTCTTCGCTTGATAGAGTGCCTTATCCGACAACTGATATAAATGGTCGAAATTAAAGTCTTTGCCTTTCGCTTTATAACAGGAGTAACCGACTGAAACGGTAAGTAACTCCCCTTCTGGGTTATGTCGATGCTTTATCCCCTCGCCCTCGATACATTGACGAATGCACTCTGCTCTCAGTCGAACCTCCTCTTGCTCAGAACCAATCATGAGCAATGCAAACTCTTCACCTCCGATACGGCAAAAAACTTCATCTTCACCTTTGGTATGATGATCCAAGATATAGCCAATTCGCATCAATGCGATATCGCCTTCGAGATGACCATAGTGATTATTGAATAAGCCAAAATGGTCAATATCAATCAGGATCAGGCCAAACGACATGTCGTCTTCACACTCTAGGGCACAATATTTTTGCATCACATGTTCTAACATGCGGCGATTACCAAGACGCGTCAAAGGATCGAGCTTAGAAAGTACCTCAAGCTGTCGATTGGCTTCCTCCAACTCTTTTGTTCGGTTCTGAACCTCCAGCTCTAAGTTTTCGTTTAATTCGCGAATCGCCTCTTGAGCTTGAGTACGTTGCAATACTTCAGCTAAGCTGGACGCGAACATACGAATCACTTCACGTAACTGAGAAGTTAAGGGCGCACGTGTCAGCAAATTATCAACAGCGATAAAGGCGATAGGACCACTGCTATTTGAAGTCAATACCGTCATCGCAGCCCAACCAAAGCCAACAATATTACAGTCATGATAAATAGGCACTGATTCTTCAAATGCGACTTCGTTTGGCATTGAGCGAGCCAGATTTATAAGAGAGAAATCTTGGGTTTCGCCAAAGAAGTAAGATTCATCCACCACGTTACCTTGAATATCGGTACCCCACGTTCCTTGCATGTAAGAGCAATTTTCATCAGTTAAAAACACCGCCATTCGGTCAATGCCAAGATTTTTAATGGCGAAAGTGACGGCCGATTTGCATACTCCACTGACAGTAGTGCAACGTGATAACTCAACCATGCTTGAATGCAACATGCGTACGTTTTGTTCTTGGCGCTTACGAATGTAAATTTGAGAGAAAAGTGAACCAAACGAGTCCAACATCTGTTTTTGATATGCCGTTATCGGCTTACGATGAATAAAGTTATCTAGCGCGAACCACCCAAACGGTTCATTGCCATCGCGTAAAATCAACATCGCATTCCAGCCCTGCCCAATGACCTTGCCTGCTGTGTATATTGGCGCGTCTTCTACAATCACTAAGTTGCTCTCGAGGCTAGATAACGCGGTGATATACTCCTCGCTAAGTTGGTGTAAATCGTATTGTGTGTGAAATTCATCAATCGTAATTCCTGACTCATCCGTGCCGTATGTACCACTGAAGCTGCGCTTTTTCATATCGAGAAGCATCAGTGTAGAGCGATCAAACCCAAGTCGTTCACGTAACGCTTCGACGGCTTTGTAGTACAAGTCCTTTAAAGAATCAGGATTAGAGGTTTCGAGTGCAACTTGCTGAACTAACTTCATATTTTCGATAAAGCGCTCGCGTTGGCTAATCTCATCAACATATTGCGCTTCACGAATATCTCTGTGCCTGATCTCTTTCGAGGCATTTTTTTCAGCACGAATACATTGCCAACGCGCCGCTGCGAGTTGCATTGCGTCGTAACTTTCTTCATAGATATTATGTGCTGTGCGAGCATGTACAGATTGAATCAGTAGGTAGGTACGTTTGATAGGCGTGTTGTCGAGCATCATGATGTAACTATCACCGCCTAAATCTCGGGTGTGATTCCAGTTACAAGTGTTGATCGCCAGAGGTATGATGCTTTCAGAGGTATCAAACTGACTTGCCCACTCCCAGAATGTCTCAGGATAGTTTTGGGTTGGGTAAAGCTCTCCGCGAGAGAAGCTCATCGAATGACGAGGGTTAATTGAAGGATCTTCAAAAATAGCGAGGGCTTGAGGGGAGAACAGACTCTCTAAATGATCAAAGATTGCCTCCGCTAGCAACCGATGGTCCCTCGTTGAAGACACTTTTCTTGTAAAACTTCTTAAACTCACCCTACCAACCTAATCTACTTTTTTATCCTCGATAAAAAACTACTTAGGCCATGATATGCAATCAATACGTTCAAATTTGAGCTGTTAAGTCATTCGCAAAATTATCAGACTTAGTGTTACATTCGAGAGCTCTTCAGCACTTTTAAAGCCATGTTTCACATAAGTTACATGCTTTATAAACTGGGGAGGAAAGTTGTACTTATTTACAAGATTTTTGTGTTGGTAGATGTTTTAAGCCTACGACTTAAAAAGAAAAAGGCCCCTCATCAAGAGGGGCAAAGTTACCATCGCTTATAGTTATTTAGTTATGCTTGTAAATACGGTGGATTAACCGAAATCACCATTTACGTAGCCTTGAGTACGGTCGTCTTGAGGGTTGCTAAAGATCACTTGCGTATCGTTGTGCTCAACCAGTTCACCCATTAGGAAAAACGCAGTGCGATCAGAGATACGACGCGCCTGTTGCATTGAGTGAGTCACGATAACGATGGTGTAGTTCTTCTTTAGCTCTTCCATCAGTTCTTCGATTTTGTGTGTCGCAATTGGGTCAAGTGCCGACGTTGGCTCATCCATCAGAATCACATCCGGCTCCATCGCGATTGTACGTGCAATACATAAACGTTGCTGCTGACCACCAGAAAGACCGAATGCGTGTGATTTAAGGCGATCTTTCACCTCATCCCAAAGTGCAGCACCGCGCAGCGAACGCTCTACCACTTCATCAATTGTCTTTTTGTCTTTGATACCTTGAGCACGTAAGCCGTAAGCCACGTTCTCGTAAATGCTCATCGGGAATGGGTTTGGCTTTTGGAATACCATGCCGACTTTGATGCGAAGGTCAGCAACATCAATGTTGCCGTAAATATCTTCGCCGTCCATCGCCAATTTACCTGTAATTTTCACGCCTTCGATTAGATCATTCATTCGGTTCAAACAGCGTAGAAGCGTTGATTTTCCGCAACCTGACGGGCCGATAAGTGCAGTTACTTGGCGAACTGGAATTGGTAAGTTGATCGATTTCAGTGCTTGGTTGTCACCGTAGAATAGGTCTAGGTTTTCAATATCAAATTTGTTCATTGTCTTAATCTCTTAATTCTTGAATTCGTGTCTTTTAACGTGCGTTCTTAATTAGTGTTGTTAGTAAGTTGCGGTGTTAAAACGTCTAGCAATCAGTTTCGTTACCATGTTGATCAAGAGAACAACTACGATAAGCACTGTTGCCGTACCGTAAGCCTGATTCCATTCTTCAACGGTAAACAGTTCGGTAGTCAGTTTGTATAGGTGAACGGTTAGCGTACGACCTGAATCCAATAAAGAATCCGGAATACGTGCAACCATACCTGCTGTCAGGAATACTGGAGCAGACTCACCAATGACACGACCAATACTTAGAATGACCGAGGTTAAGATACCTGGCATTGCGCTTGGAAGAATCAAACGCCAGATAGTGTAAATCTTAGAAGCACCGAGGCCATAAGAGCCTTCACGGTAAGTTTGTGGCACTGCCATCAGCGCTTCTTCCGTTGTACGGATGATCACTGGCAGGATTAGGATACTTAGCGTCAATGCACCCGATAGAATCGAGAAGCCAAGGCCAAGAATCGCCACGAAGAAAGTCATACCAAACAGGCCGAAAATGATCGACGGGATACCCGCCAATGACTCGGTACAGAATCGGATGATTTTCACCAAACGACTGCCCACTTTCGCGTATTCGGTCAAGTAGATTGCCGTCATGATACCGAGTGGCGCTGCCACTGCGATAGAAGCGATAACCATGTAAATGGTCGCCACAATCATTGGGAAGATACCGTGCTCTTCACCTGTGCGCGTATAGTTATCAGTAATGAAGTTCCAATCTACGTGTTGTAGACCGTTTGATAGGATGTACCAGATAATCCAGAACAAAAAACCTACCGTTAGTGCTGCCGAGATCCAGACAAATGCGTTAAAGACATTATCTTTGAACTGGCGTGCTTTTTTCAGTTTTGCGCGATCCATAATAGTCACCTTTAACGAGCGATTACTTCGCTTTTTCTCGGTTTAGGTACAGTAGTACAGCATTCAACGACATGATGAAGACCAGAAGTACTACACCTGTAGCGTAAAGTGCGTTCGCGTGAACACCACTTGCGTAAGACATTTCAATAGCGATGTTTGCAGTTAGTGTACGAGCCGAATCCAAGATGCCTTCTGGCATTGCCGGCGCGTTACCCATAACCATAATGATCGCCATGGTCTCACCCAACGCACGACCGATACCCAGTATCACACCTGTCATGATGCCTGAGCGAGCCGCTGGAACGAGCAACTTAAAGATGGTGTAGATTTTCGATGCGCCCAGTGCCAAAGAACCCTCTTTATAAGTACGAGGCACAGCGCGGATAGACGTTTCAGATACCGTAATTACCGTTGGTAGAATCATCACACCAAGAACAATGATACCGGCAAGGATAGTATTACCTGCAGGTACATCAAATACCTTCTGAATCAATGGAACGATAATAACCAGACCGAAGAAACCGTAGACCACTGAAGGAATACCGGCTAGCAGCTCAACCGCTGGACGGATGATGTCTGCTAATCGCTTTGGTGCGATTTCAGCGATAAAAATGGCGGTCAGAACACCAATTGGAACCCCAACAATGACAGCACCAGCCGTCGATACGATAGATGCCACAATCATGGTGGCGACACCGTAAAGCGCAGGTGGTAACCAGTTTTGTCCTAAGACAATGCCCGATACGCCTGCTTCTTGGAATGCCGGAATACTCTCTCGAACGATGAAGTATGCAATAACGGCCAATGAAACAATGCCGATTACGGCACTCGTTAGGAACAAGCCGTGGAAGATGCGCTCTTTCCAGTCTACACGACGCTTCTCGCGTAGGCCTGACTTGCTGATAGCTCTAGCGTCAGTATTCATAAGCTTTTCACTATTTGTTGCGATGGTCATTTAAAAATCTCACGGTTCTGGGCAATGCCGTTGAACACAATGGATAGAAAAGGCTCAGCCCTAAACGTTGGGCTGAGCAAACTTTAGAGTCCCGATGGGATTAGTTAACTGAGATGTAACCTTTTTGGTCAACTAGCGCTTGCGCTTCGTCAGTTAGCATCCAGTCTAGGAATTTTTGCGTTTCTGTTGATGGCTTGCCTTCTTTGTAAAGAACAAGGAATGGACGCGCTACTTTGTAAGAACCGTTTTTAACGTTAGCTACCGTTGCATCAACGCCGTCGATTGCTAGCGCATTAACAGTGTTGTCTACAGTACCAAGAGAAATGTAGCCGATTGCGTATGGGTTAGATGCAACCATTGTTTTCAGTGCGCCGTTACCGTTTGCAACTTGAGCACGTTGAGAGATAGCTGATACCTTCTTACCAGAAATCTTCATTTTTAGAGACATGATGTCTTCAAATGCGCCACGAGTACCAGAAGCTGTGTCACGAGTAATGGCTACGATTGGCTTGTCTGCACCACCGACTTCTTTCCAGTTTGATACTTCGCCTTTGTAGATTGCGGTCACTTGCTCGGCTGTTAGACCTGGTAGTTTGTTTTGTGGGTTAACAACCACTGCGATACCATCACGAGCAACCACTTCTTCGATTAGTGTTGATTCTTTTTCAGAGTCTTTTAGATTACGAGAAGACATACCAAGGTCTGCTGAACCATTTTTCGCTGCTTTTACACCAGCTGAAGAACCAGGACCTTGAACTTCGATAAATACGTTAGGGTTCTTCTTCATGTACGTTTCAGAGAAAACTTCCATCAGTGGAGTTACGCTGCTAGAACCCACTGCAGAGATAGTTTCTTTAGCAGAAACAGGAGTCACTGCCATTGCGCCTAGAAGTGCGATTGCACCGATTACTGTCTTTTTCATCACAATTTCCTTAAGTGGCTTTATTGCCGTTGTGTTTCACTTGAACGGTGCTCACTTTAGAATTTGAATATGACAGTTGTGTTTCACTTAGTTGAACCCTCTATGACACGTTGTCATTTCTAACTATTAATTCCGCGACTTATCCCTCTCTCAATTTGAACGTAACGTTTTTATAACGTTGCCTCATGTTCAAGATGATAACCCCATCGATTTTGGTACATTTCATAACAATTAGATATGAGTAACTCATTGATTTGGCAAATATAACAATTAAAATCGAAATGCTTATTTATAAAAAAGATAATAATTAAACCGATAGAGGGTCAATCTCATGCGTCAATTTCTTAGTACGCTTTCTATTAAACTTCAGGTTTTTCTGCCTGTTCTATTCACAGTTATATTACTCATCATTGGACTGAGTGTCGGAATCGGTAAACTCGATCAAGCATTCAATAAGGTTTCGGCTTCCACCCATAAGCTAATCATTCACAAAGAGGAACTTAGCGGCATCGTAGACAACACTTACGCCATGCGCATCAAAGCCATTTATAGTCTATTTAGAGCCGAAGATGTTCAGTCTCTCAACCAAGAGCTTTCTGAGCGACAAAACAAAAACCGCGATTTTCTTAACTCCATCGACAATCTCCCTGGCGTTCAAAATGAAGTCAATGCTATGCGTAAGGCCATGAATCACTATGTTGATTTCACTCGCGTTACCATGACACCTCTGCTCACCACTAAACACTCTTCTGATTACACCACCTCTGATTTCAATCAAAAGTACGAATATGCAATGGCTGAGTATCGATTAGCTGGCGAAGCGATGATCAACGCCATCGACAAACTATCTAAACAATTGAATCAAATCGTCACCGATGAAGTCGAAACGAATGGCGAACAACATTCAACCACGCTAACTTACAGCGCCGTCTCGCTTGCGGTGATCTTGAGTGCCGCTTCACTTATTAGTTGGGTACTCGCCAGCTACATCGTTGCGCCGATTCGTAACCTTCAAGTAACGATGCAGGAAGTCGCGAAGGGAAACCTACTAGTTAAGGCCGAAGCCATCGGGAAAAACGAAGTGTCTCAGCTGGCTCGAGATGTAAACCAGACCATAGAAAAACTGCGTGAAACTGTAAGCGCATTGGTTCGCATTAGTGAAGATGTGGCATCAGCATCAACCGAGTTAGCAACTGTTATGACTCAAAGCAGCGTCAACTCGGATCAAGAAAAGCAAGAAGTTGAGCAAGTAGCCTCGGCGATCAATCAGCTAGAGTCGACCGCAGCTGAAGTATCGACCAATGCACAAGAAGCCGATAGTGCATCAAATCAAGCACGTACGTTAACCTCACAAAGTATAAGCATGTTTGGGGAAAGCACTCGCGCAAGTGAAAAGATGGCGGAACAACTTAACGAAGCCGCTGCCGTCGTGACTTCACTAAAAGATCAATCAGAACACATTGGTCGCGTGATCGAAGTGATTGAAGGTATTTCTGAGCAAACGAATCTACTTGCACTGAATGCAGCGATTGAAGCTGCACGGGCGGGCGAAAGTGGCAGAGGCTTTGCGGTAGTCGCCGATGAAGTACGTATGCTGGCAGCACGAACTCAGGAGTCCACCAAAGAGATCCAAACCATTATAGAAGAGCTACAGCAACAATCTGGTCACGCAAATGAAAGTATGCATTCCAGCTTAGCCATGTTGTCAGACAACCAAGCTCTGACACAAGAAGTTAGCCAATCACTTGCTAATATCAGTAATGCTATCGCCGATCTGAACTCAATCAACACTCAAGTTGCAACCGCATCAGAAGAGCAGAAACAGGTCACGGCTGATATCAACAACAACTTAACGAACATCTATGAACTAGTGAGCCAGAACGTAACTGGTATCACTCAATCCGCCGCGGCAGCGCAAGAGTTGTCTGGTTTAGCAGAAAACCAAAAACATCAGCTTAAGCAGTTCCAAGTTTAAATACTCTGCTCAACACGATAAGTTCCAAAGGTTAGAAAAGAAAAAGCTCCGCACTGGCGGAGCTTATTAACATCTGGATTCGTGAAAATCCAACGGGGTGATTACTCCTCGTCAGTAACCAGCAGAACAGAGGAAATGTTCGTTGACTCTAGTGGGTTCCAGTTGTAAACCTCACCATTAAATGAATCAAACACCATAACGTTTGAGCCATCACCGTTTGGTGTGTTACTCCAGATGTAACCAGCATAGTCACCCACCTCTAGCGTGTAGCCACTTGCGAATGCAGTGCCGTTCATCGCAGGGCTATGGCAAGCACGTTCTGTCAACGCGACTAACTCCTTAATGTTTGGTATGCGCCAATTCTTTTTGCCAGCGAAGTCATATAAAGCATGATTACCTGATTCATTGCGGATTTGCTCAGCGGTTGATAGCGCTAACTGCCATGACATCTTAGTCGCAGCGCCATCACAAGCTTCGTTTGCCGTATTCCACGTTGAACCAACAGGGCAACGCATCCATGTTAGACCTGTTTTCAGGTCAGTTACGGTACCGCTCTCAGAATATGTATAACGCGTGTTAGGTGCCGTTTTAGCAAAGTCAGTAGAACACTCTTGTGCAGCCATTACAGTTTGAGAAGCCAAAGCAAGAGATAGTACAGTTATTAATTTCTTCATCTTATTGGTCCTTTACTGCTATTAGACGGATTGGGAATTGGAATGACGTGCCTGTGTCACGCTCTACTTTGTCAGAATAAATTTCAACAAAGCTTACGTGGCCACGGTCAGCGCCCCTCGCTGCAATCACTGCAAATTGAAGTGCACCTTCGTAGTTAGCAGGAGAGTAATTATTAAATGTGAAATCACTTAGCCAAATAGCACCTGAATTAGCATCTGGGCTGCCTTTACCCTGTTGAGGGAAGTAAGCTGTAGTCATACCATAGACATTGCCGTCGGCATCTTTCTCTGTCTCACCTAAGTCGAGAACATCGTAGAACTCTTGGTATGTTGGTAGGCGCCAGTCACTAATGCCACATAGTGATTGCTTGTTTATATGTTCAACATATTGGCTTGTTGAACAGATGCCATCAGCAGCATCCACACAACCAGCGACTTCAAGATCTTCGTAATACGGCTTAAATGTTTCAGACTCAAACGCAAATAGGCGATCTTTAAATTGAACCGAGCTCGCATCCGCACTCTTATTTTCCCAAACAAGACCAGTACGTTCGTCCATAGTACAAGCCCACTCAGTCGCATCTGCAGCTAAAGCTGCACCTTGTGAATCTAGCTTAACGAACTTAAAGCCAGCGCCTGTCGACGTTTGCTTGTCCTCTTTGTCGAAGCCGTATTCCGCATCTTGACCAGGGTAAGACGCTTGAACCTCTGCTACGTCTGCTGCTCCTTCAGCAAAATAAAGAACGGCGCCCGTATCGTTACTACCAACCGTTTGTTCAGCAACCGCTACAATTTCTTCAGCAAATGCACTTACTTCCGCTTCAGACAGAAGATCAGAGGCCAACGATTTACCTTGGAAGCTAAGATTTTGAGCAAGCAGCGCTACGCCTTTGATCATTTGCTTTGGTTGCATCGCAGCTAATAGCACAACCGTGTTTTGCTCTAGCTTGTCTAGCTCGCTAGCTTCTGCGTTAGACATCACCGTACCAGAAAGAGAAACGCCGGCATCGGCGAGTTGCGCTTTCACAATCTCTTCAGCTTGAGCAACGGTTTTACCGTCAATTACAAGACCCGCGAGCAACGTTGTTACACCATTGACCGTGTTACCCGTTGCTAAATTTTGACCCGGAGCCGCAAGACGCAACGTTTGGTTTGAACCTTGATCAACTTGAGCAAGAATGGTACTGGTTAGTACGTTTTTGTCGCTTGAAGTCAGGCTAAATTTACCGGCATTATCCGTTTTAGCACTCGGTTCAGTGGAATCACAAACGTAGTTTTGGTTTAAATCGATACATACTGGCGTATCAAGAAGTGTACCTGCAGAAACGATGGTGCCAGCTACATCATAGGTCGGTGCCGACGTGTCACCACCAGAACCTCCGCCACAGCCAGCAAGGGCTAGTGACATAGCAACGAAAGAATATTGAAACTTCATAGATTTTATCTTCTTTTGATTTTAATTAACGAGAGCGAATCACTCTCACCATTGAAAGCAGGAAAAGTCCTAACAAGGTCCAAGGCGAACCACTGCCACCTGAACCACCGCCACTGCTTTCTTTAGTGGTATCAGCACTACACTGATACTGAGCAAAGTGACTCACACCCCACTCTTTCAACACCCCAGAGTTCCCTGACACGCGGTCAGACACTTCGAGACGCCAAGTACCCCAACTCGGTTGCCCGACAAGTGCTTGTAACTCCTCGTCATACTGAGCGGTGAAGTAACCTTTAAATCCTTTGGTATTGCTTGATTGATGGCTAAGTAGCACGACCGATTTGCCTTGTGGAGACACAAGCGTCACTTGCAGATCTTGCAGTGAGTCATGTTCGATGTTCAGGTAAACCGCAAACGAATCATCAATCGTGCGTGATTTGTCCGATAGCGTCTGAGAGAACAGTCTGTCGCCCTGTTCCGGCAAAGCGGAGTTCACTGGTTGAGGCTGGATATCGAGCTCTGGCGTACCATTAACCAGCATCACCTTTTCACTCCACTGGTGAGTCTTTAGGCCTTCAGAAAATTGATAATCCAATGAAATAGAGGAATCGAATTGCGTGCCACATGTTAGACCGCTTGGTAACGCCACCTTCATTGAGGTCGAGTCAGAAAGCGTTTCATCAAAGTCGAAAACAGATGCGTTGTTTAGGCGCCATTGCCCTTTGATGCTCGCTTCACGGCCAGTTTGGCTCAGGCTCAAACCAACGTCTTGACCTTGTGCGATGTATCGAGCGTCATAGCGAACACGAAGAGGCGCTTTAAGTAAGTTGTGTCTGTTGAAGCTGTCCGTCAGGAATTGGGCGTAGTCTTTATTTGGGAACAAGGTGTTTGCGGCAAACACGGTAGATTCCGCGAGATCATGCATTTTCACGCCACGACCAATGCCGTACATGCCTTCAAGTACAATGGCATCAAACTCGCGGAACACGTTATCGGTATCATCACCGTATCGTTCAACCGATGCTTTAAGCGCTTGGAACAGTGGTGTTGACCATAGCTCGTCGCCTAGTTCACCGCCCACACTAACGTGCGCTGGATACTCTGAGCCCTCGAAGTAACGTGCTCTTTGGTTCCATAAGCTACGAGTTGTTTTGCGTGTTCCGAACACACCGTCCCAGTTGAACACCGTATCTAACTCGAATTCTTGACCACGACGCGAAGCATCCAAATATTGAATGTGGTAGCTCGCGCTGCCCGCCCAGTAATCAGCAAAACCCTCTGCGATAGCACCAGTGTGACCGTACGCCCAATCCGGTACGATTTGGTAATGAATGCCATGCCCAAGCTCGTGTATCACGACATCAGCATCGACTGCATCCGGAGAAACACCACCGACACCCAGCATGAGTGCTTTCGGACCGTAATAGTAAGTAGAGTTATCTTTTGATAAACCGCGAGCGTCAAAACGAAGCGGTTCGTCAAACAAGTCGTAAGTCAGGCTTGTCAGATATTGGATCGAGCTATCAAGATGATAAAAAGCCATCAACTGTGGGAACGCATTGTCACCAAACTCGGTGCTTTGCATCTCATCAACACTGTCAAATGCTTGAACCCCTTCTGCGCTGAGAAAGTCCAACGTATCGAGTACAGGCGCTTCACCAGGTGCTGGGGCTGCAAATAAACCCGTCGCATCCACTTGCTTTAATCTTGGGTTAGAGAGATAGAACTTACCTCCCGACTTTAAAACCTCAATCGACTTGGTTACGTACTCGATCGGCTGAGGGTAATCGGACAGTGCTGACCACGTCGATTCTGGTGCTGCTTGCTGTTGCATGGTGCGAAGATCTGGGTTGAATAAAGAAACCTCAACATCAACCAGACTTCCAGAGCTCAAAGCCGGTGGCTCTTGTGCTTGCAGTTGGCGAGGCGATTCCAATTCCATTGCAACCGTTGGTTTACCGTTGCGAATGATCGTATCGTCAAGGCTCTTAAACACTCGCACAACGTGATGATTTTTATCGGTTGTTACTACGAGGGCACGCTGTGCTTGATATTCACCGTTAACCCAAACATCAAAATTGTAATGCTTGCCAAGCTGAGACTGGGTTTTGTAACGGAACTTAAACTCGCCCGCTTCTGAGTAGTGGCTGTCTAGATAAGTTTTCGCTTGCGCTTCATTGGTCACCACAGAATCCGTTGAGGGATAATCCCACTCTGCAGCCAGCGCCGCAGGGGTACATGCAATAAGCAGTGAAAACGCTAATGGTTTTAGCTTCATGATTTCGTCCTAGAATTCGTATTTTGCAGTCAGCGTGAAGTAGCGCCCTGGCTCAGTTGAGTAACGCTTACTTTCCTCAACGATACCCGCTACGTCTTGGTATCGGATGTATTCTTTGTCGAATAGGTTGATGATGTTTGCGCTAACACGAAGGTCTTTGGAAACGTGGTAAGTTGCGCCGATATCAAACGTATTCCACGCACTTGTCTGCGCGCAATCTGTCGCTAGACCAAGCGTGGTCTGGCATTTAGGAACGCGATCCATGGCCGCGGCCCAGTTCCAAGCCACGTAAGCATTGAAGTCTTGGTCGGCGTATTTCAGTTGAGCGTTACCTTCGAATGGCGTAATGCTTCGAACGTATTCACCTTCCGCGTCTTTGCCATCTACGTAGCCAAACTTGGTGCTGATGTTCCATCGCTTAGTGATCGCGTAACCTGCAGAAAGCTCTGCACCATACGTCTCGACACCATCGAGGTTTTGGTATTGTTTAATGTAATTACCATTGCTTGAGTCAAAGCCCGTGGTCACAACGTCGATGAAGTTTTCAAACTTGTTGTAGAACAAAGACGCATAGACATACGCACGACCGTTATCGAACTTGTTACCGATTTCAAATGAGTCGGAAGTTTCAGCTTCTAGATCCATGTTTGGTGCAATGACAAACGGCGTGAGCGGCACAAAGTCGTGGCTTACGAAGCCATACGCTTTATCGTATTCCGGAGCACGGTAACCATGGTTATAAGATACATAAGCGATGTTGTTGGCAAACATTTCACGAGAAACCGAAAGACTTGGAGATACCTCTGAGCTATCCATGTCTTTTAATGGGAAGCCGCCCACTTCACCCGCACCGTCTGGCGTGAGACGGTGCGCATCAAAGCGTAGGCCACCTGTGATGGTCCATTTATCCAGTTCCACCATGTCTCGGACATACAAGCCAATGTTATAAGCACGAGCAGGAGCGAAAGGTTGTTTGGTCGAAGGTGTTACTCCGTTCCAATCAATCTTGGAGTCGCTATCTGTGCGCTCGTAATAGTCTGTAGAAAGCTCAACACCGTAAGCCAATTGGTGCTCAGCATTTGCTGCATAAATCGTATTGGTGAAATCGCCACGGAAGCCAATTGTTTCGTCAATGAAGGTTTTGTGTTCCAGCTCGCGACGCTTGGTGATCAAACCATTGTGATCCACTTGGCGCATTAAACGGTTGGTGTCTTCCACCACTTCGGTGTGACGCCAGTAAACTTTGGTATCCAACTCTTCGAACCAAGTTGGATTAATCGGAGTCACCTCTGCACCAATATAAGCGCTGTACTCTTCCGTGGTTTCATCCTCAGCAAAGTCTTCAATATGCCAAATTCCATCAGGTTGAATGGACGGTGAACCCTCCAAACGCTCTTGGTTCTGGGTGTAGAGTTCCGCTTTGGCTTTCAACATCACCTCTTCATTGAAAAAGTGGTTGATCGTATAAGCACCGCTGTAACCATCGAGGTCGCGGTTATACAAATCTTCATCAAAGTTACGTGTCTCTTGTCCTTGCCAGTATGAAACGTTAAACAAACTCTCTGTATCACCGGAACGAAAAGCTAGATTACTCGTGCCTTTGTACTTGTTGCTGATATCGGTGTAAGTACCGGAAACATCGGTGTAAAAGTCTTTGTCTTTTAAGAAATCACCCGGCTGACTGGATTCTAAAATCACCACACCGCCGATCGCTCCAGAGCCATGCACCGAAGAACTTGCCCCTTTAATGATTTGCAGCGATTCAAAATTGGATAAATCAAAAGTATCTCGCCCAACTGCATCATTAATGTCATTCGCACCGAAGCCATCCGCAGAACGAATGCCATCACGAACGATCATAATGCGGTTACCCGTCATACCACGGATGGTAATGTTTTGCGGACGTCCTGCACCGCCCGTCACGCTTACACCAGGTTCGTTACGCAGCACGTCATATAGCTCGGTCTCGCCTCTTTCTTCGATTTGCTCGTTTGTGATAACCGCGACACTACCTGCCACTTTTGACAATGGCTGATCGATTTTATTGGCGGTTACCACCACCTCTTCCATTGAGAAAACCTTAGATTCGGCGTGCACTTGACTGGCAGCAAGTACCAAAAGTACTGCCGCTGACACTGGGGTAAGCTTCATTTACTGCTCCGCTTTAGATGTTTTAATGAGTGATAGTAGAAATGCGTATTCTTTTGCTTGTTGTTCTTGCGCTTGTCGTGGGTCCATTTGGTGGCCCGAATTAAAATCAGTTTGCAACAAGTACGGCCCGTTGCGCTCACTTAACGCTGAAACTTTAGCCAGATACTTTGCGCCTTCCCAATATGGCACGCGCTGATCAATTAAACCGACTTGAACCAACATGGGTGGGTAAGCGTTTTTATGGATATTGAGAATCGGATCGTACGCCTTCATTAACGCCAATTGTTCAGGTTTGGTTGGGTTACCCCATTCGCCATACTGCTGTGTGGTAAGCGGAAGTGAGGTATCCGACATACTTGCAACCACATCAACAAAAGGCACTTTAAGTACGACACCTGAAAACAATTTAGGATCTTGATTAACCGCTCCGGCCACCAACGTACCACCAGCACTAGAACCGATGGCGAAAACCTCTCTATTGCCACGTTCGAATGTTTGCAGCGCCTTCGCGGCCGCGACAAAATCACCAATAGAATTGGCTTTTCGCACACCACGGCCTTGCTCGTGCCATTCATCGCCAAAGTACCCACCGCCACGGACATGGGCGATAGCGTAAATCACACCTTGGTCGAGTAAACTGATAACCTGAGGCATAAAGTACGGTTTCATCGTAAAACCATACGCGCCGTAACCGTAAATCATCACAGGAGATTGTGGGTGCAATTTGTCTTTGCGATACGCCAAAGAGACCGGGACAGAAACGCCGTCGTGCTTAATAAAAATACGTTGGGATACATAACGCTGACTATCAAAGTCTTGGTAAGCATCTTGAGAGTACAAGGATTTATTCAGCGTTTTTACATCGAACTCTTCCCACTGAGGAGGCGTAGTCATCGACATGCTTCGGATACGAATTTTGTTTGATTCAAAATCGCCCAATGTGCTTAGCCAAGCGACATTACCATCGTGTTCCAATGGCAGTATCACTTTTTCCTGCCCTTGGTAAGAATACACCGTCAATGTCGACAAATTGTTTGGCTTACTAAGTGCCACAACTCCTGCATCATAAAGGTAGAACTGTTCAAGCGGCTCACGAGGATTGGTAAAGCGTTGCCATGTTGCGCCAAGCGGTGCGAGTTCGGCTTGGTAAAGGGCGAACTTTCCTTCCAGGTTGCTTTTAAGATAAATGTAACCTTTCGCCACATCCGCGTAATATTCCACACCCACTTCAGGCTTTCGCAATGAATCGGAGACAGTGCCCATTTCTAGGTCGACAAGCTTCTGCTCTGTTGTTGACTCGTTGTTGCTTTGCAGCACAGCATAACGGCTATCTGCCGCACGATAGAAAGAAAGTAACCAATCTGACTTGGGTTCATTCCATAGGACTGTTTTTGCCAAAGATTCAGTGGAGATACGTAAGATCTGATGAGGTCGCTGAGTGCGCTTTTCCTTTGCAACGAGGAATGCCACTTTTCCGTTAGGTGACAACAATACGCCACTATCGACGTGCGTCGCCAGTTCCGTAGATTGGCCGGAGAGTAAATCAACAACCACGGCGCGGTATTGTTCGCTGCCGTCGATATCTTCCGTGAAAAGTAGCGTGTCACCATTCACTTGCCATTGACCAAGTTGGTAGTACTGATGCGCAGATTGTCGTTCATCGAAATCGAACACCACGTTTTCTGGTGCATGTTGACTCGCACGGGATAATAGTAAGTAACGACCATCGCGACGCGTTAGCGTCCATTCTCTTCCACTTACGATCGACCATGGCTTATCACCTTTGTCTGCCACCATGGTACCCCACTGCGTGAGTAGGTTTTTTGTCAACGTCTGATAACTTTTTTGGTGCTGTTCAGTTTTGTGGTTTTGTTCTGTTAGGTAGGTAAGAACTCGCTCATCTTTACGAGCATCATCTCGAAGCCAGTTGAAATCACCAGCAGCAAAGCCAGAACTAGAGGTAATTATGAGCCCTAAAAAAACATGAGTAAATTTCATATAGAGAGCGAATTCATTTATAGGATTAATACAATGGCGCGTATTCTGCCCTTAAATAAAAATGAGATCAATTATCATTTTCATAATCATGTGAGATTTTTATCTAGTGTGTGAGGAAAAACGTTTGCTTTGACCGAGGTTATAAAACTTAATAACTTCCTAAATTAGCGTTCTATGCTGTTTATATACAACCAGACAAATATAAAGGCTGACAAACGAGTGAGTATGGAAAGACGCTATTTCACCTAGCGACAGACATAAAAAATCCGAGTGCGAACACTCGGATTTTTAAGAACTAAAATCGATGGGAAACTACAGCAGCTTTTACTCTTCAGAGCTCGGTGCCGCTGGTTTTTTCTTAGGGATGAAGATATCATCACCCACAGATACGTTTTTGTAGAAGCTCTTGTCACGCTTAGCTGGTTTTTTCGCCGATTTTTTCGCTTGAGGGCGAGCTTTCTTTGCTGTCGCTTTCTTATTGCGGAAATCTGGTTTAGGTGGCTTAAGGCCTTTAAACTTACCTTTCAAATCTTCGAACACTGAAAACTCAAGAGCTTGTTGTAGGTATGCTTCTACACGTTTAAAGCTATCCCAGTCTTTTGGACCAACAAGAGAGATTGCATCCCCTTTGTTTCCAGCACGACCAGTACGACCAACTCGGTGTACGTATTCTTCGGTATGCTTTGGCATATCGAAGTTGATGACGTGTGTCACAGTTGCAATATCCAAACCGCGGGAAGCAACATCAGTCGTTACAAGGATCTTAAACACTGCGCGCTCAAACTGACTCATAATGGTGTTACGTTGAGTCTGGTTCAAGTTACCACTTAGTGCTACAGCCTTCAGTTTCTTTTCGTTTAGCTTTTCTGTTAGTCGCTCAGTATCATCACGCGTTGCCGTAAAGATAATAACTTGACGGTATTCAGCCTCAGAAAGAACACGATCTAAAATTGCCTCTTTATGATCTAGGTGATCACACAAGTAAAATTTTTGCGTGATATCTTTATGCTCTTCGTTAGAAACGCCGATAGCAATTCGCTTTGGCGCATTGAGCATTTCAGCCGCGATTTCATTGACGTCTGCATGATCTAATGTCGCAGAGAACATCAACGTTTGACGACGACGATGCTTGGCTGCTTTATGAATGCGACGAAGCTCTGGTGCAAAACCCAAATCCAACATGCGGTCTGCTTCGTCAAGAATCAGCGTTTCCAAACCATCCAGATAAAGCGAACGATGATCTAAGTGATCAGCCAAACGTCCTGGTGTCGCCACGATAAATTTCGGGTAACGACGCAGAGCTTTTACTTGATCGTTAAAGTTCTCACCACCCAAAATCAGTGCTGCTTCATAAGATAGGCCAGCTAGCATAGAACGAAGCTCACCATATACTTGTTTCGCTAGCTCACGAGTAGGAGCAAGGATTACCGCGCGAGGGTCTTTCGCAGAAAACGATTTTGTCTTTAAAGACTTATGAAGCATTGGCAATACAAACGCCAAAGTCTTGCCCGAACCTGTTTTCGAAGATGCCAATAGATCCTTGCCTGCAATCGCAACAGGAATCGCCTGCTGCTGAATGTCAGTCGCTTTTTTAAAATCGTAGTGTTTTAGGTTCTTCAACAATCGGTTGTCTAGGCCTAGATCTTTAAATTGCAAAGTATTCTCCAATAAATCAGTCAGCGTCTGAGCGCTCTGTAGTGTCGTTTCCGCTCTAACGCAGCAAAAAAATAAAGCTCGGTATAATACCGCAAATCATAGGAGTATAGATAGAGATCACACAAACTAATTCCCTGTGGTAACGGTAAAACATCATTTGTGGCTCAGTTCAGAGTAAAGACTAGCCTTTTTGATGAGCAGCTGGACAGGAAGTTTAGAGAAAAGCCGTTCAAATATGCCTTCTATCCATCAACAAAACGACTTAAATAGCAGTTATTTGGGCCAATAAACTTTCATTTGTGTCAATATCGTCTAAATTATTGATATCAGGAACGTGGCAAATACACCTGCTATGAAAACTGTTGTGAGAACGAAATAAAGGATAGGTAGTTAAACTTTGTTAAGTTCAGGTAAAAGTTGACGTCAGGTACTCCATGAAATTCTTGGGTTTTTTTGACTTTTGCTACATCATGTACTGATAAAATGTAACCACATTTAACCTCGCTACTGTATAAAATAATAGTTAGTAGCGAGACTTTCACTATAAGCAAGGAGTTCTTATATGAACAAAACGTTGATCGCAGCTGCAGCAACTTCAGTACTTCTACTAGCCGGTTGTGCTTCTTCTGATGACGCAGCTACAGCAAATGCAGCAAAATTAGACGAACTAAGCAACCAAGTTAGCCAACTAAGCCAAGACGTACAAGCTCTTCAATCTGACGTTCAAAAATCAGGCGCAGCAGCAATGGCTGCTCAAGAAGAAGCTGAGCGTGCTAACGAGCGTATCGATAACATCGCTCAGTCTTACACTAAGTAAGATTTAATACCGCGTCTTAACGCCCGTTAAGGCGCGGTTATTTCGATAGGAACCCCATTCTGTGCAGCGATTGCTGCTTTAGCCTTCACGTTTTTCATACCGAATTCATCCAACCACCACTTTAACTCTTTCGGCACTTTGAGTTCATCTTTCTCGCCATTACTACGAGTCAAAGGCTCATGTGCTTCTAAGAACACACTTCTGTCAGGCTCAAGTGTCATTTTGATAGGCTGGTTAATGATGTTAACGTCTTCACCGTTACGAACCTTGTCAAATAACCACTCAATGTCACTTGGGTCCATACGAATACAACCCGCGCTGACCCGCATACCAATCCCAAAGTCCTTGTTGGTACCATGAATTAGGTATTCGCCATTCCCGTAAGCTAAACGCAATGCAAACATACCAAGTGGATTATCAGGCCCCGCAGGAACAACGGCTG
The DNA here is from genome assembly GCF_033338855.1 of Vibrio sp. Vb0937. Taxonomy (NCBI): domain Bacteria; kingdom Pseudomonadati; phylum Pseudomonadota; class Gammaproteobacteria; order Vibrionales; family Vibrionaceae; genus Vibrio; species Vibrio sp. Vb0937. The sequence continues at coordinate 430,385 of NZ_JAWOTK010000001.1, read as the reverse complement.
GTAGGTCAATGCCCTTTGCTTTGTACTCGGCACGAATAGAGGCTGGAGGAGTCCATGTAGGGTTCGGTCGTTTTTGGCTGATACGCGTTGTCATTACTGGGGTATCGCGCCCTATTCGGCCAATTCCGACAGGAAATACATGGACAATATTCTCTCCTTTCGGAAAGTAATATAAGCGCAGCTCGGCTAGATTAATAACGATACCTTTATAAGGTACGTCTGGGAGGATTAGCTGTGTCGGAATAGTAAGAACATGCCCCTCTTCTGGTAAGAAGGGATCCACGCCTTTGTTTGCGGCCATTAAACCTAGCATACCCACATCGTAGAGCTTAGCGATATTTGCCATGGTTTCGCCTTCTTGCACGACGTGGTTTTCAAGGCGACCAATTAAACGGCTTCCATCCTCTGGTAATTCGTACATCTTAGCGAATGATAGACCACTCACTAAAGATAACGACACAGATAGCAGGGTACGTTTTGCGAAACTCATTGATCGCTTTTTGCTAAGCATTTCACTCTATTCCTTGGCACTTTTAAAGAGCTGTAAGGTTATCTCTCTTTCTGTCTTGTGATCAACCATCGGCTTGTGATATTCCAGTAAAGAAAAGCCCTCCCAAGTCCAAGGTTTATGGATGTATTTGTTCGGTACACTTTTGATTTCTGGTACCCAGTGGCGCACAAATTCACCATTAGCATCGAACTTTTCGCCTTGGCTTATCGGGTTGAAAATACGAAAGTATGGCTGCCCGTCACAGCCCGTAGAAGCAGACCATTGCCAGCCACCATTGTTCGCTGCAAAATCGCCGTCCACCAGCTTACTCATGAAGTACGCTTCTCCCCATCGCCAATCAATATGTAAGTCCTTGGTAAGAAAGCTCGCGACAATCATACGTAATCGATTGTGCATCCAACCTGTTTGATTGAGCTGACGCATTGCTGCATCAACGACTGGGTATCCTGTTGTTCCTGTCTTCCATCGCTCAAAGGCTTTCTCATCATAGGACCACTGGATTTTATCCTCCCAATCGATAAATCCTTTGCCTTTGACGAGTTTTGGTTCGAAAACCAATAGGTGCTGATAAAACTCACGCCAAATGATCTCACTTAACCAAGTTGCTTTCCCTTCTGTAAGGTCATTTTGTTGATTTTCAGCATACAAACGAGCAATACACTGCCTTGGTGATAGCGCGCCAATCGCAAGGTATGGAGACAGTTGGCTAGTGCCATCAATAGCTGGAAAGTCTCGCTCGCTTTGATACGCGTCACTGCGCTCCCGTGCAAATTCCCTAAGCTGCTTCAAAATATCATTAGTCGAAGCCAGCCAGTCTTCACTGGATTCTCGAGGATAGCTAAATGTGAAGCTTGAATTAAATCGAGCCGACTCTAATTGTTCGAGTACCTTTTTATTGAGTGGCGCTTGCTCGTGAGGTTTTACTACCGTCGGCATATGGAACTGCGTTAACCAAGCACGCTTGAATGGCGTAAACACCTTAAAATATTCGCCTTGCTTATTAAGAACCGTCGTTGGCGCGTGCACACATTTGTCATGAAACAGTTCAAATTCGATATCGTGAGAAGCTAACGCTTCACTTACTTGTGTATCGAGCTCTCGTTCGTTCACCTCATAGTGAATGTTTGCCATGACAGACGTAGCTTCAAGTGTTTCCGCCCACCCACTAATCACATCTGTACAATCGGAAAACGACGGTACCTCTTTGTACAAAAAGGGAATATTAAGGCTTTCAAGCTCCTCGTTAAGACAAGCTAAGCGACGAGCAATGAGGTCTGCCTGCATCGGCGCCATGTGATGCTCCCGCCACTGCTCTGGCGTCGCGATAAAGCAAGCGACGACAGGCTGACCTGAATCCAATGCCGCTTTGAGTGCCGTGTGGTCTAACGTACGTAAGTCACGTCGAAACCATACTAAAATCATGGTAGCTCCTATCTTTTGTCTACTAAGTTAGGTGTAATTTCTCTATCACTTCAGAGCACCCCATCCGATCACCTAGTTGTGCGTGAAGCATTTTGATGGACGCTACTTGTTTAGCAGCTAGCGCTTTGTTGGAGAAAAGGTAGATAAACGAACCATTTTCAACGACCTCGTGATCTAGTAGACCAGAAACATCATCAACCTTATCGATCAAAGTCGTGTGATACCCTTGTTCGCAAAGCTTCGCTGCTTGAATCCAACTCTCAGACTCTCTGTTTTGTTCAAAGCTAATGAGCAGACACTTTCCTTTGGAAGCGGCTTTGTTTTCAGAATCGATAACAAGGGCAAGTCGAGTGATCAAACAAGTCTGAAATAACCCGACCTGTAAAGATCGCAGCGATCCTTTCACCATGTCTAGCGCATCAAATACTGGGCTAATAAACTGATCAATAACGAGTTTTAGTGGATACTCTTTAAGAACAGAGGCAAGTAAACTCTCTGCTTTTCCTCGATTCAGGGTAGACAGCGCAATCAGCATGTTTTCAACTTCTTCGAGTGTGCGAACCTCGTTTTTGACTTCGACATCGGCGCTTTTTCCTAGCAGCCCCTTCACTTTACCAATCGAAATCCCCTTCGCGAGCCAACTCTGGACTTCGCGAATCGTATCGAGATCTTGCTGGCGATAGAGTCTGTGTCCTTTTTCTGTTCGCTGAGGCTGGATCAAGTTGTATCTTCGTTGCCAAGCTCTCAGCGTAACTGGTTTTACACCCGTGATTTCTGCGACATCTCGGATCGCGTATAGTTTTTCTTCTGAACTACAAACCATAGCGTAATCTCATCTCCTGCGGATACGGTTCTAAAAACTTCTGTTTTGCTAAATACTCGTCTGGGTAAGTATTTAAGTAATGCTTAATCAATGTAAGTGGTGCTAACAGAGGCAGCATTCCGATACGGTAGTCGTGAATCACTGTCGCTAACTCTTCTTTTTCTTCTTTAGTTAGTGAGCGTTTGAAGTATCCTTGTAAATGCATCAACACATTTGTGTTATTTTTGCGGCTAGCCCGATTCGTTAACGCCTTCATAAGTCCTAAACGATACTCTTGGTAAAAGTCTTCAATTTCATAATTAGCGACATCAGCGACTAAGCGGCCAAGGGAGCGGTATGACTCTGGGTGGTGTGCCATTAACGTCAGTTTGTAGCGCGAATGAAAGTCGATGATTTTGCCACGAGTAGGCTCACCATCCATCGAGTCGTAAAAGTCATTTAGACAAAATACTCGAGTGATAAAATTTTCTTTCAATACAGGGTCGTTAAGTCTGCCATCCTCTTCAACAGGCAACCAAGGCATTTTTTGCATCAATGTTTGTGTATACAAGCCAACACCTTCTTTCGCAGCACTGTTCTTGCTGTAAACCTTGACTCGCTCCATGCCACAAGTTGGTGACTTGGCACAAACGATGTAACCACAAAGCTGCTCGCTTTGAAGTTCATCTACTTTATTGGCCGAGTAAGTGAGCATATTGTCGGTATGATCATTTTCTGGATTTTTGGTTTCAACCAATGCAACACGCTCTTCATTAGAAACAAGACGAATTGTTGGACGGGGTACTGGCATACCTACGCCGACTTCAGGGCATACCGAAACAAAGTCAAAATACGGGCTGAGCTCTTTAGTCACAAAGTTGCTCACCTTATGACCAGAGTCAAAACGCACTCGTTCACCCAAAACACACGAACTGATACCTACTTTGATTGAAGATTCCATGATGACGCATCCCTATACAAAAAGTTTTGTTGTATAACTTATAGCAAGCCTTTCCAGATTGTACAAGAAAATAAGTTGTACAATTTAATCGTTTTACTTCACTCGAAAGTATTTCGATCAACCAGCTTTCAGAAAAAAGTTTGGCCCAAAAACAAAGAATTTGTGCGCGCAATCGACAAACTGCTCAAAAGCAAATCGATTGCTCTTTTGGTTTCAACAGATTTAGTTATCAATAGGAGTTGCAGTTTCTAAATGCGTGGTTTTTGTGACTAAGCTCTCAAGGGGCTACTGTACGTCCCGATATTATTGCCTCAACGAAAACGAACAAGTTCAACAGAATTGGTAATAGCGTTCTATAATAGAGGCGTTTTATCAAAACAAAACTTTGGAGAGCACTTATGGCAACCCCACACATTAACGCACAACCAGGTGATTTCGCTGAAACAGTTCTGATGCCAGGCGACCCGTTGCGCGCTAAATACATCGCTGAAACGTTCCTAGAAGATGTGAAACAAGTTTGTGACGTTCGCAACATGTTCGGCTTTACTGGCACTTACAAAGGCAAAAAAGTTTCTGTAATGGGCCACGGCATGGGTATCCCGTCTTGCTGTATCTACGTACACGAGCTAATCGCTGAATACGGCGTGAAAAACGTTATCCGTGTGGGTAGCTGTGGTGCAGTACGTGACGACGTGAAACTAATGGACGTTGTTATCGGTATGGGTGCTTCTACAGACTCTAAAGTTAACCGTATCCGTTTCAACAACCACGATTTCGCAGCAATCGCTGATTACGGTCTTCTAGAAGAAGCAGTTAACCAAGCACGCGCTCAGGAAGTGCCTGTAAAAGTAGGTAACGTATTCTCTGCAGACCTGTTCTACACACCAGAAGCAGACATCTTCGAGAAGATGGAAAAACTAGGCATCCTAGGTGTAGACATGGAAGCGGCTGGTATCTACGGCGTAGCAGCTGACCTAGGCGCGAAAGCACTGACTATCCTGACAGTTTCTGACCACATCATCCGTGGTGAAAAACTAAGCTCAGAAGAGCGTCAGAAGTCGTTCAACGACATGATGAAAGTTGCACTAGAAACTGCAATCAACATCTAAGAACAAATAGTAAGTAATAATTTGCAGCCAGAGTTATGCTGGCTGCCCGAATTATCCCGAGGGGGCGATTGTGTCTAACGGCGAACTGCCAAAAGACGCAGATGGGTTACAACTCAACTTTTGTAAAACATTGGCGTGTGACAACTTTGGATTGAGTGATGCAAAGCGTTACGTTCTGCAACATGCGAACCCTAAGCGTCCGGCGATGGTATGCCGTGAATGTGGAGCTTTCCCCCCCTTACTTAATAATCGCGATGTCGTGAACGAACTTCATCGCCTGCGGCACGTCCACAGTGACGGGTTGCCTGCTTGCCGTAATGATGATTGCGACAACTTTGGACTTTCTGTCCACACTCACAAACACCTCTATCACGCTTTCGGTTACAGTGGCGATCGCCAACGTTACCGCTGTAAAGTGTGTCAAAGTACCTTTGTCGACAAGTGGTCTGGTGCCAACAAGAAGCTTCAGTTTCAAGAGAACTTGATGGGCTTGTTGTTTACGGGATATTCCGTACGAGAAATCTGCCGTAAGCTTAGTATTAACCCAAAAACCTTTTACGACCATGTTGACCATATAGCTAGCCGCTGCCGCCGCAAGCTTGCAACCATTGATGCGCGCTGGGTAAACCACGCAACGCATTATGAATTGGCCTCAAACTATATTGCATTGCAACCGAACAGCAATAACGGTGTGTATTGGATTGTTTCTGGCGAAGCGCATTCTGGCTATATTCTTTGCCAGCACGTCAATTATTCCGCTGATGAAGAGCCAATCGCAACGCTCGATCATAATCCTTACGATGAGGTGTCTCGTTTTGTTTCCCAGGAGTATGTAGCGGAAGCAAGTGAGCCGCTTGCGGAACCTTCTTATCACCTCAGAGAGCGAATTGACCAAAAATACCAAACAATTTTGGCTCGCGGTAACGTAGAAGACCCTCTTGGTAATCTATCTGTATTTCATTACCCTTCAAAAGGGGCATTAGTCCGTCCGCCATACACCTCGTATGCACACTATTTGCACGTACTTGATATGTGCTGCCCAAACAAACGTGTATCTCTATACATGCCTCAAGATCCCCTACTACGTTCAGCTGCACTGAGCGTTTGTTTACCTCGTATTAAAGAGAAAAGTGTCGACTTGATGTACGTAGAAGAGGACGCTAGTTGGGACATGAGCACTCCCTTTGGCAAAGTCGATATCGCCTATATGAGTTGGTGGCGCGATCGTTGGGCAATCTCTAGTCAAAACGAAAACCACAAAGGCATTTGCTACCTCGCTGGCGATCAAAATGAGCCTGAAAAATGGTTTAACGTTGCGACAACTCGTCATGTGAAGTTTTATCAAAACCGCTTTCAGATTCTTTTCGAAAGCTTCATTAACGAGCCACGTCGCAAATTACGACCTGCTGGTATTTTACCTCTTTTAGATATATTCAGAGCTTGGCATAATTTGTGCTATCAGGATAAACAAGGTCTTACCGCTGCACAAAGGTTAGAAGTCTCTGATGCACCTTTGACAATCAAACAGCTCCTATCGTAGCTATTCTATTGGTAATTTAGATGTAGTAATTAGGGGTTGTAACGGTATACATTACGGCCCCTGATCGTTTACCAAAACGTTATCCGCATCGCTTTGGTAAAGAAACATGCATCTAACCACTTAATATTAGGTGTGATTTCCAGTTCGATAGTCATGGATGTGAACGTTGGATAAAAACCAAATTCAGCTAGAAGATGATCTCACTAAGCTTAAAGGCCAAATAAAATCGGCCCCTAAACATACCTTTAATATTGCGCAGCAATATCGTATCCGCGCGGAACAAATTTTATTTGTGGACGGAGAGATCAAAGCCTTACTCATCATGGCGCAATGCTGTTGGTGCCTAATGGATTACCGACAAGGCTTAAAACTCGTCAAAGACGCTTACAGCAAACAAACACAGCTTGAAACCGACGATCATCTCCCGGAAATTCTCCATCTTTTTGCTCTCCAATATTGGGGCCAAGCAAAGTATTATTCCGCGCAACAATATTGGATTAATGCGCTCGAACAATCTGCTCTTGTTGATGATGTTGAAATTCAAATCGAATCTCTAATTGGGCTTGGTAATGTATGGCGCATCACTAATGAACACCAACTTGCCGCTTCAACTCATGAGTTAGCCGTTAAAGTGGCAAACAATGTTCGTATTGCTTGGTTAGAAGGCAAAGCGCGCATCCTATTAGCTTGGGACTATTACTTACTAAATAAGTTTGTCGAGATGCTTACGGTACTGGATGGAGCAACCGAAGTATTAAAAGATCATGATGACAGTACGTGGCAAGCCGAGATCTGGGACTTTAAAGGGTTAGCACTGCTTGGACTAGAACGCCTTGATGCGGCCGAAGAAGCCACCCAAAAAGCCCACCAGCTCGCCATTGAGCATGACCTCGTTTGGATGAAAGCACACTCTTTTATTAGCCGAGCAAGACTTGAGCTTTTGCGCCAAAATACAGACAGCGCTGCCAAGTTGCTACTTGCAGCAGAAGAGTCTGCACTCAGTTTCGACCACGGTGAGCTACTCAGCCAAATTTGCTTCCAACAATCACGAGTCGCTGAAGAACAAGGTGACTTTGAGTCTGCGTTTAACGCGTTCAAGAAATACCGTAAGCACGCACTCAAAATGCTCAAAGAACAAACTCATCGAATCAGCATGGATAAAGCAAGAGGCTCTAAACGCCAACTAGAGCAGCGAGCACGTAAGCTGATCAATCATATTCGCTCTCAACACGAATACGACCCTGAAAAACAGTTCTCTAATGTCGTTTCTGAGACCTACTGGTGGGAACAGTTAGTTTTGTTTAAAACGGAGCTCAAACGCTCTAACCACGCCATCATTATGATTCAGCATTCAAACCCCGAAGTTCTCGATGTTTGTACCGAGCTCGTTCATGCATTGACAACCTCCAGCGACCTCATCTCGAGAATTTCCAGTAACAGGCTAGCAATGTTAATTGCAGAAAAAGGTCAAGCAGCAGAAGAGGTCTACCGCACTGTCCAAGCGATGTTAGACATCTATCCATGGAAGCGACGCGGAATCAAAGGCCCGAAACCGATACTGTATTTGCAAGATATCCTGACCTTCCCATTCACGTTAGAACAGCTCGAAGAAAGTTATATTGAGGTAATGAAGAATGGAACAACTGCTTAGCAAGGTGACTGACGCAGGTATCGATCCTTCTTCCGTTTCAGGTGAAGAAGCGATTACGCTATGGGAACACATAGGGTTACATATTGCGTCAACAAACCGAGAGAAAGCGCATTGCTATATCATTAGCGCCGAGTATCGAAGAGAGATCAAACAGCTCAACGACAGCATTAGTGAATTGAAACAAGCGCTTGAGTTGCTTGTTTTACCAGAGGATGTAGAAGATATTCTTTCTGTGAAAGCAAGCTTGAGTGAGCGTTTAGTTGAAGTAGGTGACTACAATGCGGCATTAACCGAGTATGTTGCTTCAACCAATATCGCCGTCGAGTACGGCTATATTGATGAGTACGTATTGGCCATTATTGGAATGGGTAATTTGTGCGATGCCTATGGGGATCACCAACGTGCATTACGTTATTATCAAAAAATAGATGCTATCGATCACGCTATTGGCAGTCGATCCCTACGCCTTCGTTACAAGCTGTACATGCTAGCCTGTTATATCAGCTTGAACCGTACCGCAGACGCCAAAGAGCTATTGAGTGAATGTGAAGAACTGAGCATTCTCGTCAGTGATAAAAACCTCGCCGCACAAATTCACCTCTACCGAGCCAAATTATATCGTCTGCAAGAAGACTACCCCAGTGCGTTGCTGGCTATTTCGAATGTTCAGTATACAACGGGTAGTGCCACGACATACTGGTTATCCACGATGGTCAAAATTGAGACTGCGTATTGTCTAAACGGTGTAGGGCACACTTCTTTAGCTAACTTAACGCTGGACTCCATCAGTAAAAGGATTCAAAAGCAGCTATCTCCTATCGTTACTCAGCATTTTTATAACGCGATGAGTCAAGTTTACGCCTCTCAAGGGTTGTATCAAGAAGCATTAAATTGTGAAAAAAAAGCGCACAGAATCGAATGTGATCTTGTAAAACATATTCCGATCGGTGAGTTAGGGTCTGCTCAACTACGCCGACTTTCACGCTTTGAGTTACAACTCAAACTCATTTTGTCAGAGCTAGAAAACAAAGAACTAAAAGAAACCACCAAGCAGCATAAAAATACTGTTGCTCAGCTACAGCAGGACGTCTTTACCGATCCACTTACGTCTTTACACAACCGACGCTGGTTAGAAGTTAAACTAAAAGATCTACTTCTGCACGATACTGCATTTGCATTGATGGTCATCGATATCGATCACTTCAAATCCATCAATGACGAACTAAGCCACTTGGTGGGCGACAAAGCGATCAAAAGTGTGTCACAGGAACTGGCGTCCTACTTCAGATTTAAAGGCGCATCGTGCGTACGATTTGGTGGTGAAGAGTTCCTCGTGATCCTTGAGAATACCCAACTGGAACGCGCAGAAATGCATGCCGAGAATTATCGTGAACGGATTTATCAATATGGTTGGGACGATATTCTTGGTGAACGGGGGCTGACCGTATCCATAGGGATTACCTTGCATCGAGAAGGCGAGAATACTCAGCGAACTTTTTATCGTGCAGACAAAGCTCTTTATCGCGCCAAAGCCAATGGCAGAAACCAAGTCTGTACCGAACTTTAAACCATGCCCCGGTTGACACCTGGGGCTTTAGTATACTTTTTACTTATCCTTCCTATATCACTTCACTGCTTGTTTAAATAAGTACTCAGCAACACCTTAACTGCCAATAAACATCAGTGGATACTTACATCGCATAAACATAATTCCTACATAAAAACCGCTTGATTCATCTGTAGTTAAGACAAATACTTAAATTGTTAATTTACGTAGATTTTCCATTTCGCAATACGCACAGGTAGGTAAGATGTTTCTAGACTATTTTGCACTTGGGTTACTCATCTTCGTTGCTTTAGTGATCTTTTACGGAATCATTGTCATCCATGATATTCCATATGAAATCGCCAAAGAGAGAGAGCACCCGCACCAAGACGCAATTCACTACGCTGGCTGGGTCAGCCTTTTCACTTTGCATGCGCTGTGGCCATTTTTATGGATCTGGGCAACATTATGGCGCAAGGAACGCGGCTGGGGTTTTAAACAACTAGAACAAGAAACACACGACATTCATCACCGCCTTGAAGAACTCATCGATGAAGTCAACGAACTCAAAAACGAAGTATCGATGTTGAAACAACAAAAGATTCAGCAAAAGCCTTTGCCTGAACAAAGTAAAGAGGACGAATAATGGACTTATTGCTGATTCTGACTTACGCAGCTCTTTGTATTGCCATTTTTAAAATTTTCAATATTCCTCTAAACAAATGGACCGTTCCAACCGCCGTACTTGGCGGCGTAGTGTTAGTGGGCACACTCGTGCTGCTTATGAACTACAACCACCCATTTACTCAATTGGGTAACCAAGTGTTCCCGACTACGCCTATCGTCTCTGGCGTGCGTGGCCGCGTGGTGGAAGTGCCAGTCCAGGCCAACCAACCGCTCAAAACGGGCGATATTCTTTTCAAAATCGATCCTGTGCCTTTTGAAGCAGAAGTTGCTCGCCTGGAAGCGAAAGTCAAAGAAGCAAGCCAAGGTGCGTTGGGCTTAGAGTCTGATCTAAGAGAGGCAGAAGCTGCTGTATTGAAAGCGCAAGCGGACAGAGATAAAGCACAAAGGGAATTTAGCCGATATCAAAGGGGCTTTGATCGTGGCGCGTTTACTGAACAAGATTTGGATACTCGACGCCAAGCGTATAAAGCGGCAGAAGCCATGTTAGACGTTGCGATTTTGCAACAAGAACAAGCTCAAATCGCTCTGGACTCTGAAATCGGAGGCGAAAATACCCAAGTCGCGCAACTTCTTGCCGAGCTGCGTAAAGCAGAGTTTAACCTAGAGCAAACCGTCGTTCGTGCGCCAACCGATGGTTACGTTACGCAATTGGCTTTGCGTCCTGGTGTTATGGCTGTGCCGTTGCCACTTGCCCCGGCAATGACCTTCGTACATACCGAAGACATTACGTACACCGCGGCATTCAGACAGAACTCATTACAACGCTTGAAGCCAGGCTTTGAAGCAGAATTTATGTTCCGCGCAATTCCGGGCAAAGTGTTCCGTGGCGAAGTCATTGACGTGATTCCAGCCATTGGTGAAAGCCAAATTCAAGCGCGAGGCGCTCTGCTTGGGACTGATGCCTTGCGCACGAGCGGACGTGTTTTTGCGAAGCTGAAAATTACCGACGACTTGAGTGGATACCACCTACCAATGGGTACTGCGGTTGAAGTTGCAGTTTATTCAGACAGCTTTACTCACGTATCAGTGATGCGCAAAGTGCTTATTCGTATGAAGAGCTGGCAGAACTATTTATACCTCGACCATTAATGAACATATAGCGCATTCATTTATTGGTAAAAATAACATCAAACCGTGTAATCAGGGGCTGACGATCAGCCCCTGATTCATTCTAGCCATCCAGATAGATAGCATTCCCACTTTTATTAATATTCTGTATAATGCGCGCCTTATTTTTAATGCTTGCTAAAACCAAAGCCAGTCAAAGGGATGCGTGAATCAAATCACACATTTCCTGAAGAAAAATAGAGCAAACAATAAGCAGCTTGGTTGTTTTGAATATATGTTACACAATCAAATAACTAACGCTTTCCAACAATATAAATGAACGTTCTTTAAAATCGACTATTGAACTGAGGTTATCTATGAATCTTTCCGCTAAAACTGTTGTGGTTATTGCAATCGGTGCTGCTCTTTACGGTATCGGCGGCTTACCTATGTTTGGCATCCCTGTGTTTGCAAACACAACGCTAAAACCAGCAATGGCAGTATTAGCATTGTTCTCAGTACTATTTGGACCACTTGTTGGCTTCTTGGTTGGTTTTATTGGTCACTGGGTTACTGACCTATTTGCAGGTTGGGGCGTATGGCTCACTTGGGTACTTGGTTCAGGTATTGTTGGTTTGATTATCGGTCTATTCCCTTCTCTAACGCGCTACCGTTTGGAGAAAGGTGATTTCAATATGAAAGACTTCGCGTTATTCGTAGTACTTGCGCTATTAGGCAACGTATTTGGTTACGGTTGCTCTGCATTCCTCGACACGATTTTATACGCAGAACCGTTCACTAAAGTGTTTACCCAGCTTTCTATTATCGCGATCGGTAACACCATTCTTATTGCTATTGTTGGCTTCTTCATTCTTAAGTCTGTCGCTAAACGTAACAAGCAAAGCCGTAACTTAACAGAGGCTTAATGTCGAATGACAATCGAATTTTCTAACTTCTCTTTTAGATATGAGTCGCTGGACAAACCGACGCTAAAAAATATCAATCTAAGGATAGAGAAAGGAGAGAAAATCGTCATTATCGGTCCAAGTGGTAGTGGTAAATCTACCCTTGGGCAATGTCTTAACGGACTGATCCCACACGCAATCAAAGGGGAAACCAGTGGAACATTGACCATCAATGGTCAAGACACCGCCCCTTTCGACATGCACCAATACACTGAGCAAGTTGGCACCGTACTGCAAGATACGGACAGCCAATTTGTCGGTTTGAGCATTGGCGAAGACATTGCATTTGCGCTGGAAAACCAGCTAACTTCAAATATCGACATGTACCCATTGGTCAAAGCCACGGCCAAAATGGTCGACTTGGAACAGATGCTAGAACGCTCACCCCACGATTTATCTGGCGGGCAGAAACAGCGTGTTTCTTTGGCGGGCATTCTCGTCGATGACGTCGATATCCTTTTGTTTGATGAACCACTAGCTGCGCTTGACCCTAAAACGGGTAAAAAAACCATCGAGATCATCGATGATCTACACCGCGAAACGGGTAAAACCATCGTAATTATTGAGCATCGTCTTGAGGACGTTCTGCATTGCTCCGTTGACCGTATTATCTTGATGGAAAGCGGCGAAATCATTGCCGATACAACGCCAGATGAAATTTTAGCGTCGCCTCTGCTAGAAGATTACGGCATCCGCGAACCGCTTTATATTTCAGCACTGAAAGAAGCAGGCTGCTCGATTGAGGGCGATGCAAAACCTTCTAGCTTAACTACCTTACCGTTGGAGCAATATAAACCGGCAGTACAAGCATGGTTTGATGGTTCAAAAGCACAACCGCCCAAAACGCCAGCCGAGACTTTGCTTGAAGTCCGTGGCCTCACCTATTCTTACGACGGTGAGAAAAACGCGTTAGAAGACGTGAGTTTTGACATCAAGCGTGGCGAGTTTGTCTCTGTACTTGGCAAAAATGGCTCGGGTAAATCGACCATCACCAAACTGATTATGGGCGTTATTGAAGCGGATAGCGGCTCAATGAGTATGAATGGTCAAGATCTTAACGAACTGACCATCTTCGAGCGCAGCCAGAAAGTGGGCGTGGTGATGCAAAACCCGAATCACATGATTTCCCATCACATGATTTTCGACGAAGTGGCCTTCGGCCTCCGTAATCGTGGCGTTGAAGAGAAACAAATCGAAGCTAAAGTACTTGAAGTCCTTGAGCTGTGCGGTTTGAGCAAATACCGTCACTGGCCAATCGAAGCATTGAGCTACGGCCAGAAAAAGCGCGTAACCATTGCGTCAATTTTGGTATTGGAACCAGAGCTTCTGATCCTTGATGAACCGACGGCAGGTCAGGACTATCGAAACTACACGTCTATGCTGAGTTTCATCGAAAAGCTCAATCGCGAGTTGGGCGTAACCGTGATGATCATCTCTCATGACATGCATTTAGTGCTGGAATACACCACGCGCTCTATCGTGATTGCAGACAGTAAATTAGTCGCGGATGCACCAATGACGCAGGTATTCAGCAGTCCAGAGCTACTAGACCAAGCAAACCTCACTACCACAAGTTTGTTTGAGTTGGCTACGAAAGTTGGTATCGAGGACACCAATGGCTTTATGCAGCATTTTATCAATGTAGAAAAAGCGCACCGCCAACAAAAAAGCGACGAAGTAAACCAACCAGAGAAAGCAGTGGCATGAAAGACAACAAAATGAAGTTTGGTATCAACTACATCGATACCCAATCGCCACTTCATAAGTTGAATGGCATTACTAAGTTCTTGCTTTTCATTGCTTGGGTAACGGTGGTATTGACCACATTTGACTTGCGAATCATCGCGCTGTTGATCGTGCTGGGTTTGGGCTTATTGAAAATGACCAAAGTGCCCTTTCATGTCTACAAACCGCTGTTATTCGGTACAGGCACGGTATTACTGATCAATGCCCTGTTTATGTTCGCGTTAGCACCGCAACAAGGTACTGAGTTCATGGGTTCATCAACGGTTTTACTCTCGTTACCCGGTAATTACTCGCTCACTCAAGAGACATTGTTTTACCTAGTAACAGTGACGTTGAAGTACTTCAGCATGTTTCCAATCGCGTTGGTGTTTGTATTTACCACTCACCCGACGGAGTTTTCAGCCAGCTTGAACCGCTTGGGTGTGCCTTACAAAATCGCCTATGCCGTAAGCTTAACGCTGCGCTACTTGCCGGAAGTGAAAAAGGACTTTGTTAACATCATGCACGCGCAACAAGCACGCGGAGTAGAACTGAGCAAGAAGGCTCCGTTGTTCACTCGTATGAAGAACGTCGCGAAGATTCTTGGACCTCTGATTTTCTCTAGTTTAGACCGAGCCGATCAAATCTCAAACGCGATGACGCTACGTGGTTTTGGCCGCCACTCCTCTCGCACTTGGTACAGCTTAAAACCACTGACCAAAGCCGATATGATCTGCATGGCTGGGATTGCGGTGATAGTGATTGCGGCGATCAGCAAGCGTGTTATCGACACACAACTGTTCTGGTATCCGTTCTAAATTCTTAAGCTTCAAACAGAAGATAACGTGCTTAGTATTGCGAACACGTTATCTTCCCGCTTTCCCCTCGATAACTCGCCTGTTGGCTTCTTGCTTGCGAGTGTTCAAAAGAAGCGGTAATTTCAGCGGCTCGCTGATGTGCCAGAAAGTTGCTTATTTAAACGACCAACATGAACTAAACTCATCAGTTTTATCAGGGGCTTAATGATCAACTGCGCACTGCCCACGATGAAAAGCCAAGTACCACTTTCAATCAACGAATCATTCAAAAAGAAAAAGCTACCAATTAAAAACCAAATAGCAATGAGTAGGTCGTTTGCAGCACCTAACGCCTCATAGCGGCGCTGAATAACGATGTGACGGCTTCCTAGATCTAAATCCAACTCTCTGCCATGTATCTGCACTGTATAGCTCCCCTCTTATTGTTTCGCGTCAGTTATGCCCAAGTTATTTCGAAATACTTAGTTCTAAACCCTAACGGACGTGGCATGCATTGACAACCATTGGAGGGATTATCTCTTTGCAATAAAAAGAAAAGGGCGCATAAGCACCCTTTTTAGCGAGTCTAATTACAGGTATTCGCTTTAATGATTAGATAGTGAGTACCAACTTAACTCCACTTCAACAAGCGAGTTTCGTTGCCTTCTTCCGGCTTCGCTGGAATATTGAGTGACAACAGCAAGCTCACTGCTGCCATACCAGCGCCGATGTAAAATACGCTCGCAGGTGAAACAAGCCAGATGACACCAAACGTAACAGGTATTACAACTGCAGCAATATGGTTAATCGTAAACGCAACGCCTGCGGTCGACGCCATATCGGCAGGATCGGCAATTTTTTGGAAGTAGGTTTTAATCGCAAGCGCTAACGCGAAAAATAAATGATCGACAACATACAATGCTGCCGCCCACTCTGCCGTTTGCACCAAACCGTACCCGACGAACACGAAGATCAAACCGACGTATTCAAACATCAACGCTTTGCGCTCACCAACAACGCCGATAAAACGGCCTATTCGCTTCGCAAACAAGAAGTTAAAGACATAGTTAATCAGGAACAGCAACGTAATATCTGCGGCGGAGTAACCAAACTTTTCTACCATCAAGAAGCCAGCGAACACCGTAAAAATTTGACGGCGTGCTCCACTCATAAACGTAAGCGCATAGTATAACCAGTAACGTTTACGCAGGATGAGCTTCTTGTTCTGAGGCACTTTTGTCTTAAATTGTGGGAAGGCAAATGCCATCACCAAAATGAGCACAAAACCTAAACCACCAGCCATTAAATAGACCGTTTTAAAATCAAGTTTGAGCTGTTCGAGCGAAACCCAAATGGCGCCGTAGGTAAACAGAGAAGCCAAAGCTCCAACAGAAATAAACTTACCCAGCATTTCTGGCGCTTCTTCTTTAGATAGCCATTGTAAAGACAAAGACTGCTTGAGTGTTTCAAAGTAATGGAAGCCGGTGGACATTAACAACGTTGTAAAAAGTAGACCGTACAAAGTGGGAAAATAACCTGTTAATGCCGTACCAAGCGTAAGCATCGCCAAAGAGACGAGCATAAAGCGTTGCTCTCGGATAAACAGCAATACAAACACGGCGGTAAAGGCCAAAAAACCCGGAATTTCACGCACACTTTGCAATAGGCCTATGTCGGCACCATCAAAGTTTGCTTTCTCGATAACAAAGTTGTTCAACAACGCCATCCAGGTAGAAAAAGCAATGGGCACGATAATGGAAATTAACAGGAGGAAATTTTGCGGCGTTCTCCAGCCGTGCGATGAGGTAGTCATGATGTTTCCTTTAAATATGAAGGCATCATCATAGCTTTAAATGTAACAAATTCGCAATATCATTATTATTTTCAACCCAGAGCAAGCAGATATGGCTGAGGGATATTGTTATGAAGATAAACATCGCACTTAACTCCTTGGCTAAGCGCGATGTTCAAGTATCAAGAGAAATAAAGCATGAGTAAATGTGCTCAGTGGCTTAATCAATGACTTTTACTGATAGGCGATTTTTAAATTCAAACACATGTTCTGGACATACATCCAAACAACGACCACAGCTAATGCAGTTTTGATCCATAACTCGACGATCTCCCTCTTTCAAAGGCTGCCGAAGCACTTCTGGTTCTGGGCAAACGTAAAAGCAATCCATGCATTTGGTGCAATCTTCGCGGCGAACAGCAGTAACGCGCAACAGGCTTTTTCGGCCTATCACGCCATAGGTAGCCCCCAGTGGACATAAGTGCCCACACCACCCATGCTCAACCAAGAGTAAATCCAACACGAACACTAGGGCGATCAACACCCAACCTGCGCCCATACCAAACACCAACCCGCGATGCAGTGCCGCCACTGGATCTAACCATGTCCAAAGAATTGCGCCAGACAGCGCACTGCCCAACATCAAAACAGGGATCAGCCAATAACGAATCACGGGAGACCAACGATAGCTCGCTTTCATGTTGAGCTTTCGACGCAACCACGCCGCCAAGTCTGTCACGATGTTCAACGGGCACACCCAAGCACAAAATGCGCGCGGCGCCAAAATCGCGTAAAACACCACGACAATCACTACGCCTAACAACGCATTAAACTCCGGAACATGCCCTGTCGCCAAAGCTTGAAGCACAATTAACGGGTCACTTAACGGCACGGTATCGAGCAACATACTTGATGACAGATTACCAGTTAGAATTCCCAGCGTCGGCCCAGCCATAAATAGCGCAATGATGGTGAACTGACATAGCCGACGTAAAATCAAAAACCGATGCGCGCGCCACCAACCAAGCTTTTCAAGCGCTTCTTTGCCAGCATTTTGAGCTAAATTCTTTGCCATTACTTACCTCCTTTTAGCGATTCAAGCGCACCTTCCGGCACAGGCGTCTCACTAGAGAGGATATTTTCGAGTGGTTTGTCGATCTCTTTCCAACCAAAATTGTAGTGGCTGCCCACTTTGCCTTTCGCCAAATCCGTCGGGACAACTTTAATAGCAGCGACATCCAACACGCACGCTTGTTCACACTTACCACATCCGGTACACACTTCGGAATTCACTGTAGGGATAAGTTTGGCGTGATAGCCGGTTCGGTCGTTGTGAACCATCTCTAACGTGATGGCTTCATCAATCAGCGGACAAACGCGATAACAAACGTCGCATCGTAACCCTTGCCAGTTAAGGCAAGTTTCATGGTCAATAAGAACCGCTGTACCCATTCGAGCATCATCAATATCGGTTAGTTTCGGATCCAGCGCCCCACTCGGACAAGCGACAACACAAGGAATGTCTTCGCACATTTCGCAGGGAATATCGCGTGCAGTAAAGTAAGGTGAGCCAGTCGCGACGGGTGAAAGTAATGTCGCAAGTTTCAAGGTATCGTAAGGACATGCCTGAACACACAAGCCACATCGAATACAAGCTGATTCGAAATCGCCTTCCGGCAATGCACCTGGCGGACGAATAGGCACACCTTTGGTTTCTCGAGCTTGGCTTTGTAGCGATTGTAAGCCCAATACACACGCAGCTGCGCCAACACCAGCCGCAGTCCGAGCTGTATCACGCAAAAATCGGCGCCGACTTTGCGATATTTTAGACTGAGAGGATTTCATGCTATTTCCTCAACAAAACTCCCTTATCAAGTTAAGCATAAATAGCCCTAAACGTGTCGTTTCCCTATACCTCATAGGAGGTAACTCCATCCTCTATTGATTCAAGTCAACTGACGCACAGTGCCGTCGTCACAGTTTGACTAAATGCGTTTATTTACTGCGACATGAAATTCACCACGATACTCTGCAGTACGCGCCATTCTCAGTACAATAATTCAACACCTTTGCAATCTACTCGTTCAATTCGATGACAAATCACTACTAAAAATTCAAAAAAACACATCATAACAAGCTAATTTAAAAGGCATTTATCCATTAAACATAAAAAAACACTATCCAAATAAGAAAACTGTGGTTAGATTAAAAATTAAAACTAAAAAGCGAAGGAGAGAGGCATGGAAATTATCGTACGTCCAACGACCGTCGAAGACGCAGCGGCACTCGTAGAAATCTATTCACAACCAAAAGCACAACGTGAAACCCTGCAACTCCCAAAGCCTTCGCTCGCGATGTGGGTGGAAAGGTTGTCAAACATACCTGATGGTGTTTATAGCTATGTCGCTGAAATTGATCGTAAAGTCGTCGGAAATATTGGCTTTCACCACTCTCTACGTCCAAGAACGATGCACACTGCATCGTTTGGCATCGGAGTACATGATAGTTTCCATGGACTCGGTATTGGTAGCAAATTGATAGAAACAGTCACTGAACTAGCAGATAACTGGTTAAATGTGAGAAGAATTCAGATAGAGGTCAATGCCGATAACGACGCCGCCATTGGGCTTTATAAAAAGCATGGATTTCAAATTGAAGGTGAAGCGATTGACGGTTCCTTCCGTGATGGTGAATTCATCAATACCTATTACATGGCGCGCATCAGACCAGGCCAAAGATAAAACAAAGCCTCCTACTAATTGGAGGCTTTTCTTTTTAAACTTCGACTCACTTTCGTAAGTAAGCCAACGCTCTGCGAGTCAATGCTTCTGTGTAGGGATTGATCTTCCAGTGGTCGGGACTCCAACCTTTCACAAATCGCTGAAAGTCTGCCCAAGCCACAGCAAACAAAGGACGCCATTCACGCTCGACTTCATTAGGGTCAAGATTCGGTTGATAGACCATTAGCGCGTGTTGCAACTGAGCAAAATACGTATCCAAAACCCAAACTTCCATCTCTGCACAACGTTCTGGCTTAACGGCGCTACTCATAAACAGTGCCACATCTTTCATTGCACACCCACATCCAACGTATTGAAAGTCAACCGCAACAACGCTTGATTCTTCTTCATCAAAACAGAAGTTCGCCAATTTGGCATCACCGTGTACTAGTGTTTTAAACTTAGCTTGCGAAAGCGTTTGATCAATCAATTGAGCCGCATTTTGTAGCTCAGTGTCTTGCAATGCTTCAAGCTCGTCGGGTCTGGTTGCTAAGTGCCAGTATGTTCCGGTATGCCACAACTTATCCGAACGAACATCAATGTATCGCGCATGAAAGTTCGCCAACCAAGTGAGGCAGGCTTGTAGATGCTCTAGCTGTGCATCTGTGATGACTTTTGGAAAGCCCACCTCGGCGAGATCTTCCATCACAATGAGCCATTCATTCTCCGATTGGAACGTTTTTAGACCTTGTGGTACTCGGCAGCGAGTATCCACCCCTCCGGAAAAATACTCATACCAATTCACTTCCACCTGATAAGAATGCAACTTTCTTTGATGAGAACGGTCCGTATTCCAGCCTCTAGGATGCTCTGAAGGCTTAGGGAGTTTTACATGCTTAATGATCACCGAACGAGTAGAAGAAGTAACTCGGACTAACTCTCCATAGCCTCCCCATAGCGATTGTATGACTTCTACAGAGCGGTAATTACCTAGATTGAGTTCCTGGCCAATAGTTTGGTAGCGTTGGTGGTTGTTACTCATCATGCGAGCAGATGTGACCACGTTTGGTTCTTCTCCATATAGTGAATAACATATGAGCAAACTGGTTTGATTTGATAACCGAGTGACTCAATTTCTGGCAACACCGCTTCCATCATCACTTTTCCGTACCCCTTACCTCGCAGTGCTTCAGGAACAACCGTTGATGTAATGTGCATGACATTACCCTCAAGCTGGTAAATCACCTTGGCTTTATAGCCCTGCTCTAAATCAACCCAGAATGTACTATTCGTGGCTTCATGAGTTACTTCATGCATATCTTGCTCTCTAATTTTTGTTACAGATTGATTGAATCAAACTATATCACTGAATAAAATCGATACCATGCGAGAGTGCTTCTTCGCCTCACGCGATTACCTTCTTACATCAGGTACGACAATTATAATGAGAAATATGAGCCCAATTGCCAGAGACGGCAAGCTACCTCTGCAAAACAAGAAGGCACCAGAACGTCAGGCAAGTACATTAAATAGCACCGATGCAATGGCAATGGTCGAACACGGCAGTGAAGTGAGCGTAAACGTCACCACCCCCGTTGGTACAAAGTTTATTACAACCAGCACATTTGTTGGCTGTCACTCAAATAATACTGCATTGATAGAGGTTCCGAACATCTCCGATGAAGACTTGAAGTTCTATTTTCAAGAAGGCTTTTGGATCAATGTAAAAGCCTACTCTCATCGAGGTGAAGGGGCCGTTATCCCATTTAGGGCCCAATTACAGCATCGACTAGGCGAACCGTACCCAATTTTGGTGCTAGACCTACCCAACACTATGCAGGTCTTTCAGCTTCGCAAAGAAGTACGTTACGAAGTAAATTTGAGAGCGCGTGTTTGTTTAGAAGCCTATCGAACTGAATGCGAAATAAGAGATTTATCTCGTAGTGGCTGTCGTTTTGTAACATCACCAATGAGCCGGCCACTTCAGGTTGGTGACCACGTTTCATTGGATCTAACGATGCCCGGAGAGAGTCGTATGCTAGCGCCATTGCGAGGTCGTATTTGTAATTTACAAAAATCAACGCACTATGCTCGCTACGGAATGGAGTTTGATGAGGTTGGTAAAAACAACGCTAAAAACCTCCTCAGTCACCTCAAATTTGATGGTACTAAGCTCACACTAAAAAGATAGATTTGATAACCCCTATCGCTTATCAAGAAGCTTTGAAGTGCTAGAAAACAAGAAACCCCTTACTTTTCAGTAAGGGGTTTTTATTTACTAAGAATAAGGCAGTATCTTAGATAAGAGTCATGACTTAGAAGTCGTAACGTAGACCTAGCGCTAGCTCATCTTTTTCATCAGCGCCTTCGTTATCCATTAGATCGAAGTTGTATGATGCGTAGCCACGGAAGTTAGGCTTGAAGTAGTAAGTTACATCAACAGCTAGGTTTTCTACAGTATCTGCGTCTTCTAGTTCACCTTTGTTGAACGTAGAAGTGAATACAGTTTGACCCATAGTGTAAGCAGCAGCTAGTTCGTAGCCTTTGTAATCAAGAGTCTTGCCTGCAACATCCATATCCGCGCCAGTGTAGTTACCAGCGAAGTAGAAGTCACCTACAGAGTATGCAGCTACCAGCATGAACTCATCGCTGTCGTTTTGATCTGCGTAACCAGCACCTAGTTCAAAACCAGTGTTAGCAAACGCGTAAACACCAGATAGAGAGAAGCCATCTTCCTCGTTGTCTGTAAAGCCTTGTGCATCTGTTGTGCGATCAGCAAAACGGTAGCTAGCACGTACAGCTAGTTGCTCGAATTGGCCTTTGTAAGACAGCATGTTATCTGTACGGTCAGAAACAGGCAGTTTAAGTGCTGCTGTGTTACCGTGGTAAGCCATAATGTCAGTAAAGTCAGTAAGAACCACTAGTGCGCCGTCGTTTTTACCGTAAGTTACTTCACCGTATTTGCCACCCAGACCCGCATAAGCGTAACGAGTTTCAAGATCACTATTGTTATCTACGGCACCTTCTTCTTTTGTTTTGAACTCACCTTCCCAAAAACCAACGCCGTATAGGTTTTCATTGATTTCCTGTTTGCCTAGGAAGTTAAGACGGATGCGAGTACGGTCTTCTGCCTTACCATCCATCATAGAAAGACGCGCTTCAGCGCGGCCGCCCATCTCAAGAGAAGTGCCATCTTGGTTGTATAGTTCTGAAGCGACAACTTGAGATCCTGATGCCATTAGCGCCACTGCTACAGCTAAAGTTTTTAATTTCATTGTTATTTTCCATATCATTGTTTTATATGTGTTTTCTCACCAGAAAAACAGGACTTTTCTGTACCAACGAGAAAACTGGCGGCATAGTAGCAGCTGTTATTTTTCACGCAACGTGTTGAATAAACAGCACTTATAGAAGAAAACACCACTTAAAATGACGATATGAATACCTCTCAACCATCAAGTTATCGGTTGAGTTAAAAAAAATGTTCGCGTCAAAAAAAAATTGACGAAAAAAATGTAAAAACAATATCACAAAACGTGATATTGCCCGCAAAAAAATCTTGTTAACTGACTGTTTTAGATAGACTTATTGATAATAAATCCGATTATTACAAACAAAAAAATCCCTGAGCATTCACTCAGGGATTTAGAGATTTGATAAGTAGATGATGAATTAAAGCTTAAAGAAACTTAATTGCTCTTTCTGCTTCTCTGCAAGTAATGAAAGCTCAGTACTCGCACTTGCACTTTGGCTGATGCCCGCTACGTTTTGGTTTACAAGCTCCGACATGTTAACCACGTTGCGATTGATATCTTGAGTAACTTGAGACTGCTCTTCGGCTGCGGTTGCTACTTGCGTGTTTGAATCGTTGATGTTGGCGACCGACTCGGTAATTCCAACCAACGCTTCATTCGCTTGTTGCGTCAGCTCGTTGTTGCGGCTAAGCATATCAAGGCTGACTTGCATACTGTCATTCGCCAGCCCAGACTGCGCTTGAAGCTCTTCAATGATCGTTTGGATCTCTTGTGTCGAGTCTTGAGTACGCGCTGCTAGCATGCGTACTTCATCAGCTACTACCGCAAAACCACGACCAGATTCACCAGCTCGCGCCGCTTCAATCGCAGCATTCAATGCTAGCAAGTTGGTCTGCTCAGATACGCCGCGAATCACTTCAATAACATCGTTGATCTGTACAGATTGCTCTTTTAGACGCAAAACAACTTGCGCTGCATCGTTCAATGCTTGAGACATTTGCGCACTTGCTTCCGCACTTTCTTGGAAGATAGCCAAACCTGATTGAGCAAGTCCATCAGCTTCACGCGCGGTTGCGTCAGCAGAGGTCGCGTTATCACTCACATTATTCGCAGTGCTTGCAAGCTCGTTAACCGCAGATGCAACTTGCTCGATCTCCGCTAACTCTTGTTGAGCGTTCGCTTCCGCTTGCGTCATTACCGCAGCTAATTCGGTCGATGCAGATGCAACTTCCTCACTAATACGGGTTAACTGGTCCACAGTGTTGTATAACTGCTCTGCGGTTTGGTTTACATCTTTGCTCAGCTTAGAGATCTCATTGTCCCCATCGACATCTGCACGTACTGATAGATTACCCATTGCTAACTGACGCATCACTTCTTGCAGCTTTTGGATTGGTGTAACAATCATGCCAGATAGGAACCAAGCGCCTATCAATGAGAAAGCAAATACCGCTAAAACCGTCAACATAGCGTTATTTTGCACACGTTCATTTTGCTGATGACTTCTGATAGTAGATTGTTCAGCTTGCTCGTTTACATGCTTTGATAGTGTGTTAATTTGTTGGACCATTTCTCGGCCAACATTGCGATACTCTTTGACAAATGCACGGTACTCGCTATCCGATTTCAAACCTTGATCGTATTGGTTGAAGAAAGCAACTGAGCGCTCTGAATATCGCACATAGGATTCAATTGCTTGGCGAACTTTAACGGCATCGTCACGGAATAGGTTTCGGGCTTCAATTGCGCTTAAATCGGCATCAACTTGCTTTAAGCCTTCTTTCAATTCGGTTAGAAAATTCTCACGACGAGAAGCATCGTAAATAGCGTAAACCGCGCTTATGCGCAGAGGGTAAATTTGGTCGTCAATACTCGCCAATGTGTCTTTGTGAAAAACCAAAGATTCTTGGTTGGAAGCAATAACATCTTGCTCTGCTTGAAGATTGTTTTTAGTAATCCAAAGAGCAATAAACAAAACAATCGCGGTAAATAATACCGGAACCAAAATTTGCGTTCGTACTGACAAATTTTTCAGTGATAACTGCATGACAGGGCCTCAGTTGTATGCGTGATGTCTATATCCAAACAAACTCGAGCAGTGCCTATAACAACGTTACTTTTCGGCAGTTTGAATATCTATGCTTCCTTGCGACGGGATAAATCCCAGACGAATAAACAAGTGGCGAATATTAGAGGTTGATCACACTTTTGTCTAGTACAAAAACTCTCCATTTTCAATCTGTTATTGACAATATCCCGACAGTGGCGTCGGGATATTGTCGTTATGATAAATTATGATCACTTATGATGAGATACATTCACATTTAGGACGGTTTCAGCCTATTTTCTCAACGAATTGAGCTTAGCTTGAGCAAGGCCAAAAATGGTATCGATTGGATAAGAGCCTTCATCGGTTGGCTCACCAGCAACTTTCCCCGTAAACAATTCGATAGCTTCAGTAACATGGTCAATCGCCCAAATATTAAACTCACCTTTTTCGACTGCTTTCACGATGTCGGAACGAAGCATTAGATTGTGAACATTAGAGCGCGGAATAATGACCCCCTGCCCGTCATGACGACCTTTAATTACACACACATCATAAAAGCCTTCGATCTTTTCGTTTACGCCACCAATAGGCTGAGCTTGACCAAATTGATTCATCGACCCTGTTATCGCAATGTCTTGTCGATTTGGTTGCTTTGAAAAAGCAGACACAACCGCACATAACTCAGCCATGCTGGCACTATCACCATCAACACCACCGTAAGATTGCTCAAAGGTAATGGTTGTCGTTAATGGCACTCGTGCCGTTTTACCAAATACGGAAGATAAGTAGGCAGACAAAATCATTACGCCCTTAGAGTGAATACTGCCACCCAAATCCACGCTGCGCTCGATATCGATAACATCCCCATCACCGTAACACGTCGTCGCTGTGATGCGATTCGGTGCACCAAACATGTAGTCACTAGTGCTCAATACCGAAAGTGCGTTCACTTGGCCTACGGCTTCTCCTTCGGTGCGAATCAGCGTTGTGCCGTTAATAAAGGTTTCCATTACGTTATCGCGTAATCGGCTTACTCGCATTTCTTGGTTATTGAGCGCCTCTTCAACATGCCCAATACGGATCATGTTGGAGTTGGCTTGACGAGCCACGTAGTTCGACTCTCGAAGCAAGTTGGCGATATTAGCCGAATGTAGAGATAGCTTGGATTGGTCGCCAGACAAACGTGAGCTGTATTCGATGATCCGAGCAATGGCTTTGCGATCGCAATGCAGCATATTGTTGTCATGCACCACGCTAGAGATAAAGCGCGCGTAATGCAGCTCAGACTCCGGCGTACGTTTCATTTCGTCTTCGAAATCTGCCGTCACACGGAACAACTCGCTGAACTCTGGATCGTAATGTTGGAGTAATTGGTAAGTTCGGTAATCACCAAATAAGATAATTTTGATATCAAGCGGAATCGGTTCAGGATCGAGTGATACCGCCCCCGTCAATGTGACCTCTTTTTCTAGAGACGTAAAACTCAATTGACGAGCACGCAATGCGCGCTTCAAACCATCCCAAACGTAAGGCTGTTCAAGTACTTTCTGAGCATCCATTAATAGAACGCCGCCATTCGCCTTATGCAAGCTCCCTGCGCGAATCAGCGAGAAGTCGGTAAACACCGTTCCCTTGAAAGTGGCAGTCTCAATCGACCCGAAGAGTGAATGATAGTTGGGATTTTCTTCAACAACGATAGGAAATTCGCTGCTTTTACGGCTTACCAAGACGTTCACTTTATAACGACGTGGCAATTTTTTATCCAAGGATGCCGTCGCAATTTCGCCTTGCTCGCCACTTTGGTCAAGGAAGATATCTGCGTTTTCAACAATATCTTTTTGCAGCTCAGTTAAGTAGGTTTTGATTTCGGAATATTGCGCGTAATCCACTTTGAGTTTTTTGATGAAGTGAGTAATCACATCAAGCGTCACTTCATCATTGAGCTTTTTGATTTTATCGCTGTATGTCTCTTCCCACTCCGTAAGCTCACGAACCATCGAGCGCAATCGCACTTCGAGTTCATCAATAGCATCGCTGAATTGCTCTTGTTCTTTTTTGCTTAGTGCATCAAAAGACTCTTCCGTATGAAGCTCATCACCGTTCATGGCGACAAACTGATAATCCCCCTGTGTAGTCAGTGTTAGGCTGATGCCTTTTTCTTTTGCCTCTCGACTAATACGATCCAGCTCGTTTTGTTGCTTAGCTGCCAATTGATTTTTTAATCGCTCAGCGCGGCTAAAGTACATTTCATTGTCGAATGCTAGGGGTAAAGCATTCAATAATTTGCCCATTAAAGCTTCAATATCAACACGTAGCTTATTTCCGATACCACAAGGCAGCTTTAATACCTTTGGTGTACGGGTATCCTCAAAGTTCGCAACGTAACACCAATCAAACAGGGCTGCTGCATCGTGTTGGTGACGATTCAGATAGCGCAAGATCATGGTGCGTTTACCTAGCCCATTCTGACCAATGGCGTAGATGTTATACCCTTTCTCTTTGATGGACATCGCAAACTCGACCGCTTTTTGCGCGCGCTCTTGGCCCACGATTTCATCAATTGGAGGTAACTCCTTGGTCGACTTACATGGCATATTCTCTAGATCTGCTACAGAATATAGCTGCTTAGCTTCCAATCTTAGTATTGCCATATCCACTTCCTTTTTTCTTATTTTCGTTATTTGAGTGTAGAGATTATTTGCTTAATTTTAAGTGATTTACCTTCCACCCTAGATTGATTGGACATTTTATGAACACATAAGTAATATTAACACGCACTTGCAATTGATAATCAATTTCATTTAATATCTAAACAAATCAAATGTTGTGGAGATGGATATGAATATTGAGCAATGCTGGATGCGCTACTTAAAAGCGGAGCAACTGATGGAACAAGGCCATTGGCCAGAAGCTCATCGTTTATATGACGACGTGCTCAACAATCTACCCAACCACATTCATCTAGCGCTAGAAAATGCACAAACTAAACCTTGCCAGTTTGTATGTCTCATTACGGGGCTTAGAGATGCCAGCGTGACGCAATCAGAGATTCTCAACAAACTCGGCTTACAGCATGATGCGTTCTCAATACTCAATCAAACTTACGCGCTATTTCAATTTTTGCAGCTAGAGAGCCATGAACTGATTGAGCGCGTAGGTCACCTACTTGGTCAACAGAGCGAAGACTTGTTAGCTCACATGGCGGCATTTTGCTCTGCCCAACGTAATGCTCAATGGATGATAGAACTCGAGCACGTAACGCGCGCGCATGAGCAGTTCTTACATTTGCAAGCAATGAGTTCGGCAAAATCTTCGCCTTCTCACCTGTATAATTAATCTAAAGCTCAAGCATTGAGGCCAGCTAGGTTTATGCTGTCCATTGCTTGAGTATCATTTGCTTTATCAACCACAAGGATCTGTGATGTCTTCTAAAACCATTCTTTCGGTGAACAACCTATCAGTCAGCTTTACGACAAACGATGGGATCGTCGATGCAGTAAAGAATGTTAGCTTCGATTTAAAAGCAGGCGAGACGCTGTCCATCGTTGGCGAATCTGGCTCTGGCAAGTCAGTATCAACCAACGCACTGATGAAACTACTGCCAGACAACGCTATTGTGCATGAAAGCTCATCCATCATGTTTGAGGGTAGCTCCATCTTGGATAAAACAGAGCGTGAAATGCAAAGTATTCGCGGTGATCGCATTGGCATGATTTTTCAAGAGCCGATGACCTCACTAAACCCGTACATGCGGGTGGGTATCCAAGTCGCTGAGGCCATCATGTGTCACCGCCCGGTCGACAGACGAACAGCAAAAGCAAAGGTGTTAGAGCTGTTTGAATTGGTTCATATGCCAAACCCAGAAAAAGCGTACAACAAGTACCCACACGAATTTTCTGGTGGTCAATTGCAACGCATCATGATTGCGATGGCACTGATTAACGAGCCCGATATTTTGATCGCCGACGAACCTACAACAGCGTTGGATGTCACGGTTCAAGCAGAAGTGTTGCACCTGATTAAAGAAATTCAGGCTCAGATGGGCATGGCAATCCTATTTATTACTCATGACTTAGGCGTCGTAAAACACTTTGCAGACCGTGTCATTGTGATGTGTAAAGGAGAAGTCGTCGAAGAAGGCGAAACGCAAACACTCTTCGAGGACCCAAAGCACGAATACACACGTATGCTAATCAACTCGATTCCTAAAGGCAGTAAGGAGCCTATTAGCGAAAGTGCTACACAGCTTTTAAAGGCCGACGATATACGAGTCAAATTCTTGGTAAAGTCGCATTTTATTGCGAGCAAGAATGAGTACTTCGAAGCGGTAAAAGGCATTTCTCTTGAGCTTAAACAAGGAGAGACCCTCGGGATCGTTGGGGAGTCCGGTTCAGGTAAGTCTACACTCGGCCGAGCTTTGATAGGTCTACTGACCTCAACTGGCAAAATAGAATATAAAGGCCAAGATATGGCCTTGCTGACAAACAAAGAACGTTTTGAGCTGAAAAAAGACGTTCAGATGGTATTCCAAGACCCTTATGGTTCGCTTTCTCCTCGTATGACTATCGGCGAGATCATCACAGAAGGATTAACTGTCCACCAACCAATGTTGAGTAAAAAAGAACGTATGCAGAAAGCGCGCAACGTGCTCCGTGAGGTCCGCTTAGATCCCGCGTCCATCAACCGTTATCCGCACGAGTTTTCAGGAGGCCAGCGTCAGCGTATTGCTATCGCGCGAGCACTGATCCTTGAACCTTCGTTTATTCTGCTTGATGAGCCAACCTCTGCATTAGACCGCTCGGTGCAACTGACAGTGATTGACCTTCTGAAAGATTTGCAGAAAAAGCATAACATTGGCTACTTGTTTATTAGCCACGATCTATCAGTCGTCAAAGCCCTTTCTGATCGTGTTCTTGTCATGCAAAAGGGCGAGGTCATGGAGCAAGGAAGCGCACAAGAGATTTTCCATCACCCAAAAAGTGAGTACACTAGAAAACTGATTGATGCCTCATTTGATCTTGAAAACAATGAAAATCAAAATGATGCTGCTTAGATTCATCACAGTTTCATATTAATGAACTAGGATTAAGTAAAGATGATTATTTCATCTTTACTTGAGAATGGCGTAGCTGCCTTTCGGTTTGGCCGCCGAGACTGGTTGGTTCATCGAGTCAGACTTAGTCACCCTGACTCAACAATACTGAAAAATAGTATTACTTGAGTTCCCCCAACCATGAAAAATGCCGCGATTCTGTCGCGGCATTTTTTATTCTCTAAAGCTCAAAATCGTTAAATCGAACCGATACCCATGTTGTATAGCGTAAATGCGTACACATCGGTCGTGAGATCGATTTGCTTGCTGAGCGGCATACCGGCACCATGACCGGCATTCACATCAATACGAATCAACACCGGATTTTCGCCTTGCTGTTTGTCTTGCAGTTCAGCAATAAACTTATACGAGTGAGCAGGCACAACTCGGTCGTCATGATCAGCGGTTGTCACCAAGGTAGCAGGGTATTGCACGCCTTCTTTTACATTGTGAACAGGTGAATACCCAAGTAAGTATCGGAACATCGCTTCACTTTGTTCTGACGTGCCGTAGTCGTACTTCCAGCCTTCACCAGACGTAAATGTGTGGTAACGCAGCATATCAAGCACACCAACCGCAGGCAGCGCAACTTTGAATAGTTCAGGACGTTGCGTCATACACGCTCCAACTAACAAACCACCGTTAGAACCACCACGAATCGCTAGGCGCTCCGAGCTGGTGTAGTCATTTTCAATTAGGTATTCCGCTGCCGCAATAAAGTCATCAAACACGTTTTGCTTTTGCTGCTGAGTGCCCGCATTGTGCCAAGCTTTACCATATTCACCGCCGCCTCGCATGTTGGCGACAGCGTAAATGCCACCCAATTCTAGCCAGTTGGCCACATTGCCAGAAAACATCGGAGTGAGGCTGATGTTAAAACCGCCATAACCATACAGCATGGTTGGCGCACTGCCATCAAGCGAGATGCCCTTCTTATATGAGATGATCATTGGAACTTGCGTGCCATCTTTTGAGGTGTAGAACACCTGTTTTGACTCATACTCATTGCGATCGAACGGCGCTTTTGATTCTTGGTAAAGCGTCGATGCACCAGATTCGACATCAAATGAGAAGATCGTCGGTGGTGTCACGTAGTTAGTAAAGGTGTAATACAGCGTGGTTTCTTCTTTTTTACCCGCTAGACCGTAAGCCGTGCCCTCTCCCGGCAGTTCTACATCTCGAATCCACTCACCTTGGTAGTTAAACTGCTGCACTTTAGAAAGCACATCCACCATATAAGTCGCAAACAGATAACCGCCACCTTTGCTGATTTCTAGCGGCTGTTCTTGTTCAGCAATCACGTCAGCCCATTGTTCTGTCTGAGTGTTGTAGCTGACAACTTTGCCGTTCGGCGCATCTAGGTTGGTGTAAAGCAGCAAGGTTTCGTCTTGACTATCAATTAAGTAGGTGTCGCCTTGCGTTGTATCACGAAGCGTCACAATCGCTTGGGACTCAGACTGTAAATCGATATAAAACAGACGATTACCCGATGTAGATTCTGCGCCAGAGATAATGAGGAAGCGATCATCTGTCGTCGTCGTACCAGACACATAACGATGAACTTGCGTATCCAACTCACCAAAAATCACTTTGTCTTCAGATTGAGATGTACCAAGTTCATGATAATAAAGCTTGTGATGCTCAGTTCGAGCAGACAACTCGCTGCCTTGCGGCTTATCGTAGCTTGAGTAATAGAAGCCTTTGCTGCCCAGCCAAGAAATCGACGTAAACTTCGCATCAACAATCTCAGGCTCTAACTGTTCTTTGGTTTCCGTATCAATGATAAAGATCTTACGCCAATCACTGCCCCCTTCCGAGATGGAATACGCGACCAAACGGTAGTCTTTAGAGAAGCTGACTTCGCCAAGAGAGGTCGTGCCCTCTTCGGAGAAAGTATTTGGATCAAGGAAAACCTCGGCTTCTCCCTCGCCTTTACGTCGATACAATACGCTTTGGTTTTGCAAACCGTCGTTTTTGTAGAAGTAGGTGTAGTCACCACGTACAAATGGCTGGGAATATTTTTCGTAGTTTTGGCTGTTCGCGACTAAGTCACGGATTTGTTGGCGGTACGGGATCTGACCAAGGAAATCGAACGTGACCGAATTTTGACCCGAAACCCATTGTGCGGTTTCTTCACTTCGATCATCTTCTAACCAGCGATAAGGGTCGGCAATGTCGTGACCAAAATAAGTGTCCACGACAGAATCTTTACGTGTTTTTGGGTAATGCATAACGTCCGTGTTACTCCGTTGTTTTTGTTAAGTTGTTTATCTTCAATCGTTTTATAGCGGTGATTACCTTAGAGCACCCAATTTTGATTTCAACGACATTGTTTTAAATCTATGAAGAACCTAGAAATAATGAGATATCGTTAAGTATCGGTCACGAATGTGCTCAATAAGCAGCTTCACTTTGTTCGGTGGTTGACGAGTAAAAGGATACACCGCGTAGATACCCAACTTTTTACCTACTAATTCAGGAAAAATATCCACCAGTTGACCATTACGAATATCGTGATACACCAAGCAGCGCGGGACGTAAGCAATACCATGGCCGCCCAGAGCGGCTTTACGTAATGCGGTCGCGTTATCAGTAGAAAAGCAGCCCGATACTTTGACGATGTAATTGCCATCTTCTCCTTTAAACTCCCAATCCGTTGCACCTGTGGTTTGGTAAGCGTATTGCAGACAATTGTGCGTGGTGAGATCAATCGGCTCGATCGGTTTCCCATTTTTCGCAATATAAGAAGGTGACGCGCATACCACCCATTGGGAATCGAGAATATGTCGTGCGATCAAACTAGAGTCGGCTAGGTAGCCAGTTCGAATGACTAAATCGTAACCATCAGCCACTAAATCGACAAAGCGATTATCCAATGACATGTCCACGGTCAGACCCGGATGAAGGTTACAAAATTCGGCAACAGCATCAGCAAGTATCAAATCTCCAGAGATACACGGCACGGACATTTTTATATGACCGCTCACATTCTCTCCAAAGCCTGCAACAGCATCCATAGCCTCCTGAGTGGCCTGCTTCACATTTTTAGCACTGTGGAGTAACACCTTACCTGCCTCGGTCAAGGTTAATTTGCGCGTTGTTCGATATAATAGCTGAGCCCCTATTTCTTCCTCCAACCTCGCCATTCTTTTGCTAACTACCGAATTTGTAAGGTTATTTGCCTCTGCAACCTTACTAAAGCTGCCAAGTTCGATTACTTGAGAAAATAGGATTAAGTCGTCTGCTCTCATACCATTATGTCACTTTTGGAATTAATTATTTTCATTATTTCCCTATATCAACAAAAAATAAAGGAGTAAATTCACGCCAAATTAACAAAACCATTACAACAAAAAGTCACCTCTACAGCGGATTGACACCGTTCGAGAAGTCAGCGTACGAAGGATGTACAAATGAGTGAAACCCTACTTGCCCTAGTGGCATTTTCGCCAATTGTTGTTGCCGCCATCTTATTGGTTGGTCTCAACTGGCCTGCTAAAAAAGCCATGCCTGTTGCGTTCGGTCTAACCGTCGCTATCGCACTAATGTTTTGGGATATGTCAGCCAATCGCGTACTGGCCTCCGTATTCCAAGGACTGGGCATTACTGTCTCTGTTCTATGGATCGTGTTTGGTGCCATCTTCTTGCTCAACACTTTAAAACACACTGGAGCGATCACCACAATCCGTAATGGATTTACCGATATTTCGGCTGACCGCCGTGTACAAGCCATCATCATTGCTTGGTGCTTTGGCTCGTTCATTGAAGGCGCATCTGGGTTCGGTACCCCGGCAGCAATCGCTGCACCACTACTGGTTGCAATCGGCTTTCCTGCGCTAGCCGCTGTCCTTATGGGCATGATGATTCAGTCAACGCCTGTTTCATTCGGCGCGGTAGGCACGCCTATCATCGTAGGTGTAAACAAAGGTTTAGACACCCATAACATCAGTGAGTCGTTGGCCGCACAAGGTGCAACGTGGGAAATGTACCTGCAAGATATCACAGCGCACGTTGCTGTCATTCACGCAGTCGTAGGTACGATGATCCCAGTATTAATGGCGATGATGTTAACACGTTTCTTCGGCAAGAACAGAAGCTGGAGTGAAGGTCTGGATATTCTACCATTTGCACTATTCGCTGGTGTCTCTTTCACCGTTCCATACGCGTTAACCGGTGTTTTCTTAGGTGCAGAGTTCCCTTCACTTATCGGTGGTTTGGTTGGTCTGTCTATCGTTGTTACCGCAGCGAAAAAAGGCTTCTTAGTACCAAAGACTAAGTGGGATTTCGAAAGCGAAGACAAGTGGCCTGCAGAGTGGTTAGGCTCGCTAAAAGTCGATCTAAACGACAATCCGGGCAAGCCAATGAGCATCGTAAAAGCTTGGGTTCCATATGTAATGCTGGCAGTTATTCTCGTCGCAAGCCGCGTAAGCCCTGAGCTGAAAGGCTTTGTACAAAGCGTAAGTTTGTCGTTCAGCAACATTCTTGGTGAGACTGGCGTTAGCGCTGCGATTCAGCCGTTATACCTTCCTGGAGGCATTCTGGTGTTTGTCGCACTACTTGCTGCAATGTTACAAAGCGGTAGTGTAAAGCCATTGCGTGAAGCGTTTGGCGAGTCAAGCAAAACACTGATTGGGGCGGGTTTTGTCTTGGTATTTACCATTCCGATGGTTCGTATCTTTATCAACTCAGGCATCAACGGTGCTGACCTAGCAAGTATGCCCGTCACAACCGCAAACTTCGCCTCTGACCTTGTTGGTTCTGCGTTCCCAGCGCTGAGTGCCACCGTTGGTGCACTGGGTGCGTTCATCGCTGGCTCAAACACGGTATCAAATATGATGTTCAGCCAGTTCCAATTCGAAGTGGCACAAACGTTGTCTATTTCGAGTGTGATTGTTGTATCACTCCAGGCCGTCGGTGCTGCCGCAGGTAACATGATTGCGATTCACAACGTTGTTGCCGCATCAGCCACGGTAGGTTTGCTTGGTCGTGAAGGCGCAACATTGCGTAAGACGATTATCCCTACGTTCTACTACATTGTAATGACAGGCATTATTGGATTGGTGCTGATTTATGGCTTCCAAATGACAGATGTCTTGATGAAGTAACGCGAAATGCAGGGTTTACAGCCCTGCCTAATTTGACACAGCTGTCTGCACTACTACCCCGACATGTTGATTTAGCTTGCTACATCAATTCCCCCGACAGCTGTGTCACCCTTTCCAGTTTGCATAACTGATTGAGTGATTTAATAAAATTTTTCAACCAATTATGTAAATGGGTTACCAACATCACCGATTCAAACGTAAGTGAACCATAGGTAACTATACTCATTTTGATGTCTTCACTGCTTTGCGATGAAGACTCAACGAAAGAGCAAATTGCTCCACAACTTTGCTTAGAATAACCGCTAGGACACCATTATGATTATCTCAGCTTCTACTGACTACCGCGCTGCCGCGAAAGCCAAGCTTCCCCCGTTTCTATTCCATTATATTGATGGCGGCTCTTACGACGAACGCACGCTGAAGCGTAATACTGACGATTTAGGTGATGTCGCTCTTCGCCAACGCGTCCTACGCGATATGACAGATTTGAGCCTCGAAACCGAGATCTTCGGTGAGAAACTGGCAATGCCAATCGCGCTAGCTCCTGTTGGTCTAACTGGTATGTACGCGCGCCGAGGCGAGGTGCAAGCAGCAAAAGCAGCCGAGAAAAAAGGCATCCCATTTACTATGTC
The DNA here is from genome assembly GCF_033338855.1 of Vibrio sp. Vb0937. Taxonomy (NCBI): domain Bacteria; kingdom Pseudomonadati; phylum Pseudomonadota; class Gammaproteobacteria; order Vibrionales; family Vibrionaceae; genus Vibrio; species Vibrio sp. Vb0937. Next base: position 394,977 of record NZ_JAWOTK010000001.1, on the reverse strand, counting down.
GACTGTTTCGGTTTGTCCGATTGAAGAAGTCGCACCTGCAATTGAACGTCCAATGTGGTTCCAGCTTTACGTGCTTAAAGATCGTGGCTTTATGAAAAACGTACTTGAGCGTGCAAAAGCAGCAGGCGTAACAACGCTGGTGTTTACCGTTGATATGCCAGTTCCTGGCGCACGTTACCGTGACATGCACTCAGGTATGAGTGGCCCTAACGCGGCCATGCGTCGTGTATTCCAGGCGATGCGCCACCCAAGCTGGGCGCTGGATGTGGGTCTACTTGGTAAACCGCACGACTTAGGTAACATCTCAACTTATCGTGGCGAACCAACAAAGCTAGAAGATTACATCGGCTGGTTAGGCGCAAACTTCGACCCTTCTATCTCCTGGAAAGATCTTGAGTGGATTCGTGATTTTTGGGATGGCCCAATGGTTATCAAAGGCATTCTAGATGAAGAAGACGCGAAAGATGCGGTACGTTTCGGCGCAGATGGCATTGTGGTATCTAACCATGGTGGCCGTCAGTTAGATGGCGTACTTTCAAGTGCTAAAGCACTACCAAGCATTGCGGATGCGGTAAAAGGTGATCTTAAGATCTTCGTAGACTCTGGTATTCGTACTGGTCTTGATGTCGTTCGTATGCTCGCACTTGGTGCAGACTGTACGCTTCTTGGCCGTTCATTTGTGTACGCATTGGCAGCACAAGGCGGAGCAGGCGTTGAAAATCTACTGGATCTGTACGATAAAGAAATGCGTGTAGCAATGACGCTGACTGGCGCTAAGTCTATCGCGGATCTTTCACGCGATTCGCTAGTGAAAATCCCATAATCTTTGCAATCGAGCAAAACAGAAACGAAAAAACGAGCCAACAGTGGCTCGTTTTTTATTGCTCTTCAACCCGATAATTTGACGAGCAAGCTAGCTAACTTGGTGAACGTACTCGATCACGACTTGGTTTCCGTCGATAAACACGTTACTGATATCGCCATCCACCGTCACACGATTTTGTAAATAAACGGTACCAGATGCAGATAGGTCACGCTCCGTCAAAGACGGAATCACCTGACCAGGACGTACATGTAGCTGCTCGCATAGCTGTTTTACAAAACCTAGCGTCAGTGGAGAATTACCACGTAACAAGCCAGAAAACTCGTGTAGACTCAAACCAAGGCGCTTCGCCATTTCCATTTGAGTGATGTGCATTTTGGCTTTTTGTGACATCCAGATGTCGTAGAGCGCGTTTCGATCCAGCTCTGTAAATTCCATATCTGCCTCCGCTAATTCAAGAGCCAATACACTCTCACACTTACTTAAGATAAATGTTAGCGATAAGTCAGAGAAGTTATAATTGATCGTCCAAATATCAACCCTCAATCATTGGTAGCGTACCTCTGAACATGCATGAGGCGGTCGCTCAGCAAAACGTAAAGGTAACTATCTTGTCATTGGAAGGAAAAGTCCATCTCGGGCGGTTTAGACATAAGTAAATGATTTAAAGGAAATCACTGGGGTGAAGGAGTAATATCTGCTACCTTTCCTTCCATGGTTCACTAGAAATAAGTTACATATGCCACAGTGGTTTACCGAATTACAAAGCTACATTGAAACGTCTCATCAAAATTGGAGTGGAAGCGTCCTTTTCATTACGCTCGCTAGCTTTATAGCTTGGATAGCTTGGCGGCTGATCCGCTCTCGCCTCGCTGCGCTCGTAGAGAAAACGCCCTTCCACTGGGATGACATGTTGCTTGATGCGCTAAAAGCGCCCGTCAGCACACTCATTTGGTGTTGGCCAGCAACCGTCTCTATTGGCATCATATTGGAGAGCGAGCTCAACGATAAAATAAACTGGTTAAGTACGCTGAAACTGATTTTAATCATCAGCATCTTCGTATGGACCGTTATGCGGCTCATTACCAATGTTGAAGAGCATGTTCTCGAACAAAAGAACCGAGATGAAACAACAGTACAAGCGATAGCTAAGGTCGCGCGCCTGTTCTTTATTACCGTCGGAATTCTAACCGTAATGCAGGCATTTGGTCTGTCACTATCGGGCCTACTTACCTTCGGTGGTGTTGGTGGCTTGATCGTCGGTTTAGCGGCGAAGGATTTGCTGTCTAACTTTTTTGGAGGTCTTATGATCTACTTCGATCGTCCATTTAAAGTTGGCGATTGGATCCGTTCTCCAGACCGACAAATAGAGGGGACGGTAGAACGCATTGGCTGGCGTATGACCATTATCCGAACTTTCGATAAGCGTCCACTGTATGTGCCAAACTCAGTGTTTAGCAGCATTGTCGTAGAAAACCCATCTCGCATGCTGAACCGACGTATCTACGAAAAAATTGGACTTCGTTACGACGATGCTGAAAAAATGCCGCAAATTATCACCGCGGTAAAAGAAATGCTGAAAAATCACAAAGACATTGATGCACGCCAAACACTTATCGTCAACTTCGATACATTCGGTCCATCATCGTTGCACTTCTTTATCTATACCTTTACTAAAACCGTGAATTGGGTGAGATACCATGAGGTTAAGCAGGACATACTGCTTAAGGTAATCAACATCATTAAAGAGCACGATGCAGATATCGCGTTCCCTACTCAGACGCTTAAGCTTGATCCTATACAAATGGTAAAAGCGGAAGAGCAAGAAGATCACGGCTTCTAGTTCTCACCAATACCCAAATAATCAAGCCCGCTGTGTTTAAGCGGGCTTTTTATTTTTCTTCGCATGAAGTGGTTATTGTTGCGTTAACACCATACGTGCATTCAGCGGTTGGATTGGGCGATTGTTTTTCCCCATTACTTCCGAAAAAGATTTTATCTGCTCAGGAGAAATAGTTTGTGCTTCTTTCATCACCAACCAACGTACACCTTCAGAGCATGGCGGTGTCGTTAGTGAGCCGTTAAAGCGGTAGTAGTCTTTATCACTTGGGATAAGGGCATCAGCATCAAATGGAACCTTGATGGTAACGTCTTGATCTTTAGTTGGAATGTTAGCTAGCATCTTAGCTAGATCTGGGTTCGCGTCACCCAGTTTAAAGAACACCGCGACAACAGCTAGATGACCTACTTTGTCGGCATGCACAAAGTGTACTTCTAGTGGGTATTCTTTACCATCCACATGGTTTTCAGATGGCGTATGGAAGTGGAACTGTTTCAACGTAAACTCTTTACCATCAATGGTGAGTGTGTTTTTACCTTCTAAACCAGTCTGTAAAGTGTGACCGTTGTTCAGCAGTGAAATTGCCTTACCTTCGTAGTCGAAATCCAATTTTTCTAGCTTCGCTTCGGTCGCCGATTCAATGTTGATTGGGCTCTGGTTTTGACCTTTTGCGCACTCAGATGCAAACTCACCCCAATGAGCTGGCCCATGGTTTCCCTCGTAGCCCCAGCTTGCTGCATAAGCTGTTCCTGTAAATACCAGTGCCAAACCTAATGTTGTTAGTGACTTCTTCATCATTTTCCTTATTTCTGAAAGTTAAATTCCGTGAGAATAAAGCCATACTAATCTCACAAAATTAAGCAGTGACAGAGTGAAAACTATGATTACAAAAGATTTTTGGAATAGAAGCCTCTAATGATGTAATTGACATGATGCTCAAAATTGAACGTCAACGATTATTGAATCGGTGTAAGTACCTGCAGGAGGGGTCGTTTGGCTGGTTAGTATCTGCGCGCGATAATTATAATTCTGTGGAGTGATACCATCCGGAATGGAGCCGCCAGTATCGACGTCACTGTGTTCACGACGTTCAGAACTGGTTCCTCCCCAGCGATCCATCGATGATGACTTATAGATTTCATACTCCAAATAGTGACCACTAGAAATCATTCGCCGCTGACCGCCGGACGCATTTAGGCCGTCATTCAAGCCAATGGAGAAGGAACTATTCTTGGTACAAGTTAACGATATAACCTGACTGACTGGTTCAAAACCGGCCACTAATGGGGACGAACCAAAATCAATATCTGGCGCTGTGATCATACAATCAGGGGTCACTTCCAACTCAACCGTAATCACGCTTTGAGCGCTGCCATTGGCGCGGCCAATGCATACCCCTAGAACCCCGATACCCTTACAGTAATCCCAAATCCAGGTTACGGTGATTTGGTCTTTATAAGTCCCAGCGGAAAGATTACTACCCACTCCCGTCCGAGCATAGAGCGGAAACTCGGCTTGAGTGCCAAACAACCCGAGTAAATCGAGTAACCCGATTTCAAAAAAATTGTAAGTTTGGCCGAATACATACTCTTGTGAAAGACCTGGATCGCCAAAAATCTGATAGCTGAGCTCCGAACTCGGATCATCCTCATTTAATAGCAAACCATTATTTATACTGTTAAACGTTGCTGATACGTAGTCGCCACTTAACAAAGACACAAGTGTAGAAAAGTCACACGTAATCCCCGCATGAGGCTGAGCTGAGCTTTGCTGCTGAGAGCTTGAAACAGTAAACGAAGAAACATTGCCAAACAAGATTAAAGGTGCTGCCGCCGTGAGCTGACAAGCCATTGTCGAGCACGAGAAAAAGAGAAGTAGGCTAGCAAACCAGCTGCGCAAAATCATAGTGCGGTCTCTTCTTCGGCTTTGATACAAACCTGCTCAGGCAATGTTTGTATTTTTTGACTGTCACGCTGATACAACCCCTCAATAAACACTTTACATGGCGACTGTCCTTGAGGATAAAACTGAATATAGCGGCCTGGGTCAACGCCTTCAAAGTACGTAAAACCATCCCAACCAATTTGGCTTGTTAAGCCCGTTTCTGAGCGGCCATATGTACCAATCGGAAGGAACAAATGATTTTCGTCTACCACCGTCATGCTCAGTGCAATTTGTAGCTCTATTGGGAACTCTAACAGGTAGCCGTAGCCCGAATGTATCGAAGCAAACTGCTCTGTCGCAGAAAACGCAGCATTGGCTGGTAAATTAAGTGGATCGATTTCATATTTGGCGGTGTAATACGCCGTAGCCCAAGGAACAAGTAGGTAACCTTCATCGTCTGTCACTCCGACAATTTGATTTTCATATTTAACCGGAATACCTTCAAAACCACTGGTGCTCACCACCGCGAAGCTGTCATACACTTCATTCGCCGGGAATATTTCTCCATCCAACGTAGAGACCGAACCTGCCATTTCCGCAAAATAATCATAGTCGCCACTGGTGCCATTTAACCCAGCTCTGAACTGCGCCCATGACGCACGGTAGGTCAAATCGGCCTGTTTACGGTTTTCTGGGTCTTCGTTAATATCATGCGCTAAATTGACGCCCCACCCACCTCGTATTGGCGCAAGGCGGCTGTAACCCACTCGCCCTCTAACATCGCCATCGTCCTCTCTTTTCAGCGTTAGCCCCGAACTTCCCCCCAAAGAACTGAAAGGTAGAGAGAATTGCGCCAACGTAACACTCTGACCACCAATACTATGGTTGTAAGAAAGGGACATATTGATATTAAAAGGCAGAGCGTAGCTATAAGTAAGGTTTAGGGTACGTGAATCTGAGTCGGATTGTTGAATATCAAAGTATCCACCAGAAAGTGAGCCCCAATCTCCCAAACGGACTCCCATATTGATTTGTGATAGATGACGCGACGCGAGTGAAGCGTCCTTGCCTTCATCGAGCATTTCGTAATTTGGTAAATGAGATAAGGTATAAAAGTCGACTTGTTCTACTTGAGTTCGAGCAGCGAAGCTAAACAGCCGAGACTGATAACTATAACCTAGCGCATATGAGGTAGATTGATCCTGAAAATTACTCACACGAAACGAGGCATCCACCGTACCCAAGTTGAAAGCATTGGTGACAAAGCCCAGCCCCGCAACGATCAGGTCGTCTTTTGCTTCAGCTTGAGCTTCTAGTGTTAACCAATCAGTCATGCCATGACGCAGAGCGGTAACCACGCCACCGTCTCCATAGTCGTTAGATGCATTACCGAAATTTTCTCTGATCGCACCAATACTCGCACTGTAAGATGTAAATCCGGTCTTGAGTAGATCGGAAGAGAGAAAAAATGGGCTGGTCATGACCGTTTGCTTACCTTGAGCATCCGTTGCAATTACCGTTGCTTCCCCAGCACCAGAGAGCATTGGAATATCGTTAATAATGAAAGGACCGGGCCCAACATTCATTGAGTCAGTTTTAAAGCCATTGATAAACAAATCTAACGTAGTGGGCGCTGTGACCTCACCGTAAAATGCAGGTAACGGCGTCGTCACGACATCCGGACGCATAGAGAAATCATGCGACAACTGAATACCCGCCAGTCTTACTGGTTGGCTCCAAGATAAAGGGCGAACAATATAGTCCCCTACCTCCATACGAATTCGCTTCTCTTGATTGACGTACTCGTAACTCGTATCAAAACGAGTGTACTGGCTGCTTTGCTGGGACTGAACATCGCGATGAAAGTTAGATTTAAATATCCCGGTAGTAGAAAAAACGCCAAACTCAGAAAAGGCTCTGACTTCATGATTGATAGAAACCTCCTTTTGTCGGCTTTCGTTCTCGTACACACCAAATACGTTGTAGTTAAGCAGGCCACCACGCCCAAACTGAGCCGGGGAAAATCGCCCCATATCCTGCGCTGATAAGTTCTGCATCGGTAACCAATTAGGCGGTACGTCAATTGCAAGTTGCAATGACGATTGCAAGTAACGCACGTTAACACCTGGGATAGACGTAACCTCAAGTCTCTCTTCGGTTCCAGGCAACGACTTGGCGGTAACCCCAACTGAAATGAGGTCCTCCCGGAGCAAAAAGAACTGATCGCCAACTCGCTCAACTTTCGCAACAAGCCCTGTTGCTCTTTGATTGATCACCAACTCCAGATTGAGGCTGATATTCTCAAACTTTTCTAAAGAGAAATTTTCAGGACTCGGTAGCTCAGAGAAGTGGTTTGCTGAATTTGCACAAAGACCAATACTGCTCCACGTTACGCTAAGTAATACCAACCAAAAGAAAGCATTCATTGTATTAAATCTATTCATTATTGCTTCAATGGTATTTGGTAACGTTTACCTCCAATATTCGCGCTCAAACTCAAGGGTCTGACATTACTATGGGGAATAGACCAAACCTTATACTGTTCAGGAAGAATATAGCCAGCTAGTCCATCGGAAATAACGACAGGATCTTTATTTGGTAGATTCAACTGTAAATTCACTAAGCGAACATGGTGTTTTCCTGAATTTTTAATGTGAACAAAACGCTGATTATTTTTCTTAATAAACTGTGCCTGTAAATCACCCCATAATTCACTGTCACGGTTTGGTTTTTGAGTATCAGTCAGCCCTTTCCCGTAAATAAACAAAGGTATCGAGTAACGCATTCGGACTTTGACAGCGAGTTCATTTTCCGTCAATTCTGTTTGAGGGTTTTGAGTTGGCGGTAATTCATCTATGATCACTCGGTATGCATACTCCTTACCCGCAGAGGCCTCATCTTGGTTGATGATGCGGATTAACTGCTTTTCACCTGGTTCAATTTTGACAAACGGAGGAGTTGCAATTAACTGGCTTTGACTTGAATAACTATCTTCTCCTTCGTTTTGTTCCCACTTAAAAATTCTCACCTGTAAATAAGAATCAACACTGCCTTTATTTACCATCCAAAGTGATGTTGCATTACTCTCCTCTGATATTTTGGGGTAAATCGGCCAAATTAATAATGAGTTAGCGTTGGCATTTGAGAAAAAAACAAAAAGGAAGGTTATTAATAATAGTTTTTTGAGTATGAATTCCATTTCACCCCTCCAAAGTTCACTTACCACTCTAATGTCAGCGTAAGCGTATCCATATAAATTCCAGCCATTTCATTCCCATTTATTGTCGCCTTTGCCCAGATAGGAAACTGAATATTATCTGGGTCTTGCTCAGTATCGACGGAATATTGCGTGTCAATATCAAGCACCTGCGTGTAATTTAGATCCTGGAACAAAAAGTAATCTACCGTTGTCGCTTCTTCACTGTGCTTTAGCTTACGTACACCATCCGATGCATTCATCCCGCCATTTACGGAAACATTCATCGTAATACCCGGAGTACAACTTAATGTGAGTGATGAACTGTAAGTGATGCTGCCTTGTACTTCCGTCGCGTAAACTGAAGAATGCTCACCAAAATCTAACGTACCTATTTGCCCGGCTTGGGTTGGGCTTTCTTCTTGTACTGAGCCGTTAATCAAACAACCTGTATCTACGATGGCAGACACCTGAAAAGTTTGTGTCGCATCAGCCAGCACAGTTAAAGAACACAAACTCATCGCGACAAGTGAAAAGCTCCTAACAACCAGCGTCACGATTTACCAGCTTAGCGTCACACTGATGGTATCGGAGTATGTACCGGCAATGCTGCTCGTACCGTAAGCTTTCGCAAAAAGCTCAATAGTTTGCGATGTTGCACTAGTAAATTCAGACAGAGCTACCGTCCCGCCTTGTATAATTTGTGTGCTTCGGTCTGAGTCGGTAAACAACGTATAATCAATAAATTGCGCGCCATTTGACATCGCGTAGGTACCAACGGTCGCACTTGCATCATACAATCCGGTGCCCAATGTAAACGTCGGTGTCACACCGTTACTACAAAGCACTTCAATACCCGTCGCACTACCACCATTTACCACACCATCTTGTTCACTGAAGATTGCAGGCACGTCTCCAAAGGCGAGTGAGCCAAAGCCAACGCCAGAAGCTGCATCTACCGCATTATTTCCATTAATCACACAACCTTGTACAAGGTTAATTGAAACATCAATCGTACCGCTCACTGACGCTCCACTCGCTTGCCAACTAAATGAGGTTAAGAGCAGAGGCATCATCAGATAAAATCTTTTCATATAAAGCTCCATTTTTACATTCCACTGTATATCGGTAACCTTTTTATTAGTTATAGCTCAATTATGACAAACCAAATGCATATAAAATGTAAAACAATAAAAAGAAGCAGGATAAGGATAAAGACGAACAGCAAATAAAAATATTAAACTTAAAAGTGACGATTTTTAAGCATGTAATGCTAAAAAATAACCACTAAAAACAAATGGTTATTATCTTATTCCAAATACAGAATCGACAATGAGTTAGAAGGTAGGGTGAAGTTGAGTGGAAAAAATCTAAAAAAAGTAGCAGAACGACACGAGAAGTTTAGAAAAGATTGGCGACCATTTCTTCCCGAAACAAGAATCTTCATGAAACAAAAATGCGCCCCAAAAAGGAGCGCATTTCTTACTTGAATAAGTTATTCCCAATCAAGAATAACTTTGCCTGACATACCGCTGCGCATTACATCGAAGCCTTCTTGGAAGTCATCAATCTTGTAGTGGTGCGTGATGATTGGCGATAGATCCAGACCAGATTGGATCAGTGAAGCCATCTTGTACCAAGTTTCGAACATTTCGCGACCGTAGATACCTTTGATCACCAAGCCTTTGAAGATAACTTGGTTCCAGTCGATACCCATGTCTGACGGTGGAATACCTAGTAGTGCAATGCGACCACCGTGGTTCATTGTGGTTAGCATTGAGTTGAATGCTGCTGGGTTACCAGACATTTCTAGACCAACGTCGAAGCCTTCTGTCATGCCTAGCTCAGCCATTACGTCTTCTAGCTTCTCTTCAGCCACGTTTACTGCGCGTGTTACACCCATCTTACGAGCAAGTTCTAGACGGTATTCGTTCACGTCTGTGATCACTACGTGGCGAGCACCAACGTGTTTAGCAACCGCTGCTGCCATGATACCGATTGGGCCAGCACCTGTGATAAGCACGTCTTCGCCTACTAGGTCGAAAGAAAGTGCTGTGTGTACTGCGTTACCAAACGGGTCAAAGATAGACGCTAGATCGTCAGAGATGCCTTCAGGGATCTTGAACGCGTTGAACGCTGGGATCACTAGGTATTCTGCGAATGCACCTTCGCGGTTAACGCCCACACCAATCGTGTTACGACATAGGTGAGTACGGCCGCCACGACAGTTACGACAATGACCACACGTGATGTGACCTTCGCCAGATACGCGGTCACCGATTTCAAAGCCACGAACTTCCTGACCAATCGCAACCACTTCACCCACGTATTCGTGACCGACAACCATAGGCACTGGAATTGTCTTTTGTGACCATTCGTCCCAATTGTAGATGTGTACGTCTGTACCACAGATAGCGGTTTTCTTAATTTTGATCAGAATGTCGTTATGGCCAACTTCAGGTTTATCAACCTCAGTCATCCAGATGCCTTCTTCAGGCTTTAGCTTTGATAATGCTTTAATTTTCATAATGTAACCTTAATTAAAGGCCCTATTGTCTAAGGCCTAGAATCTTAAATAAGACCCATGTCCTTACCAACTTGGATGAACGCGTCGATTGCACGGTCTAGTTGCTCGCGAGAGTGCGCCGCAGACATTTGAGTACGGATACGTGCTTGACCTTTTGGTACTACAGGGAATGAGAAGCCGATTACGTAGATGCCTTTCTCCAGCGCACGCTCTGCAAATTCTGCTGCTACTTTTGCGTCGCCAAGCATGATTGGGATGATTGCGTGGTCAGCACCACCCATTGTGAAACCCGCGTCTTCCATACGAGTACGGAAGTGTGCTGCGTTTTCCCATAGACGATCACGTAGGTCACCGCTCTCTTCTAGTAGATCTAGAACGCGGATAGAAGCGCTTACGATTGCTGGTGCAACAGAGTTAGAGAATAGGTATGGACGAGAACGCTGACGTAGCCAGTCAATCACTTCCGCTTTACCAGATGTGTAACCGCCTGAAGCGCCGCCCATTGCTTTGCCTAGCGTACCAGTGATGATGTCGATACGGTCAACCACGTTGTGGTGCTCGTGCGTACCTGCACCTGTTTTGCCCATGAAGCCAACAGCGTGAGAGTCATCAACCATCGTCAATGCGCCGTACTTCTCTGCTAGGTCACAGATAGCCGGAAGGTTTGCTACTACGCCGTCCATTGAGAACACACCGTCCGTTACGATAAGAATGTGGCGAGCACCTGCTTCTTTCGCAGCGATCAGTTGTTGCTCTAGCTCTTCCATGTTGTTGTTTGAGTAGCGGAAACGCATCGCTTTACATAGACGAACACCGTCGATGATTGACGCGTGGTTTAAAGCGTCAGAGATGATTGCGTCTTCTTTGCCTAGAATAGTTTCAAATAGGCCCGCGTTTGCGTCGAAACATGATGTGTAAAGAATCGTATCTTCTTTACCTAGGAACTTAGAAAGCTTCTGCTCAAGCTCTTTGTGGATGTCTTGCGTACCACAGATAAAACGTACTGAAGCCATACCAAAGCCGTGCTCGTCCATGCCTGCTTTACCCGCTTCGATAAGTGCCGGGTGGTTGGCAAGGCCAAGGTAGTTGTTCGCACAGAAGTTTAGTACTTCTTCACCAGTAGAGATTTTAACAGCCGCTTGCTGTTGAGACGTAATGACACGCTCTGATTTGTAAAGGCCTTCCGCCTTTACTTCTTCGATTTGCTGCTGAATCTGTTGGTAGAATGCAGAAGACATTTGAAATTCCTTCCTAGTTATTTTGGCGAGTATTTACTCGTTTAGAATTAGGTTGAGCCTTTATGTGACGGGCGTCACGGGCTATCACTCATCAATTAATTGTAGTGTAATTCAAGGAAGGAGGAAGGATTATACCTTAAGGTGGAAAAGCATTAATGAATCCTAGGCACAAATTCGATTAATGCTTTTCTATGATGTTGTTATAAAAGGAATTATAGCCAGGTAGGCTTAGCCAAAAGTGCTTCAAAGTCCTTAGCAGGTAATGGTCGGCTATAGTGGAAACCTTGTCCGAACTCACAGTTTAGGTTTTTCAGGTAATCTACATGACGCTGTTCTTCGATGCCTTCTGCGACGATCTTAAGATCCAGCGCTTTTGCCATTGCTATGATTACGTTCACAAGCTCGCGGTCTGAGTCGTTCTCGAACATATTTTGCATAAAGCTACGATCAATTTTTAAGCGGTCGAACGGAAACTTCTGCAAGTAACTCAGCGCAGAATAACCAGTACCAAAATCATCAATAGTAAGTTTAGTGCCTAACGCTCGTAAGTTATTAAGCATGTCTAATAGCTCAGAATCGTGATTGAAGAGGAGACTTTCTGTCACTTCAATATCGAACTTATCTGACGGAAGACCAGACTCCTCAAGGCTGTGTTTAATAAACGTAAGTAAGCGCTCGCAGTACCTAAATTGAACACTAGAAAAGTTTACAGAAACAAACAACGGAGTCAGACTTTGCCATTGTGCCGCTTGTCGACACGCTTGTTGAATAGCAAACTCACCAATTTGATGAATTAAACCATTTTTCTCTGCAATAGAGATAAACTCTTCAGGGTTTACAAATCCGTACTTGTCATCATTCCAACGCATTAGCGCTTCTGCACCTACGATTTTACCACTACTCAGCTCAATAATTGGCTGATAATACAGCTCTAATAACTGATTGGAGATCGCACTTCTCAGACGATTTTCCAGATCCAAATAGCGTTGCAAATCTTGGTTCATATTATGGTTATAAAAACAAAAGCCATCACGCCCATCTTGTTTCGCCCGATACATTGCCATATCAGCACATGCAAGGAGCTGCTCAGCGTTGTCTCCGTCATCCGGGAACACAGACATTCCAACGCTGCTACTCAAGAAGAATTCATGGTTGTTCCAAACAAACGGATCGTTAAACGCCGAAAGTACACTTGAAGCAACTCGCTTTGCAGTATCATTATCAGGCAAGTCTGGGATGACGAGTAAAAACTCATCCCCACCAATTCTCGCCAATAAGTCTGTTTTTCTTGCGACTTGATACAGTCGCTGAGCACTGAGTTTAAGGATTTCATCCCCAACAAAGTGTCCCATTGAATCGTTAATCTGCTTAAAGTGGTCTAAGTCGATGAACATCACCAAAACTTTAGACCCACTACGCGATGCCCTAATTAACTCCAAAGCCAATCGCTCGGAACCATAACTACGATTAGGTAAATTGGTTAATGTGTCATATTTAGCTTGGAAGGCGAGTTCTTTTTCAGACGCTTTTCGACGTTCAATTTCGTTCGTTAATTTTTTATTCTGTTGAGAAAGAATATCTTTACGCTTTTTTTCTTCCTCAAGCTTAATTTTCAATTCAATCCTATTATTGTTCGTGATGAATGCATAACATAAAGCAATGACGATCATAACGGCCAGAATACTCAAACCAATAATAAAGAGCCGTGATGTAAATATATCTCGTTCACTCAAAGGCTCGAACCACGCCATCAATTTGAAGTGATGTTTATCCACAGGAACTTCAAAGTAAATTTTTCCGTCTACAGCCTCAGAAACGAAATAGTTCTCATCCTTATTGTGAGAAGGTGTTTTATTTATGGTATCCCATACAACCATTTCCACGTCTTTTATTTTTAGCACCATTCGGCTATAACTATCTTCATGTTCTTGGTTAGTAAGTTGGTCAATAACAATATTCTTATTAAGATCGGCAATTAAAAAGGCAACAGGCTTTCCGGAGAACTTAACTTGCTTAATGACTTGAATGCGAACGTCATCATTGTATCGCGTCGCACAAACCTCTTCGGGATGCCCGTGTTGAGTCATTAAGGTTTGTATGTCCATTTTGTGCTCGGCAAGGTTTTCAGATCCAGTGGTGACAATGGTGACTCCATCACTGCCTACCAGCGTGAGCTTCTTATAGATTTGGCTGCTATTAATTAGCTTACTGTCTATCTTCTCATCGAAGCGACGCTTTAAATTAATTAAACTTGCACCTAACCCATACTCCATTGACATGCCAGAAGCTAAATTACCAAAGAATGTTTGTATTGTTTTATCTGTAGCTAGATTATCAACATCTTCACTCGCTATGGTAAATAAATTATCGAGTGTGCTTGCATAACTTTTTACTTTTAAATCTAGTTCTCTGTATTGAGATTCTTTTAACTTATTTTGACCTACGCTAGTCACAATAATAAGCATAGCTAAGTAAATTGAAACTAATATTGCGCTTATTGTAATAAATCTTTTACTGGAAATTTTTTTAACGGCCTTATTCATCGGACTTTCTTTTTATCTTCTATAAAGTAATCGTTATAAAAGTAGTAAATAGATGGATAGTATTTTTTTACTAGTTTTTCGTATGAACCGTCTTTTTTTATCGAGTCTAAATAACGATCAAATGCTTTGCGTAATTCAGGGGAATTTTTACGGAATGCAACAGCCATTTTTTGATTTTCAGATATAGGGCCAATGACTTTTATTTCACCCGGCCATTTTTCGAGGGCAATTAGCGTATCCGCAACATCTAATAATGTGCTTTCCGCATCATTTTTCATTATCGCTGGAACCATCTCATTAAGGAGACGCGCCCCATCAGGTAATATAACTTTTGCACCTGTGTCATATAAGTCATAAAGGTTAGGATCCAAGCAAGAATGTTCTAAAGCTAACACTTCGCGACCATCGATCAGCTGCTTGACGTTTTTAACATCTTCATCGACCGACCCACTTGGTTTAATCGGGCTCAGACTAGAGTCGGATCTGGAAACCAACCATACACCTGAAGGAAAATAATCTTGTGAAAAATCGACAACCTCAGAGCGCCAATCAAGAATAGTAACGCCATTTGCGATCAAATCGCCTTCAATTGGAACACTTTCTCCGACAACAGCCTGCTTGTTGTGATATTGCACATTTTGCCCTGTCAACTTACCAACCACGTCGCTCCACTGTGCTGGAACATACTGGTACTGAACACCTAACGACTTGGCAAAACCTTTTATTATCTCTACATCTAAGCCAGTCAAAGTTTCCACTTCACCTTGTTCAATATAGGAGACAAAGTTAGCGTACGGGACACCAATGTGACGCAGTACACCGCGTTCACGGATTTGTTGTAAATCGTCTGACCAAGCGGCAGACGACGCAACAGAGGTAACCATGAGCGCCACCGTCGCTAAAGTTCTTTTGAATGTTATGACTGACATAATAATATCCTTACCTTTCACAAAGCGCCCAATAATGGGCGCTTGAGTGATAAACAACGATGTTAGAACGACGAGTAATACAAATTCGTCATCGCCACTACGAGCCCTTCCACATCTTGTTCGTCATGGAACAAATGCGTAGAGATACGCAGCGCGTAAGTATCAAAGTCATCATCCTTATGCAGCTTAAAGCTAGTCGTACGGATGATGTAACCATACTCTTCACGTAAACGATCTCGGAATTCCGTCAGTATCTCTTCATTAGTTACATCGGAGAACGGGTTAACCGTCGTTAAGCCACTGGTTAAGCCTTCCACGTTTGGTGAATACATTTTGGCTTGTGGTAAGTACTCTTGAAGCAAGGTTTTACATAAACTACCAAGGCTTACAACTCGCTCTTCGATACGGTCTCGACCAATCTCATCCCACATTTTGCAACTATCAACTAGTGCTTGTTTCGCAGGATAGTTATCGTTACCAATGTATTGCATTTGCAGCTGTTTACCCAGGTAATCAGCATGAGAAAGTGAGGAGTTGATCAACCATAACGGGTTCTCTCGGTCACTCCAATACTCATTCAAACGGTTACCGTTATCACGAACATACAGAATACCTGTCGCGCCCGGACCACACTGCCACTTATGACCAGATCCTGCATAGAAATCACAATCCATATCGTGGAAATCAAGGTCAAACATACCGACTGTATGCGCGCCATCAACAAGAGTAGGTACACCATACTCTTTTGCTAAAGCACAAATGGCTTTTGCTGGTAGCGCGGTTCCTGTTTTGTATGTGATATGAGAGAAAACAATTAGGCGAACGTTTTGATTCGTATCAAGCGCGTCTCGGAACGCTTGAATGTAATCTTGCTCAGAAACGTTTTCAGTACCAGTAAATACTGGTAGTTGAATTTCTACCACATCCACACCAAAACGATGTTTCGCTACGTTCATAGGTGATGTTGCAGCAATATGTTCATGGTGTGTCGTTAGAATCACATCACCTGGTTCAAAGTGTAAGCCATTAATGATCGAGCATAAGCCATCAGTAGTGTTGCGGCTGAGAATGATCTCTTCTGGGTTAGCACCAAAACCTGGTGCGACGTCTTTAACCATCTCTGAAACATAAGGCCAAGAGCCAAATTTGCCTTTCATATCCCAAGGATATTTAGCCACCAGCTTGTTGTTATGCTCGTAATCTTCAAGAACATGTTTTGGCATTGAACCTGTTGTACCAATGTTCATGTAAGTGGTTCGTTTGTCCAAAACGAACTGTCTTCGCACTTTACGCCAGAAGCGCTTATCGTGTTTTCTACCTAGCCCGCGGCCGCTCCAATCAATTTTCTGTTCTCGTGCTTGAGCTACGCCTGAGAAAGCGGAAGCACTCACACCAGCAACAACAGCTCCTGTTGCGCCTTTCAGAAAATTACGGCGGCTGCTATTAGTCTGAATAGATTCCTTGTCTTTCATCTTTTTCAATCCTTGTCGGAAATTAGCCATATTATTAATTTTAAGTGCGTAACTATCTGTTACTAAAACATTATTACCCATTACAATCAGAGTTTAATTTTTTCCTCTGCCATTAAGTGACTTTAGTTCCAATTTTTTATCTTATTTGATGATATAAGCAACAGTTTGACCACAAATCTATAAACAACAATGTTCACATTAATATATTCGTTAATTTGACTATTCTTTATTGCGGACAATTCCACCAAATTCTTTATAAAACAATTATGAGCTTTGTTATAAAGTCATTAAAAATTTAACTTTGCGTTAATTTAAAAATATTCAGGCTATTTTAAGATTGGCGTCTATTCTTTTTATATCTTAACGATCTCAACATGTTAAGACTAAATAAAAGAAAGCTGATTTCGGATCGAGATATCAGTTTAAGACCATAAAGTGATACACATCACTCTATGACATAAACTCACCGCTCAACAGGCATAAGTAAAACAGGTTTTCACTAATATGTGCTTGAGCGTACACCATAAAAGAAGGAGGTCCCATGTTAAAAGGATTGCTATGCATTTCAGTTGCATCCGCTCTTGTCGCCGCCCCTAACGCGCTAGCAAAAACGGTAGAAATGACTGCTCTCAACACCAATGAGAGCGCTGGTACCATTGAGATTTCACAAAGTGATTATGGCGTTGTTTTTACGCCTCAATTATCAGGTTTGTCAGCAGGTGTGCACGGTTTCCATGTTCACACTAATCCATCTTGCGATAGCATAGAAAAGGATGACAAAACCGTATTAGGCGGCGCAGCAGGTGGCCATTATGATCCTAACAACACAGGGAAGCATGGCTATCCTTGGACCGATGACAATCATTTAGGCGACTTGCCTCCACTCTATGTGGACATGGACGGCAATACCAATCAGCCCGTTGTCGCGCCTCGCCTAAAATTATCGGATTTAAAAGGTCGAGCGTTAATGATCCATGCAGGTGGTGACAATCACTCCGATCACCCAAGTAAGCTAGGTGGTGGCGGCGCTCGCGTCGTATGTGGTGTTATTGAATAAACATTAACTTATGTCTCACACTTCTCTTTAGATTGCGAGAAGTGTGAACTTCTGTTGATACTGAGAGGAGGTTGCATTGGTCTCAAGGTAGCTGTGGTGAAGCATTAAGATCGATTGAACAATCTTCGTCCCGATCCCCAAAGAACCGCCCTCCGCTTCTTCCTCGATGTGATTGACGAAGGTAAAGTGGATACGCGACTTATCCTCACTCAAATGTGCTTGGCAATGCACTTCCGAGCCGATTGGGCTGTGGCGCAATGCATTTTCAAGCAGGTTCAATACCAACCGCTCCAATAGCCCCTTGTCACCCACGGTTTGGATTTCGCTATCGATATCCACTTTCAACACCACTTCTTTACGAGAAAACTGGCTCTGCATCGTTTCGGCACATTCTGCCATCAACGCGCCAAGATCTACGGGGCGGTACTCGTAGTTTGGCATTGGAGCTTCTTTGCGCGCGGCGTCTAACAAAGAATGCAATTGAGTTGAGAGCTTCTCACAATTTCGAAAAGCAACGTCAATCAAAGGATCGGATTCCGGATGTTGCAAACGCCACGTTTCCAAATAGCCCAGCACGCTCGATAACGGCGTTTTTAAATCATGACTAAGCTGCAACAAGCTTTGACGACGATGAGACGATTGATACTCCAACTGTAAAAACTGCTGCTGAATGTGCTTCGCCATCATCTGATAAGAGTGCGCAATCGGCACAAGCTCTGGCACTTGGTGAGTAAAATCAGGTTGCAGGCGGAAATCATGTTCAGCTTGCTGTTGAAGTTGCTTGGTCACGCGCTCAATTGGGTTCAATAGGCTACGTTTGACCAGTACATAAGCTCCAAGAGCAAAGCCTAAAATGGACACTAAGACCAATCCTGCCAGCGCGATGTAAGGAGTATCGACTTGAGCATTGGCAATGGCGTCATGTCGGGTACTACCAATCACCACATAGAGATAACCGACCGTAGAGCCTAATTCCTCTATCGCTGCGACAGAAAAGACTTTGTGTTCACCACGATTACGTGGGTCTTCACCCAAAATAGGAAAAGGCTGGTCATTTAAGAATTGCTTAATGGGATTGAGATCCACCGCTCCCATGATCTCCGCTCCTTCTGGTGCTGCATGGGTGGTGATATTGCCTTGGCTATCGAGGAAGTAGATTTCAAAATCAGGGCCAATCAGCATGAGCGTGTGAAAGATCGACTTAAGTGCTTTAGGGTTGTAATCCGTCCCGATCATCAGCGGATTATCGTCACGCATATGGCTTGCCAGCTCTTTATGTAGGCTTTGCTTAGTGCGTAGCTCAATGGTTTCTTTTTGCCAATTGTAAGTTAGTGCAATCACCACCGCCGCGAGGCAGAACCACAAGCTAGTAAATACTACCAAGCGAGATTTGAAGCTCATCCTATCGCCTCCTTAAACAGCGATGTTTTTGAAACACCCGTGATGATTGAAAAATGACGGTGAAAACAACTGCCGACTTACTGTCTTGGCTTACTTCCGTGCATTAGTGTCTTGGCTGAAACTTATACCCAACACCCCACACGGTTTGAATGAAGTGATGATCAGAATCAGACAAAGACAACTTGCTGCGTAAACGGTTTATGGTGCTACACACCGTATGGTGATAACCAGAATGACTCGTGTTCCAAACGTGATCGAGCAATTCATCTTTACTGTAGACTCTGCCCGGACGAGTCGCGAGAAACTGCAGCAAAGTAAACTCTGTCGCGGTGAGCGTGACATCCTTGTCGTTTAAGGATACTTGGTGCAACTCCGGAATGATTCTCAGCGGGCCAAAATCCATCGCGTCATCGAGGACTTCATCTGCCACCTTTGCTTCAGCGGTTTGGCTGACTCTGCGCAGCACGTTTCGCACTCGTGCTTGGAATTCTAATACGCTAAATGGCTTAGTGATGTAGTCATCAACACCCGCTTCTAAACCGTCAACCTTGTCCATTTCACCGTCTCTGGCTGTCAGCATGAGCACTGGGCTCCAATCTTGTTGCTGACGCAAATAATGGCAGATATCTAGACCATCACCATCTGGTAAACCTCGGTCAAGGATCAATAAATCAAAGGGTTGTTGCTGATATTGCGCTTTAGCATCGGCGACATTTGTGGCTCGCGATACTTGGTGTCCTTGAAACTTGAGATGCATCTGAACCAGTTCTGCCAAATCATCGTCATCTTCCACCAACAAGATGTTCGCGACTAAATTGATTACCTGTTGTTCCATGGTCCTTTCCTTGCCTTCGAGTATCCTCACTTTGCACATGACCGGAACAAATTAGAAATTCTTTCAAAAAAGGTTCCGATGACGCCATGAGGGATAAAGCGCTCGGCTACAAGCGCTTTGGAAAGGAGACGTCATCGGAGCCTGTGTTACTCGACTCGAGTGATGGTGACTTTCGCACCTGGGTTCAAGAAACGATGGTTCGCAGAGAGTGCTGAGTTTGCTAATCCATCATCTTGGCTAACAACACCCGCATGGAATGCAACAACGTCACTGCTGTCATTACGAGCGGCATTGAAACCCTCACCGCCACCTGCTGGGCCCGGAATGGTTGCAGCAAGTTCATCGTTTAGCTCTGTACCGGAATCCCAAACGTTCATGCTCATCTCATAGCTTTCACCTACTGCGAGCGATTTGAGCGATAACCCCGTTTCGCCAACAAAGGCATCATTGGTATTCACAAACATAGACGCCACAGACAAGTAACCGTAACGACTAGGGTCAACCGTGATGGTGACTTCGTCCGATGCGCCAGGCAACACCAATCCATTGCCCGAAATACCTTGGTAAACACTGTCATTGCTGTTCATCAACTCAATCAGCTCAGCGTTACTACCGCCTTCGGCAAGATGCTCAAGTTCAACAGATGCCGCTTGTCCAATTTCAAACAGTTGGTAGTCACCATTGTGAGTGAGTACCGCGAGCGGAGACATAGGTTGATTCGCAGTCAAGTTCGCCACGTTGACGGTGTAGCGGTACGATTTCACTACGTCATTATCATCATCGCTTGGACAACCGGCGAGCAAGCCGACTGAAGCTGCTACTAGTAAGATTCTGTATTTCATACATCCCCCTTACTTCACAACGATTGTGATGGTTGCGACTGGGTTTAACCAACGATGGCTACTGCTGTCTAGGTCACTGATGCCGCCAGATGGGTCGCTATCACCAAGGTTACCCGGATGCACGTGAACTTTGTCGTTAGTTACCGTTGCTTCAACGCCTGTGCCGCCAGTACCAAAGGTAATGAAAGGTGGGTTTGGCATGCTAGACGCAAGCTCATCGTTCGCTTCTGTACCAGCATCGTAACTTCTTAGCGTTGCTCGGTATGTACCCGCTTCCGTTGGAATCTTCCAGCTATCTAGACCGACGAAACCGTCATTGGTTGGCAGCAGCATCGCGCTCAAAGAAAGATAACCGTGGTCGCCACTGTCCAAGGTGAAGGTGGTTGCAACACCCGGATTCAAAATGCCACCAGCAGGATTCTCAACCACCGCACCACCAGCGTTACCAATCACACTAGCAAGACCAGAGATATCACCGCCTTCTGCCATTGCTTCTAGTTCTGGCGTTGCTGCTTGACCCGTTCTGAACATTTGAAGATCAGAACCATGTGCAGCGACAATAAGTGGCGTAAAGTAGATGCCTTTGGTTGCGTTTGTCACGGTGATTTCCAATTCCGCCGCATTCACTGATGCAGAGCCTAGTGCCATAGCGACTGAAGTCATGACGAGTCCGAGTTGGGTACGTTTTTTCATTGTGATTCCATCCTTTAATGAGGGTTGAACTACCCAAGCCCATGTATACGGCTTTACTTCTTTGTTCGTGACTTGAGTAGGTTAAGCATTACGTTTCGAACGTTTTGCGTTCTTGCCTCTAAGAATGACGAGCAAATCTATCAGCAACTTCATCGAATTCTCATAAAATTCTCACAAGTTCTGTTCGAATTCTGTCAGCAGCACTTTTTTACTCTTAATCAGGTGTTTACACTTCGCGCTTTCCCCTCCTACAATGCGGTATTCCCTGTTTAAATCACGATTCTCACCATGATTCATAACGTTCTGTCTGCCTACTATGGCGAAATCTACGGCATCGCTTTTTTCAACCACTACTTGAGCCATTACGCCCAAAGTGAACAACAAACGCTGTGGCAAACCTTGATTGAAGTGGAAGAACTCACCGCAGAAAAGCTCAAACCTGTACTGCTGACAAATGGCATGGATATAGAAAGTCGACACCAAGAGATGTTTGATAAAGGCTTGGCAGATGCAACCAAGTGGATTGGTTTACCATGGCAAGAGTTGGTGGCGACTCTTCTAAAGTGGGTAGAACCTTATGAGGTTAAGTATCGAGAGTGGCATGAAGAAGTGAAAGCTTCACAGCAGTATTCAATCGCTGAGCGAGATGCTATCGAGTTGATTACAGACCACGAAACGGCCATTTATCACTGTTGGCAGCAATACCATACTGGTGAATCTGGCTTGCCTGCACTCAAAGCATTTTTGGCAAAATATCGTTAAAGCGAGACGGTGACACTTGAACCTCGTGAAACCGTACCAGACAATATCGTTATTCCGCTGCGCAGAACTGAACAATTATGGTTAATCCAAAACTCATAGCCCTACTTCCTGATCTTGCTTCGTTTATCTTGGTGGTAAACGAAGGCAGTTTTACCGCTGCTGCTAAACAACTCGGCGTAACGCCATCGGCTTTAAGTAAGTTGATCACACGATTAGAGCAAGCCCTCTCGGTGAAACTGTTTGAGCGCACGACTCGTAAGTTGATCATTACTCAAGCTGGGCAAAAGGTTTACGACCAAAGCATCGCAATGGTGAATGCCGCGCAGCAAGCCGTTGAGCTATCAGCGGAAGATCATGCCGAGCCAACAGGCGCACTCACAGTGGCAGCCCCTGAAGCATTTCTTAATTCGGTGCTTCAACCGTTTGTGTTGCCATTCCTAGAACGTTATCCAAATATACAGCTTAAGCTGCGTGCAGCAGATGGTGAGATTGATCTTTTCCGCCAAGGTATTGATGTCGCATTTAAGCTCACCGACAAACCCGATGAAAATCTGGTACTCAAAGAGATCAGCAAGACCAACCTTGTTTTGTGTGCCTCTCCAGATTATCTCACTAAACACGGTATGCCTGAGCACCCAACCGAGCTTGAGCAACACGACTGCATTTATCTTGCCGAGAACGACAAAGACAACATCTGGTCATTCTTTAAAGAAGAAGCGTTCCACTCCATTGCCGTGAGTGGACGCTACGCCGTCAACCATTCTCAAATGCGCTTAAACGGGGTTAAGTCTGGCTTGGGAATTGGGATCTTCCATGACTTCGTGATCAAAGACGCGTTAGAGCAAGGAGAAGTGGTGGAGGTTCTGCCGGATTGGATGATCAAGAGTAACTACCATGGCGCTATCGCGATGCAGTATGCGCAAACCAAATACATGCCCGCTCGTCTGCGTGTGTTTATCGACTTCGTTAAGGAGCATTTAGTCTCCGAGGATACTAACCATGCTTGAAGAGGCTAACCATGTTTAATGCCATTCATCACGTCGCGATCATTTGCAGCGACTACCCAAGGTCAAAACGCTTTTACACTGAAGTGTTGGGATTGAAAGTCATTGCTGAAAACTATCGTGAAGCCAGAGACTCCTACAAGCTTGACCTCGCTTTACCTGACGGTAGCCAAGTGGAACTGTTTAGCTTTCCGAGCGCACCAGAGAGACCGAGCTTTCCTGAAGCACAAGGGCTGCGACATCTCGCGTTTTTGGTTGATGATGTTGAACAGGTGAAAGCCTACCTAGAATCGAATGACGTTGAAGTTGAGCCAATTCGTATTGACGAATTCACAGGCAAAGCATTTACCTTCTTCCAAGATCCAGATGGCTTGCCACTGGAGATTTACCAGAAATAAAAAGAGCCAGCACGTCGCTGGCTCTTTTACTATTCCATTCTTTGTCTGTTACTAATTCAACGCTGTTTTCAGCTTCTCAACGCGGTTGAACAACAGCCAATCCAGTGCGAGAACCGTAACAATCGCTAAACCGCCCATCGGAAACGCCAGACACAATATCACCAACGTTACTAAACCAAGTTTCCAAATGCCGTCTTGCTGAAACTTAGGTGGCGCGCCCAATACGGCACTGCGACTTGGTCTACGAATCCACCACATCACCACACCTGTGATTGAGATTAAGATGAACGCCAAACAGAACGCTACGTTGAGTACTTTGTTAAGCACACTGACATCACCTTGATGCAGTGACACACCTGCCGCCATGAACTTGGCAAATAGGCTGTAATCTTGCCACGTTACATCCACCAGCAAACGACCGGAATATTGGTCAAAGTGGCTGGTGCGATCTTGTCTTGGGTCGGAGATATCGCCACCCATGGAGTTAGCTGCAACAGTGTAAACGCCCGTCTCAGAGCGTGGCAAAAACAGCTTATAGCCAGTGAAGCCCATCATTTCAGCTTTGAGGACAATATCATCAATGGAGAGCGCATCATGGTTGCCTGCGTATGCCATATCTTCCTTCATATTGGCATGATCATGAGCGGGTTTGTCTTTCGATTCAGGCACAGCAGCAAGCTCTAAGTTCCATGGCATCTCTTCTGATGCACCATGATTCAGGTCTTTGTGTGTCAGTGTCGACTCTGGTTTCTCACCCCATGTGTAATAGGTTGGGAAGGTATTCCAAGCTTGCACCATTTTCGCGCCCCATATCCCAGCCCAAGACAGACCTGAAATCAAAAAGAACAACAGAACAATTGATAGCACACCACCTAAATTCGCATGCAGATCTCGCATCAAAATACGAGTTCCACTGCCAAAACGAATTTTCAAAAAGCCAGCACGGCTTGCGTTGTCTCTTGGTAACCACAGGTACAAACCAGACACCAACAGTAAAATGCCTAAACTGGCGGCGATTTCAATTAAACGGTCGCCTAAGTCTCCGATGAGCAACGTACCGTGAATGCTGTTCATCAGTTCATAGATGCTATCACCACGATTAATGGTGCCTTGTACGTCTCCTGTATAAGGATTTACTGCAACAATCAGTGAGCTGCCTTCTTGGTTTTGAATCGAGAAGCGGTTGGCAATATCGGCCGTTTTAGCAGGTACAAATTGAGTGACATTAAAATCGGGGTAGGCCTGCTTTACGGTTTCTAATTGTACAGAGACGGGAACCATTTGCTCTTGTGGTGAAACTTGTAATGTCGCTTCGTATCGAGCCAATTCGATTTCGTCATCAAACAACATCACCAACCCCGTGAGGGAAAGCATGAGCATAAATGGAATGACGAACAAACCTGCGTAAAAGTGCCATCGCCACGTCATAAAGTAGATGGATTTTAAGCGTGAGGCTTCCTTGAGTTGAGGCTTTGCCGAGTTTCTCAACATGTGTATTTTCCTTTTTTCATTGTTGAACACCCAAATTCAGTCAAACGCATCCTGCACATACACATTCGTATGCGGCGCTAATTGACTTAGATTTGGGAGTACCACTGCTCGAAGTGGCAGTGTTGTTGGCTATATACCCAAGTGACTGCAAGATGCTGGATTCAGAGCGTTGTCATTGATTCGAGTGCAAAGAAAACAACGCTGTGTAATAGACAACTCTTTCCAAGTTGTTTGAAGCAGCAATCGGAGCAATGACACGCTCCCGAAGGGCGAGTTGTCTTGGCTTGTATACTTTGTTGTCGATATCTTGATTTAGACCCACTAGACCTTTAAATCGCCGCCGCGTCTACAAACCAAGTCATTCTCGCTAAACCAAGCATCTCGAGGTTACTTGGGTATCGTGTAATTGTTTTTGTTATGAGAAAAGGGAAACTGGCGGCGCTCTAGGAACTGGTGTTTCAAATCGCACACTTAGAGCCAAATAAGCGTAGCTGTCAGAAGTCACCAAGCTCTGTCTTGAAAGTATCGGTGTCGTTGGAAGTGTATCGTGATGAAAAGTCGAGAAGTGGCTAAACGGACAAGGCTTGCCTTTGTGGCTGACCGAATTGTCGCCCTCTTCTATTTGGACCAACTCAAATCCGTTAAGCGTACATAGCGTCGCCCACACGCCCATGCTGTTACCATGAGCATTGATAACAGGCATCAGTGTCACTAGCACCCAACTGAGAGCACTAGCAAATAACATCGAGCGGTAAAAAGGAATTAATCTACGCATAACGGTGACTTAACAAATTTCACACAGCGTAACCAATTTTGAGTGATAGCTCAAAAAACAGTATCAATAAGTGGTTGCTACCTCACAGGTTTTCTTGAATGCATCGATTGACAGGCGCAAAAAAGCCCGCCGAAATGGCAGGCTGATAATGTGTTCATTCATTACTTAGAGATAACGCGTAACCCACTGCCACGAGCAAATGCTCCGCTCAGTAGATAATTAGCCGAACAACTTGCTCCAAATGCTTGGATTGCGCTTGTCGTGGTACTCTTCACGAAGACTATCGATTTCACGCAGTTGAGCTTTTGCTTCTTGTAGCTTGCCCGCATCAAGATCCGCTTCAATCTTATCTAGCGTTACCGTCAGCTTGTTAAAGCCTTCTAAGTAAGTATCAAACTTCTCTGGTGGGTAATTACCACGCTTAGATTGTTCAACAATCGCTTGCAAGCTATCAATCGCAGATTTCATGGTTTCAACATCAGACGCTTCCGCCGCCTGTTTGAATTCCATCTTCATCTGTTTCATGTTTTGTTTTAAATCAACCGCTTCTGCCATTGCGTATGTTGAGCCAAACGCAATCGCACACCCTAGGACTAAAGGACGTAACATTTTTCACTTCTCCATTTATAGTGCCGAATTCTGTGTCGGCTTTATTCACCCAAATAACCTACGCCATAAGAGGCGAAAAACTAGCTTAGTTGAGTATTTCCGGGTCGCAGTGTAAAGCAATCTGGCGTCGGGTGCATACCTTAAATGTAATCAAGTTTATGCGTTGAGAATGCTGTCATATTCTGCAATTGGTTTACGGCCTCTCAAAGCTAAGAAAGACAAAAACTGCTGAGCGGTGTGAGTAATCACTTTCTTGCTATCAATACCCACTTTGTCCATTAACTCTCCAACCAAATCCAGATTACCAACATCGTGACAGAAATGCGCGTCACTGCCCGTGGTGAAGAAAACACCGAGATCTTTCCCGATTTGTGCAATCTCGTGGCAACGGTCTACGCTGCCTACTCGGCTGTTGCCTTTCAGCGTGGTGTTATTAATTTCAATCGCGACATTGTGCTCTTTCGCGCACGCTAAAACGGTCTGAAAATCAAAGTCGAAATTTGGATTACCAAGATGACCGAGCGCATCAATACGACCACTCTGAATGACATTAACAAGTGCTTCCGTGTGAGTTTGCTTGTTTGCAGGACGAAAAACGGGTTCATGAAAACTCGCGATCACCCAATCTAAGTTGCGGTCTACACTCAGCGGAATATCAATGTCGCCTTCGGTATTCATAATGTTAGATTCAACGCCGCGAATAATCGCAACGCCTTCAAGAAAGCGAGGCAGAATTTTCTGGTTAGAGAAGAACCAGTAATGAGGCGCACCCGGCATTGATTCTGCGTGATCGGTCGTGCAGAACATATCCAGCCCGTTCTCTTTTGCCAACTTTGCATTTTCAATCAAGGTACTGTACGCGTGACCACTGGCGTACGTATGTGTATGGGTATCAACTTTAAATTCCATCATCCACTCTCTAAGGTGCGCTATCTTGCGTGCTATTGTATACCTTCAGGCAACGCATCGTCAGCCCAAGATAAGCAAGAACCCTAAGCTTGCTCTTCACTAATGGCTTTTATCAAGGGTAAGGCTTTTTCCCATCCGTGATTAAACATGGAAACAAAGTCATTGTGAGTATGAATGGTAACATTGAGTAGTAAACGATCGTTGTTGGTATCGATCTGGTAGATCTCTCGCGATCCGATCCACCTAGATGCTAGGTCAGCATCGAGTTGTTGACGATTATCCGGATTAAAAATGGCAACATGATGAAATTCAAGTTTTTGAAGCGGTAGCACCGTATCTATGATCGCCCTTGTCCCGCCCATATCTGGATCAAAAAAAGTGATGCCACCTCCTTCTTCCCAAGCTCCTTCAAATTGAGACTGCGGTGAAAATGCTTGTGCCCAACGTTTATACAACTCAACATCGGTTAGCACTTCCCACACTCGTTGCGGTGTCGCCGAAATTTCGACGTAATAATTTAGCGTAAGCATGATTTCTCTCCCTGAACCTTTCTTGACGCTAGCCCATACTCAGGAAAAATCAAACCACACGACCAATTTATCTACCTGCCCCCTTCATTTTCCGACAGACTAAGAAGTTCTCGCTTGTAAACCGCCACTGCGATGCGCCGTAAAGCGAACCCAACATGTGTTCAGTATGATTGCGAGCACTATTAAACTCATCCCAACAATTTGACTTTGACTCATTCGGTCTTCAAAAAACAGGCTCTGCCAAACCGCAGTGAACAATAAGTTAGTAAAAATGAGTGGCGCAAGTTGAGAGCCACTGCTTGCCAGTTTATATGCTTTGGAGCGAAAAACTTGGGTGTTAATGATCATCAGAGACATCATACCGATCCACAGCGTATTTGAAGAAATCTCAGGCGCCATAACACTCATATTAAGTAACGCGTCGAAGTCATTAAACAAAGTTAGCGGCAACAGAAATACGGCAGCAAAACCAAACGCCCAAAAGTTGATTTCTAGCGGCGACATATTTGTTTTACTCACTTTATATAACGTAAGCTGAGAACCAGAATTGAAGAGTCCACCAGCCAAGCCGAGCAATAAATCCGCTCGCCAAGTAATCTCACTTCCACCGCCCGCCAACATAACCACACCAGTGAACGCCATTGCTAAAGCCGCCAATGTTGAAACACGAATGCGCCCCCTCATGAACAGCTTTTCAACCAAGGGAATAAATAATGGGCCAGTAGCAAACAACACAACCCCTTCAACGAGCGTTAACGTTTGTAATGACGCGATAAAGCAAAGTTGTGACAAACCGATACAAAGAGCACGCAATAAAATAGGCTTTAGCGTACCCGCTTTAGGAAAGGTAAGGTTTTTCACACGAAGTAAGATAAGCAAGATAAGCGCAGGCACCAAAAAACGTAAGAAGCTAAATAGTGTGACGGAAAGTTCGCCTGACAACTGCTTTGCTAACAGTCCAGTAACAGATAAGCTTAACGTAGACATCAACATGAAAAGGATAGATTTATTTACAGCATTCATTCAATACTCCTTAATATATGGAGCATTTTAAAAGACATCACTTATCGTAAATAGCGAGTAATATTAACCATTGATGTAAGAAAAACTTACAGTTTAACTTATCTATCACCAGCTACGGTTTTTAAATTATGCGGAAACTAGTCCCCTTAAAGTCCATCTACGTATTTGTTGCAGTAGCTGAGTCTGGCAGCATGACAGAAGCAGCACAGATATTAAGTGTGAGCCACTCAGCCGTAAGTCAGGCAATTAAATCGCTGGAGAGTCAAGTCAACAAGCCTCTATTTGATCGCATAGGCAGACAAGTTCAACTCAACGCGGACGGTAAAAAGTATTACAGGAAGGTGGCACCCGCTTTAGAGCAAATTGTCGATGCAACGGAAGCACTCATCCAAGATCAGAACTTGCAGCGTGTTACGCTCAATATGGTGAATTCATTGGCTCTTCACTGGTGGATTCCTCGAATGTCAGATTTACAAGGGTTTGCTCCTCAATTAGACGTTCGTTTATCAAACCTGTCTGGCAGATTCAATTTAGAACAAGAAGGTATCGACGCGGCCTTGGTGCATGGAAATCCCGAAGAATGGCAGGATTACTACTGCGAAAAGCTCAGTGAAGATGAACTGGTTTTGGTGTGCAGTCCTGAATTGATAGCGAAGACAAAGGACTCAAACATCACTCAACTCTTAAAGCAATATCCCATCATTGAAGTTACTAACGAGCGAAGAAAAAATGACTGGAACGTGTGGCAGGACGCGACGGGTATCCAGCGACCTAAAAATAAAAAACCAATCACTTTTAACATGTCGATACAAGCCGTCCAGGCCACAACTCGTCGTTTGGGGTTATTGGTCACTCATCGCTTGTTTGTGAAGGATGACATCAAATATGGTCAGCTAATCGAGCTGGGTGAACCCGTCATTAATCCTCATCAACAGCTTTACTTTGTATGCCCGCCACACAAGCTAAAGCTTGAATCGTTTCATCTGTTGCGATCTTGGCTACAACAATCATTCAACTATTAGAAACTTTTGTTAAGCACATTCACTGAAAAACTAGTATAAAGTTAGAGGAGCACTTTTCATCCAAGGATGGTTTATGAAGCAGTATCAAATATGGCTAAGCGCACTCTGTTTTGCAGTATCTTTGAGTGCGACCGCAGAAGCAGAAAATGATAACCGCCTTTCAGAACAAGGGATCTCCACGGCAATTATTGGAGGGCAGCAGGCGACCCAAAACCAACTTCCTTTTTTTGCACGTCTTATTCTACATAAAACTGGCGCTAATCAGTTTGCCAATATTTGTGGGGGAACCATTGTAAACGACCGTTTCATTTTAACTGCGGCTCACTGCGTAGAACCAAGCGTTTTCACTGACGGGTGGACAATCAACGATCTACGAGTGCTAGTCAAAAACCCTACGATGAATGACGTGTTTGTTGAAGAATTCAAAGATGTTCGCTCTATCACGATTCATCCTGATTATGTGCCTAGCGATTTATGGATTAATGACATCGCTGTCCTTGAATTGACTCGCCCTATTACCGATAACGTTCAATCCATCACTTTACCGCAAGACTTTGGAGACTACAGCAGCAAGACGGTTTATCAGATATTCGGTTTAGGTCAGACCTCGACTAGTGATGAAAACGGGCCAAACTATTTACGCTGGGCAGAAGTAAAACCCCTTACCGACACCCAATGCGCTTCGCTGGTAACAGGGTTTAATGCTCAGGAAAGTTTGTGCGCGAATGGATTTCCTGAGCGAAGCTACACTGGTATCTGCCGCGGTGACTCAGGCGGTCCTCTCACTTATCAAGACAATAATGGCATGTATCAGCAAATCGGTATTGTTAGCTATGGTTCTTCTGTTTGTGAATCTGCTGCGATTCCGAGTGTGTTTACTGAGGTTCTAAATTATACAACGTGGATTGAAGCCCAAACCAGTTCGGGAGTGAAAACTCGTTATAACCCCCTCTTAGCAAGTACAGAAGATTATCATAGTGAAGGCGATTCCGGCTTTGAACCAGAAGATACTAACACGTCGGGCTTTGACGATAACGGCAGCGGCGGCGGCGGTGCTCTCGGATCAGGGTTGATCATGCTTGGAGGCTGGTTTGGTTGGCTAAGACACCGCAGAAATGATTCGCGCTCCTAGTTGCGTCAACAAGACATCATAATATCTTGCGCTTAACGCGAGAGTTAATGATGTCTTCAATCATCTTTTGCTCTTTTTTCGCTTTTTCATAGTTCTGCTTAGTACGCCAACGCTCAAGCACTTTTTCTAACCCTTGAACGCGTGCGTGCTTGTGTTCTAGTGTTTTCTGTACAGATGCACATTCCGCTTGCATAACGGCTTGCTCTTGCTCGTGGTGACGAAGCATTCTTTGTAGCATTTGGTCAACACGATTAAAGTTCATCAAAGCCGCGCTCGTCAGCGTCGGGCCGGTTCGGGTTGATTGTCCAGCGTGGCCTTTCAACGCCGATAACTGTTCCAATTGCATTGAAAGATGGGAGTGACGCTGACGCATGGCATCAAGTTGTTGACCCACACGATCACGCTGTTTTTCTTCCATTTGCTGTAACTTGCCTACGGCTTTTAACTTGGATTTCATTTCAGCCTTGTCACTCCCATTTGATTAAGCACTTTGAAAAAGCTGCGCGAGCTCGGTCAAACTGGTTGGGTAATCTACAGACTCATTGGCAGCTTGTTGTAGATATGCACGCAAGTTTGGATACATAGCAACAGATTGATCTAACTCAGGATCTTGTCCTGGTTGATACCCCCCTAATGGCAGTAACTCTTTAACCTGAAGGTAGTTGGAGTACATTTGACGGAAGTTATTCGCAATCGTGCTGTGTGCGTCCTGCGTACAAGTATTCATACAACGGCTAATAGACGCGTTGATATCTATCGCGGGATAATGCCCTTGCTCAGCCAGTTGACGCGATAAAACGACATGCCCATCTAAGATGGCGCGCGCGGAATCCACGACAGGATCTTGTTGGTCGTCCCCTTCTGCCAATACGGTATAAATTGCCGTTAAGCTACCATGTTGATTTTCACTGTTACCCGCTCGCTCTAGGAGTTGAGGTAACACGCTGAAGACAGAAGGCGGATAACCACGAGAAGCTGGAGGCTCACCGAGCGAAAGAGCGATTTCGCGCTGTGCCATGGCGTATCGGGTTAGAGAATCCATCAGAAGTAGAACGTCTTTGCCTTGGTCTCGGAAATACTCTGAAACGCGATGACAAAGTAGTGTCGCTCTTAACCTCATTAGCGGGGATTCATCAGCAGGAGCCGCGATAATGATCGCTTTCTTGCGCGCTTCTGGGGTTAAGTTTCTCTCGATGAACTCACGTACTTCTCTGCCTCGCTCACCGATAAGCCCGACCACAATTACATCGGCCTCCGTGTTTTTGGTGATCATCCCCATTAACACACTTTTACCGACGCCACTGCCAGCCATCAAACCAATACGTTGGCCTTTGCCTACCGTCAATAGTCCATTAATCGCTCGCACGCCTACATTGAGTGGTGTATCAACTGGGCGTCGCTTCAGTGGGTTAATCGGTTTTGGTTCAAGTGAAACTCGATCTCCCCCCTTAAGCGGTGCCCCATCATCTAACGGCTCACCTAAACCATTCAGTACGCGTCCTAACCACTGAGAGCTTAGCTGTACGGTACTGTCACCATCAAGAGGGATGACTTTTGCACCTGCAAACAGACCGCCTAAACGGCGGATAGGCATGAGGTAAGCAATAGTGTGTTCAAAGCCCACAACTTGCGCTTCGATCATATCGCCTTCCGCGGTTTCTACGAGACAACGCTGCTCAAGCTTAAACCGACACCCTACGGCTTGTAACATTAAGCCGTTTACTTTTATCAATCGCCCTGTTACGCGAGCAACAGGGATTGAATCAAGCGAAGCCAAGGCTTCGCTCAAACGCTCACTTAATAGTTCATGGCTTAGGGTATTACTCATGCTCAGACTCTACCTGTGGAATACTGACTTCATCCAAAAGGTGTTGCTTTACATTGTCCATACAGGCTTCCAAACGAGAGTCGCAGCTCGCATCCGCTTCTGCGTCATCAGTCACTAACTGACAGCCACCAATAGGAAGCTCCGTATTAGGGACCAGTTTCCAAGATTGCGGCAAATCAGCATTGATGTGAGTAATGCGCTCTAAATCTTGCGGATTTAAATGCACAGTTACTGTTTCCGCTTTACCAGGCATGGCAGACAATGTCTCGTCCACCAAAGCTAGGATCTGCTGAGGCATTAAAGTGAGCTCGGCACGAATCACTTGCTGAGCTACCTTTTGTACCAGTTCACAAATCATATGGCGTTGTTGCTGTTCTTTTTCATCTTGCCAACGAGAAAGGGCGTGAAAAAGTTCATTGACAGGCTTCGCCGCCTCCAAAAAGCCTTGCTTTCCAGACTGCTCACCGGAAACAAAGCCTTTTTGGAAACCTTCTTTTTGGCCTTCCAACAGACCTTGTTGCTTGCCCTGTTCGATACCTTGGCGTAAGCCTTCCTCATGTCCTTGTTGCAAACCTTGTTGAAAACCTTCTTCAAGTTGCTGTTGGATATCTATTTGAGGTTCTTGCCAGCCTTGGTTATCTAGCCCGAATTCGTCTTCGATAGTCTTAGGTTGCGCTAAAGGCGGAAAACGGTGTAAACGATACCCGCTCGGAGGCAATCGCATAGTACTTGATTTTGTCTCTAGCATGACCTTACTCCACCGTTGGCTCTTCATAGAGAAGCAGCTGAACTTCACCAGATTCATCCAGCTCACGTACCATTTGCATGATGTCTTGACGTGCTTTTTGAACTCGACTTAACGCAACAGCGCCGCGTGCGTCCATGTCATCTTCTAGCGCTTTCACCATACGTTGCGGCATTGAACGCTTAATAGCTTGCTGTAAGGTAATATCGGAACCTTTTAGCGCGACTGCCCACAACTCTAGCGGGATTTGCTGCACCAACATGTCCATGGTTTCTTCGCGTTGTCGGCCAAGAACCATAAAGTCGAACATGTTTTCTTCGATTGCATTAACAACATCTTCATCATGCAACTTCAGCATTTCCATCAATGAACCACGGTCACCTTCAAAGCGGTTAATGATATCTGCTGCTTGCTTAACACCTGATAACGGCGTGCTTTGACTTGCGGATACTTTTTCGATGCAACGCTCAACGAGTTCATGCAAATCAATGGCAACTTGATGATCGATATCTTGCAATTGAGCAATACGGAACAAGATTTCGTCATGGTAATCTTGTGGCAAGTGCTTCAATACC
Organism: Vibrio sp. Vb0937; assembly: GCF_033338855.1. NCBI lineage: Bacteria > Pseudomonadati > Pseudomonadota > Gammaproteobacteria > Vibrionales > Vibrionaceae > Vibrio > Vibrio sp. Vb0937. Next base: position 360,894 of record NZ_JAWOTK010000001.1, on the reverse strand, counting down.
GCTGAAGAGCTGTCCGCTGGCAAATACGCTAGAAAAATTGCTTGCATTTGTGGGTGCTCGTTCACAATGAAACGAGCGAGAGTTTCTGCTTCCACCCACTGTAAGCGCTGCATATTGTTGCGAATTTCATCGCCATATAGCGTATTCAATAACCCTTTTGCCAAATCGTTACCCAACGCTTTACGCAATGTATTAGATAGGTATTCCTTAGAGGCTCCTCGAATACCGCTGTGCTCACGGAAATCTTCGAAGAAAGCTTGAATAACACCACGAGCAGAATCGCTCTTAATGCCATTTAACTTCGCCATTGCACGAGTCACACGCTGGGTTTCATCACGGCTAAAGTGTTGCAAAACCTTTGCTGCGGCATCCTCGCCCATGCCTAATAGCACGAGCGCGGTTTGTTCAACATAACTAAGCGTCTGCTTTGATAGAACTGTGTTCATTGATGTTTACCCATTGTTTCAGTATTTCGGCTACGCGCTCTGGCTCTTCATTAGCAATAAGCTGTAGGTGTTTCAATTGAATTTCTAATGGCGAACCTGCTGGTGGTAGCATGTCGCTGTTTACATCTAAACCTGAAGAGGCTGAGATGCCTTTTTCAGATAGGCGGCGATCAAGTACTTCTTCATGCTCGCGTTCTTCACGCGTTTGCAAGTTTTCGTAGTCAGGTTCTTCCTGAGGCTCAGCAAAATTTAGCTCAGGCACAGGTTTATCAACGCCAGTTAGGTGCATGATTAATGGACGCAGTACGAAGAAGATCATCGCCAAGCCTAACAAGCCACCAATAACGTAGCGTATTGGCTGCTGTACTGTAGGGTCTTGCCACCACGGCAGTGCAGGAGGAGCATCAATTTCAATTGGGGTGAAGTTGAAACTCATTAAACTTAAGCTGTCACCACGTGTGGCAGAGATACCAACAGCATCCATGATCATGTTTGAGATTTGCTCTTTATCGGCTTCACTCCACGCCACACCATCTGGCGAAGCTTTGGAGTTCAACAGAACCGATACACTAAGCTTTTCTATTTGGCCTTGTTGGTATTGAGTACGACGAACACTGCTCCCTACAGCATATTGACGATTCACTTCAGATCGCGCATTCGTGTTTTGGCTGTCGTTCGTTTCCACTTCACCAGATCCTGTCACTGGCGGTTGGTTACTTAGAGAACCAGGAACACCCAACGCAATTTGATCAACCGAGTTGTTATGAATGGTGTGCTCATTACGCACAACCGGTGCGTTATCCAAAATTTCTTGTGTTTCTTCAACTTGGCTAAAGTCCAGATCGGCAGCGACTTGTACTCGGAAGTTACTCGGCCCCACAATCGGCGTAAGCATATCTGCTGCGCGTTGGATGATCTGTTTTTCAACACTCTTCTGGTATTCAAGATATTTCGCATTTACTTTACCAGCTTCCGCAGAAGCGACATCCGCACTAAGAAGACGGCCATACTGGTCAATGACAGAAACAAATTCTGGCTTCATTGCCGTGACACTGCCGACCACTAGGTTAATGATCGCTTCAACTTGTTCAGGCTTTAAGTCTTCACCAGGTTTGAGCTCAAGCATGACAGATGCTGAAGGATTCTCACTGTTTTGGCGGACGAATAGAGTTTGACGAGGTATTGCTAAATGAACACGCGCGTTCGCTACTGAGTTCAAAGACATGATAGTACGTACTAACTCACCTTCTAAACCATGACGATAACGCGCCGTTTCCATAAATTGGCTCGTACCAAGAGAGCTATCTTCCTTGAGCGAATCCAAACCTGTCGGCAGCTTAGCTTTAACACCTTTTGATGCAAGCAACATGCGCACCTTCGCAACCTCACCTTCTGGTACAAGAACTTGTCCATTTTGCTCTTGCATGCGGTAGCTTACGCCTTCGCTTTCTAATACCGACACAATTTCGCCGATATCAAAACGCTCTTGTTGGCTATATAGCGGACGAAAGCTCTGCGAGGAACTCCATAGTGCAACCACAATAATCGCTGCAACAATCGCAGCTAACACCGCAGATAGCACTAAGTTTCTCTGACTGCTAGACCAGATTTGCTTCAGCTTCGTTGTCACATCGTCCATGCCGTTGGCAGTAGAAAATGTCTGTGCTGTGCCGGTAGCCATAGCTGTGTTTCCGGCGACTTGGGGGGTTAGTTCTGACATGAATTACACCGGCATCTTCATAATATCTTCAAATGAGGTCACGACTTTGTTGCGCACTTGCATCAAAGCATTAAAGGACAAGCTGGCTTTTTGGCTCGCGACCATTGCACCAACTAGGTCATCACTTTTTCCTGTTTCTACGGCCGTCATTTTTTGACTAGCCACTGATTGATGTTGATTCACTGCATCCAACACATTTGTCATCGCTTGTGAGAACGATAAAGGTGCGTTTAGTGATTGTTGATCTAAAGGATTTGCACTCACGATAAACTCTGGCGGCTGCACTTGTGCCTGCATCGCCTGCATTTTTGACAACATAAGTTGCTCTGCCGAGACCGCATGAGTAGGTTGACTTGCCATCTATTTTTTCTCCTATTAGGCAGCCGAGCCTAGTGCCGACTGTAAATCAATACCATGTTCTCGCATTGCTGCGAGCTTGTAGCGTAGCGCTCGAGTAGAGACTCCAAGCGCGTTTGCGGTTTTCGTTCGGTTTCCACCAAACTGACGTAACTTTTCCAAAATAAACTGATATTCAGCTTGCTTCTTCGCTTCTACATGACCAAAACTTGAAGTTGGCTCTGCTGTAGGAACTGACGCGACAAGCTCAATAGGCAGCATCAGGTCATGGGCTGTAATGTAATCACCATGACGCATGACCAAAGCGCGTTGAATGACATTTTCCAACTCACGAATATTGCCCGGCCAGTGATACTGACTCAGCGCACTAATCGCATCTTGGGATAGGTGACAGCGGCTGCTATCTTGATACTTTTCAATAAAGAATTGGCTAATCGGTAGAATGTCCTCTTTTCTTTCACGCAAAGGCGGCCAGTGCAGAGGCAGCACATCTAATCGATAATAAAGATCTTCACGGAACGTGCCTTTTTGAACTTCCTCACGTAAGTCTTTGTTGGTTGCCGCAATAACACGAATATCGAGCTGAACGGCTTTATGGCTACCAACACGTTCTACTTCACGCTCTTGGAGGACGCGTAACAATTTAGCTTGAACCGCAGGTGACATTTCACCAATCTCGTCAAGCAGAATCGTCCCGCCATTTGCTTCTTCAAACTTACCGCTTTGAGAATTTGTCGCTCCGGTGAACGCGCCTTTTACATGACCGAATAGCACAGCCTCTAACATTGACTCTGGAATGGCGGCACAGTTAACCGCCACAAATGGACCATTGATACGCGGAGAGTGCTCATGCACATATCGCGCCAGCACTTCTTTACCCGTTCCCGATTCACCTGTAATAAGCACACTCGCGTTAGTACATGCTGCACGATGCGCCAATTGCAGAACTTGTTTGCTTCTCCAAGACTCCGCAACAATGTTGGCCATTGGCTTACCTAACGCTTCAACACGTTTAAGCAGATTAACCAACTGATTAGATTCAAATGGGCGTAATAGATAATCAGTAGCGCCCGCTTTCATCGTCTCAGCAGCCAAGATGCCTTGTTCTTGGTCGACAATCGCAATAACAACACCCGAATTTCGCTGCTTTTGGTGACACGCGACAAACTCACGAACACACATATCCGGCAGCGTAGAGCTCACTAAAGTGATTTCTGCTCGCTCTTCAAGCAAAGCGCCTCGACCAGTACGAGTGTGTTTCGCGGTGTAACCTGCATTTTGCAACACATCCAATACTGGTTGAGCAAGAGCTTCATTTGGCTCAACCAACAAAATTTTCGTTTTCGTCATCATTGAACCTTAACTTTCGTTTGTTGATTTTGTGATTGTAGATCTGGGTAGTGTTTCGTAGCCGTATACTCGTTGTCTCTCACTAAACGCAGGGTGACACGTCGGTTTTTTGCTTGGCCATTAACCGAGTTATTGCTGGCAATTGGGTAACGCGAACCATGAGCTCGTGTTTCGATCATCGACTCGTCGACCCCAAGCTCAATCAAAGCGTTGGTGACTTGCTCTGCTCGAGTACGTGACACAGAAAGGTTCGTTAAACTTGAACCAACGTTATCGGTGTGACCGTCGATGAGGATTTTGGTCACTCGATCATCCACAGATACATAGCTATACAGCGCTTCTAGTGTTGCTTTCTGTCCACGACTTAACGTCTTCTGACCAAACTCAAATGAGAGCGCCATATCCCTTGCCTCTGAAAAAGACAATTTAGGCAATCGCGCGCGACACGCATTAAATGATTTCAATGCGTTTTGAATTTGAAGAGTAGGAATCACAATCTCTGAAACAGAGGAAGCATTACTTCCTTTAAGTGACAGCGTCACCCAACTACCCAAAGCAATTGAATCCATGAATTCTTCAGCGCCTTTATTAAAGATGAAACGCTGAGACGGCTTAGTAAATTCAAGGGAGCCAAATTCTTTTCTATAAAGCTCATTACTCCAAGGAGCATTTTGAGTTGTTAAAGCAATCGTTTTCCATTTATTGTTTTCATATTCTATATCGGAAATAAAATAGAATTTATTATTAGGTTCCGCTAGGAAATAAAACTTCCCATAGTCATTATTTGATTGCAACAAGTTGCATTTGAATTTATTTCCCTCATATGTCCATTTAGAGAGGTCCATAGGGATTGTTAAGACTTCTTCTGAATATGACACTTTTGAAAAAATAAAACTGATAACAATAATTGTGTTACAAATTATCAAACGGACATGATTCATGTATATCTTACATTCCCATGACTTAAACCGTTTAATTAAATATGCCACCAAGCCGAGAGAACTGGCATAGCTAATCATTTTAATTACCTATTCTGAATATTAAAATTGGTTACAAAACGCTCAAGAGAGCACGCTTAGCCTCCAATGGAAGCTTTAAGCATAAAAAACAGTATCTTATAATTTATTTATTTGAAGTTGTTGTTACGCCATAAAGGCAATTTAAAAAATCTATAACAACTAAAACGCTCAACATTGTTATTTTATTTATTAAGCGATTTATAAAGAAAACTAACTCTTTTTAAATTTCATTAAAAGATTATGACTATATGAACAAAGCAACATGTGAACTAAAGTCACAATCTTAGAGTTTGGAGCTAAAAGATCATTAAAATTTCTGTGTAGACTACACGCCATTAAGTTAAAACACTTTCGATTGTTAACGCACGGTAAAATATAAATGGAAAATAGAGTTAGCGAGCCTATTTCTGATAGTCAACTACTTGATGTAGAATTATTAGGCAAACCTATTCATATCATTCGTGAGAAGCTCGATAATTTAATTTCAGAATCTTGCTCAAACCTTACGACTGAATTACAAAATTGGCTCAGCACAGGAAAAGTGGAAGCTAGCTTAACCTCAGTAGACTTGCACCGCTTTACATCGGTTGAGATGGACAAAGAGCAAACGTCGACCTATCAACATCAGGAAGGCGGCATGGTATTCATCCATGGTAACCCTCACACGCTAATAAAGTTGGCTGATAGATTTTATGGTGCAAGTGCAGAGCGTTCAGCCGCTACTCTGACGGCCAGTGACTTACGTTTACAAGAGCGCATCAGTCGAATCATCATCGGTTGGCTTGCTCCTGGTGAAATGTGGGACACGGGTGAGTATGAGACCCCTAGAGGTATTGGCATTAACGTTCAATTAAACATTGCGTTTGACGATCATCAAGGCTCAATTCATCTCAAGCTAGATGGTCATCTTATTCAAACGCTAATCGAGCAGCTTGAACTGCAGCCTGATACCGATTTGTTTCAACCTTTCTGTCGTTCTTTAGAGACGACCCCCGTTCGACTGAACGTTGTTCTAAGTAAAAAGAAGATGCCTTTAAGTGATGTGGTTGGCTTACAACCCAACGATATTTTACCTATTGAGCTTCTTAACACGGTTCCAGTAAGCATTGGCAACCAATCTCTATTTACAGGTCGTATTGCCGAGCAAGACGGCCAACTTGTTTTGATCTTTAACCCTGATAAGGAACCGCAGCGATGAGCGAAGCGCTAGAAACTAATGCATTCGACGCAGAAGAACTGAACTTTGATGATTTTCAATTAGAAGACTTTGAAGCCGAAGATACGCTCCAACAAGAACCAGCCACTGCGGAACGTGACCTTAGCTTTTTCAAAAGCATTCCTGTCACAGTCACGCTGGAAGTTGCGAGTAAGGAGATCCCACTTGGGGACTTAATGAAAGCAGGTGAAGGCACGGTTATCGAGTTGGAAAAGCTCAATGGCGAGCCTTTAGACGTGAAAGTAAACGGTTCTCTTATGGGCCACGCTGAAGTTGTCGTTGTCAATGATAAGTATGGACTTCGTCTGATCGATGTACATGACTCTGCATTGAGTGGCGTTGGTCAATAATCTTAGGTAGGCACACAATGAAAAATCTGAGCGCTTGGCACCGTTGGTTACCTCTTTTGGTATTGGTGTCACTTTTGTTTGCTTTCCCAACAATGGCGGCTGACAACGGCTTAACTATCTTGTCCGTTTCTGATGGCGACACACAACAAGAATACAGCGTTAAACTGCAAATTCTGTTGTTGATGACGGCGCTCAGTTTTCTTCCAGCATTTATTTTGATGGCGACGAGCTTTACTCGAATTGTCGTTGTCCTTGCGATTTTGCGCCAAGCTCTTGGTCTTCAACAAAGCCCACCTAACAGAGTGTTGGTCGGGATCGCTCTCGCATTGACGTTGCTGATTATGCGCCCTGTCTGGAGCGATATTTATGAAAATGCGTTTCAGCCATACGACAACGGCGAAATCACGCTAATACAGGCTTTTTCTGTTGCAGAGAAACCAGTGAGAGAGTTCATGCTGGCACAGACGCACCAAAGCTCTCTTGAACAAATGTTACGTATTGCCAATGAGCCTCTCGACCAAAACGTTGAGGATATTTCATTTGCCGTTGTCTTGCCTGCATTTGTCATTAGTGAACTAAAAACCGCCTTCCAAATTGGTTTTATGCTTTTCATCCCGTTTTTGGTCATCGACTTGGTTGTCGCCAGTGTCCTGATGGCAATGGGTATGATGATGCTATCACCTTTAATTGTCTCACTTCCCTTTAAGTTGGTGGTATTTGTACTCGTGGATGGTTGGGCAATGACAGTTGGCACCTTATCTGCCAGCTTCGGTTAACTAGGAGCAGTTATGACCCCAGAACTAACCGTAACGTTATTTTCCGATGCAGTATGGCTGATCATTTTGATGGTTGCCGTATTGGTTGTTCCAGGCTTAATTGTCGGTTTGTGTATCGCCGTATTTCAGGCTGCCACACAAATCAACGAGCAAACACTCAGCTTTTTGCCACGTTTGCTCGTTACCTTATTAATGGTGATTTTTGCAGGTCACTGGATGCTCCGTAAGATCATGGAACTGTTTGATTTCTTGTTCCACAACATACCAGGGATGATTGGCTAATGGCCATCACATTTGCAGAGCTCTCGGCGATACTCGGTCAACTCTGGTGGCCGTTTTTTCGTGTGGGAGCCGTATTTATTTCAATGCCTTTCTTTGGTGATGCGATTATTCCTGTTTGGGTTCGTACTTTACTGGCCCTCTCGATCGTTGTCATTACTGGACCGTTAATGCCACCCATGCCACAAGTCGAGTTATTCTCTATGACTTCCCTGTTCCTTGCTTTTGAGCAAGCTATTTGGGGGGTAATGTTTGGGTTAATTTTGCACATGCTCTTTAACGTTTTCACCATGCTTGGTCAGGTGATTTCTCTGCAAATGGGCTTAGGTATGGCGATGATGAATGATCCTATTAACGGGCTTTCTGTCGCCATTTTGGGACGCATATTTCTGATTTTCTCAACCTTGTTGTTTCTTGCGCTAGAAGGACACTTACTCGTCATAGATATCGTGATTCAAAGCTTTGTTGTTTGGCCAGTCGGATCTGGTATCACATCGCTTTCTCTGCAAGGTGTTGTCAATATTTTCGGTTGGATGTTTGCCTCTTCACTCGCTTTGGCTTTGCCCGCTATTGTTTCCATGCTTCTAGCCAACATCAGTTTTGGTGTAATGAACCGAGCCGCACCATCACTTAATGTCTATGCGTTAGGTTTTCCTATGACGATGCTGCTGGGTCTATTCAGCGTATTAATCTCAGTTTCTGGTGTTCCTGGTCGCTACACGGCGCTCGTTCACGACACCATTAGACACTTGAGTAACTTTATGTTGGGGGGAGCATGAGCGATCAATCTTCTCAAGACAAAACTGAAAAAGCCTCACCGCAGAAGGTAAAGAAAGCCCGCCAGGAAGGACAAATTCCTCGCGCGAAAGAGTTTACTACTGCGGTTATATTTCTAGCGGTGGCGCTCTACTTTTACTCTCAGCTTAATAGTATTTGGGAAAGCATGTCGGGGATCTTTCGCTACAACATGATGCTGACGCGAGCCGACCTAGAAAATCCTAAACAACTTGTCGAGCAATTGGGACAAAGTTTAGCGGTCATCATCGACATGCTATTACCATTGTTTACCGTCATTATTATCGTGACCTGTGGTAGTAGCCTTGTGCTAGGCGGCTGGATGTTCCGTCCAGCGAACGTGATGCCAAAGCTGAGCAAAATTAATCCTTTGAGCGGGATAAAGCGCATTTTTTCGACACGTTCGGTGGTTGAGCTCTTAAAGTCGACGTTCAAAGTAGCCGTCATCTTCGGCATCTTATATGGCTACTTAGACAACCACTTACAGCCATTACTTGGCATGCAAAATCTCCCGCTCAGCCAAGGTTTTTCTCTAGTAATGTCAATTCTGTTTGAAGGCTTACTCTTAATGGGCTTTGCATTGTTGTTATTTGGGGTTATCGACATTCCTTATCAGCGTTGGGAACACCTAAAAGAACTCCGCATGACGAAACAAGAATTGAAAGAGGAATTTAAAAATAATGAAGGTCGTCCGGAAGTAAAGCAACGTATTCGTCAAATACAGCAACAGTTTGCGCGCCGTAAGATCGATAAAATGGTGCCGACGGCTGACGTGATCATCACAAACCCAACGCACTACGCAGTCGCACTGAAATACGAGCCTTCGCTTTCTGACGCGCCCTTTGTCGTCGCAAAAGGCGTAGACGAAACTGCTATGCACATTCAACGTATCGCCCGAGAAAACAAAGTGGAAATCATTAACTCCCCGCCACTTACCCGTTCGATTTATCACACGACGGCGATTGAACAAGCAATCCCAAGCCAACTGTACATCGCAGTGGCACATATTCTTACTTACGTTTTGCAATTGAAAGCCTTTCGTAAAGGTGAGGGAAAAGAGCCAATTCCTTTACCTCATTTTTCGATTCCAAAACATTTGCAGCACTGATTAACCCGCGTTTATCCAAGGACACGAAAGTATGCTTAACCGGTTAAAACAACTTCAAACATCAACCAAAGGCTACGTTGGCATTCCAATCGTCTTGCTAATGATATTAGCAATGGTGATTCTTCCTTTGCCTCCTCTGCTACTGGATGCGCTGTTTACCTTTAATATCGTCTTAGCAATCCTAGTATTACTGGTCAGCACAACCGCAAAGCGACCATTAGATTTTTCTGTTTTTCCAACTATTTTGCTGGTCGCAACATTATTACGTCTCACATTGAACGTGGCTTCTACGCGAATTGTACTCTTAGAAGGACATAATGGTGGTGACGCAGCGGGTAAGGTCATTCAAGCATTCGGTGAAGTCGTCATTGGCGGTAACTACGTCGTTGGTATGGTGGTGTTCGTCATCTTGATGATCATCAACTTCGTCGTAATCACCAAAGGTGGTGAACGTATTTCTGAGGTTTCAGCCCGCTTTACGTTGGATGCTTTACCAGGCAAACAAATGGCAATTGATGCCGACTTAAACGCTGGCCTTATCGATCAGGAAACGGCTCGCTTACGCCGTAAAGAAGTCGCCAACGAAGCCGATTTTCATGGTTCGATGGATGGTGCATCAAAGTTTGTGCGTGGCGATGCCATCGCAGGTTTGTTGATTCTGTTTATCAATATCATTGGTGGTATTAGTATTGGTGTCTTCGAGCATGGACTCGCTGCGTCTGACGCCTTTAAAACTTATGCCCTACTCACAATCGGTGATGGTCTAGTTGCTCAAATTCCTTCACTACTATTGGCAACGGCTGCCGCGATTATCGTTACGCGAATTAATGATAGCGATAATGGCATGTCGGAAACCATGCAAAAGCAATTACTGGCAACTCCTGCAACGCTATTTACTGTCGCAGGTATTATGGCGGTAATCGGTATGGTACCGGGTATGCCACACCTAGCCTTTTTTGCGTTTGCTGGCGCATTAGCGTTCGCAGGGTGGCGTCAAACCAAGAAGCCAGTGCAAGACTCCCAGATTGAAGAGGTCGAAGCACTTTCACAAGCGATGCAAGACGATGATACACCGCTGACATGGGATGATATTCCTCACGTCCAAACATTATCACTTGCGCTTGGTTACCGACTCGTCCATCTAGTCAACAAAGAACAAGGGGCTCCTTTATCACAACGTATCCGCGGTGTGCGTCGAAACCTTTCTGAACAAGTTGGCTTTTTATTACCTGAAGTTCGTATTCGTGACAACCTAAGCCTCAAGCCAAACCAATACACAATTTCTCTAAATGGCGAAGTCATTGAGCAAGGTTTTATTGAACCAGAGCGTTTAATGGCGATAGCGGTTGGCGAAACTTACGGTGAGGTAGATGGCATTTTGGGTAGCGATCCTGCTTATCAGTTGCCAGCTGTGTGGATTGAGCATCAAGATAAAGCAAAAGCACTTAATATGGGTTACCAAGTTGTCGATGATGGCACTGTTATTGCCACTCATATTAGTAAAATCATGAAGACAAACCTTGCAGAATTGTTTACGCACGACGATGTGGAAGCAATAACCCAGCGTTTGACACAACAAGCCCCGAAACTAGCAGAAGCATTAGCAGCAGCACTTAATCCAGCGCAGCAGCTGAAAGTATATCGTCAGCTTTTATTGGACCAAGTTCCGCTAAAAGATATTCGCACGATTGCCAACACAATGTTGGAATCCGCGGAAAATACAAAGGACCCGATCCTACTTGCATCTGATGTGCGCTGTGCACTAAAGCGTACGCTTGTTAACTTAATTGCAGGACAAAAGAACGAGTTAAATGTCTACGCACTGTCTGATGAGCTAGAACAAATGCTACTAACTTCACTGCAACAAGCACAATCTTCTGGTACGGTAACACTAGATAGCTTCCCAATTGAGCCAAACATTCTTGGTCAGTTCCAACAAAACTTACCACTGATCAGACAACAGCTTAAACAACAGGGGCTACCTCCGATCCTTCTCGTTATGCCACAGCTGCGCCCTCTTCTAGCGCGTTACGCTCGCACATTTACACAAGGGCTGGCAGTATTGTCTTACAACGAAATCCCAGAAAACAAACAAATCAATGTGGTAGGAAACCTTGGTTAATCTTATTTCAACACATGCGATGTACGAACATTTGGTTGGTCTCGCAGTACAACACATCGTCACGGATGACGATCAATTAGTCTTTGATGCTTTAAAACACAATGATGTCCAACACGCATGCCAAGCAATTAGGGAAGCTCAATCAGGGGAAGTAGAATTCCAACACCTGACGTTGAGATTTGGTATGCGTGGAGAACAAAGTGTCTATCAATTCAAACTCTCTGAACAAATGCAGTACTGCCTGGATTTGTTCAGCCTTTACCTTGCACTAAGACAAACACAATTTCAGTTAGAAGCCTTTCATCACGACTTGATTAGTAATGTTGTCGTGCCGATTCGCGTGGATGCATTACTTTGGGAGCCTGGGGTTTATTTTCTCGAACAGACGATTCAATTCCACTCTTCTGCTTTTCAACACGTGATTCCTTCTCTTCAAGCTGATGAAACGTTATGTGATAGTGATAAAGTCGCCACACTCACCAAAAAGTTAAAAGAGAATGCATATTCACTTTGGTTTGAAGTCGCGACATCGCAAGTGAACTTCGAGCGCGTCGCAGACTTTAGTCCCGATATGATCAAATTGTCAGTCACACTAGAGGATAAAGAAGAAAGACACGCTTTCCTACCTATTGCTAAGTTCTTAAGAAAGCATAAATATACTTGGGTTGCCGGACGTGTAGCGAGTCAAACGGAACTTAACCGCTATCGTTTATTGGGTGCCAGTTATTATTTTGGTTATTTCAGCGATATCCCAACCTCTCTCTCCTTTCAGTCTTTTGATGAGGAATAGTTGAAACTCAACCATTTATATTTAAAACAGCACGATTTATTCGTGCTGTTTTTTTATTTATAACGGATAACCACAAGATCATTGGGCAATAGTTTCTTTAACTTAACTAAAAAATTTAGGCTTATATGATGATTTTCTCGGTTTTCATGGAATACAAATCACTAAAAATCATCAATTTTTATCTTTTTTAGAAATTTTTTAATTTTCAAATTAATCATTAAAGCCGACCGACCGCCTCTAGTTAGTGACAAGGGAATATCCCGAGGCCTGAAAGATATAGTGACTAACTAAGGAGACTAAGATGGCTTTATCAATGCACACTAACTACGCTTCGCTTGTAACTCAAAACACAATGAACACAACAAGCGGACTTCTAAACACAGCAATGGAACGTCTAAGCACAGGCTACCGTGTGAACTCAGCTGCTGATGACGCTGCTGGTCTTCAAATTGCTAACCGTCTAGAAGCGCAAACACGCGGCATGTCAGTAGCAATGCGTAACGCACAAGACGGCATCTCTATGATGCAAACTGCTGAAGGTGCGATGGATGAAATGACAAACATCGTTTACCGTATGAACGACCTTGCTACACAATCGTTGAACGGTTCAAACAGTGCAACAGACCGTGCGTCTCTTAACAAAGAGTTCACACAGCTTACTGCAGAACTAAACAACATCGTAGACAACACTAAGTTCGGTGGTCAAAACCTTCTTAAAGGCGGCGGCTTCGGTGCAGGTGACGTAACATTCCAAATCGGTGCATCTTCTGCTGAAACATTGACTGTAAGCGCAAGCGCAGGTATCGGTGAAATCACTACTATCCTTGCTGATGCAGCAATTACAGATGGTATCGATGACGCGACTAAAGCAAAAGCAGCACTAGACAAAATCAGCGGCGCTGACGGTCTAGTAGAAAAAATTGGTAGCTCTCGTGCAGACTTCGGTGCGAACATCAACCGTCTTGAGCACACTATGGCTAACCTTGGTAACATGGTAGAAAACGTTACAGCATCTAAAGGTCGTATCATGGATACAGACTTTGCAGTAGAGTCTTCAAACATGACTAAGAACCAAATGTTGATGCAAGCAGGTACAACTGTTCTGTCTCAAACTAACCAGCTTCCAAGCATGGCAATGTCACTACTACGCTAATTACTTAGTTAATAGTGCGCTTAATTTAAATCGTCTTAATTATAAAGCCTTCCTATGGAAGGCTTTATTTTTATCTACGAATATAAATAGAGCTCGTATTATCTTTGTGAGATTCAGGCACTCTGAATCCGAATTTCAACATAATATTAAATAAAACCTTATTAAACAGTTCTAATTCTATCGTCTCTAATTTGCTTCCTATTTTACTATCTCTAAGTTCAGGAAAATTGAACTTAGCTTCCTTTAAGATACTAGCTATCTCATCAGAATTGATGCTCTGTTTACTTAATAGTTTTTTGTTAATGAACTCTTCATATGCACGAGCACATTTCATCAATCGCAACGCAAATTCATTCATAACTGACATTCTTTGAAACGTAAAAAATTTAATTTTTAGTGAGAACACTTGCACATCGCACTATCAAAAATAATATCAGAACGCAATTAATGCACTCTGTAAGAATTATCTGAATCAAGCTGAAGTAAAGGCTGAATATAACGTCTAATTAAAACATCTCTCCTAATTAGAACCGTCAATACAATTAAATATTTTCTTTGTTTAGGTCGCCTTTTCTTATAAGGAAATTACTTTTTCCATGGAGGAAGGCGGAACAAACAAGGTGGAAACACCACTTCCTCCCAAGAAAACAAAATAGCTTTAAACCTTTGTTTTAATTGAATTTAATATACGGCACGCATCTTGCCACTGATAATTAAACTAAGGCGTAGCATTCAAAGTATTCAAGCCAATAAGAGATGAGAGGAGCACACCTCATGAGTTCTTTAGACCCAGTAAAAATGGCAACCCAATTCGCACAATTGGACACAAACCCATTCAAAAACCGTTACCAAGCGCAAGCTAATGTGTACCAGTCACAACTGTCAGCTTTTAATAAAGTTGAAAGCGCACTACGTGATTTTCGTACTGCAATGAAAGAGATGAATAACAGCACAAACAGCATCATCAAAAACAGTGCGACACTCTCTCAAGAAGGTAACTTTACTGCAAACGCGGATGCTAAAGCGCTAACGGGTAACTATCAGATTTTTGTAGAAAAAGTGGCAACGGCGCATCAAGTATCTACAGGAATGCCTGCAGACCTTGAGGCGACGACAGAAGTACCAACAACTGGATCTTTAGAATTCACCATCAACGGTGAAACAATGACTCTAGACTTGTCCTCCGTTGATGTTAATGGTGACGGCACTGCAACGATCAGTGATTTAGCCAGTGCGATTAACAATCACACGGATAACCCTGGCGTTAACGCCACTCTAGTTCGCTCGAATGGTCAAACACACTTTATGCTATCGAGCACTGAGACTGGTGTCGAAAATAAGATCAACGTATCTGCAACGGGTACTGGCCAAGCGTGGTTTGAAGACGCCTTCACCAACCTCAAGCAAATTAACGCTCCGCAAGATGCGGTTATGTGGCTAGGTGCAAAAGACTCAGGCCTGAAACTAACCAACGCAAGTAATACTTTTGAAGGTGTCATCGACGGTGTTGACATTACCGTATCTAAACCGCAAGCCGCGGGAGATTCGCCAATCGGCTTAAAAATCGGAGCTGATAGCGAAGGCACTAAAGAACAACTAGATAAGTTTGTGGAAACCTACAATGCCCTTGTTTCGACTATCGATCAGTACACCCAAATTGGCGGTGAAGATCAGAAACGCGGCGTGCTCGCTAGCGACTCGACATTGCGTTCTATTGAGAGTCAGTTAACGGGGTTAATCCGAGGTGAACACAATGGTATGCGCCTAAGCGAAATCGGCGTGAGCCTAGACCGCAACGGTAAAATGAAAGTTGATCAAGAAAAGTTCAAAGAAGCTCAACAAACAAATAGCGCAGGCTTAGAGGCGTTGTTTAATGGGGATGACGCTTTGCTAGATTCTCTTGACGCGATGGTAGAGCCTTTCTTGAAGTTCTCATCAGGTACCTTCAGCACGCGTAAAGACGCAATACAGTCAAGCTTAGACCGAATCAAAGATAAACAAACCAATTTAGAGCGTAAGTACGAAATGTCGTACAACCGCTATCTCAAACAATTCACTCAAATGAATTCAATTATGACCCAAATGAACCAAACCATGTCCATGTTTAATGCTCAAAAATAAGACATTTGGTTCCAAATTTAGGAGAAATATTCATGCTTATGGATTCTGGTTACGATTCGTACCAACAAGTCGATCTCGACGCTCAAGCGGCAGCAGCAAATCCACACCAATTAGTCATCATGTTAATCGATGGCCTACTCGATGAAGTTGAACGTATTCGCGGCCACCTAGCCGCAAATCGTTTGGCCGAGAAAGGGAATGGAATCAACAAATGCATGAACATCTTGATTGGACTAACAAGTGCTCTAGATGATGAAAACGGCGGTGAAATTGCGGAAAACCTACGCCAGCTTTATGACTTCTGCCAAGTCGAACTTTATTACGCTAGCGTGCAAAACGATGCAAATCGCTTGGTTAACGTTGAGCGTGTAATGGGTAACATTCGTGAAGGTTGGATGAATTTTGGACAACAAGCATAAAGTATCGCCAGAGCGATTCCGTCATTTATCTCAGCTCATCCAGTTCGCCGCAAAAACGGCCGATTGGCATGCGCTCAAGCGGTACGACTTGCAGTTGCGAGAGCTTTTGATCAGTCACAAGCCTTTTTTGAAAGATCCTAAGCTTGCACCTGAAATCCAGCGAGCGAAAACAGTGCACGCTAATGCCTTCGCAGTATTAGAGAAGTCGACCAACGAGTTGAAAAAAGAGATGAACATGGTCAATGACCATCAAGAACGCGCTATGGCCTATCAATTAGCAATGACCATGGAGCTAACTCAATGATCATACCTTCTTCAACTCAGCACTCGGGTAATTCGCCAGCTAACAATGAGGGTCACATCAAGCAAGCGAACTCGGTACACGGCTTTTCTCATGGTTTTAAATCAGGGAACAAGCAGAATGGTGAGCAAGACTTTAACTCTGCGTCAGCGGTACCGAGTTTTCACCTTACGGCCTCTACTTTGAACAACGCAAACAAAGTACAAAGTCATGGTTTTGAGACTGATGACCGCTCAGCTTCAGATCCGGATGCCAACTTGACCAGTACACCAGGGTTAACAGAATCGACTGATCTTGCAGCGCAAGCTCAAGCTTTAACCCAGGGTATGATTACCATGGCAGAGAAGCAGGCTGAGAAACTAGGAAAAGCGTCATCTTTAATGACTGCGAGCGAAGTTAAGTCTGTTACTCAAGATTCGTCTAACGCTATGTTAAACACATCATCAAAACAAGATGTGAAGCAAAGTCTGCCGACTTCATCGAGTTCGCGTTTGCCTATCTCCGGTGCTGAGTTTCAAACTCTTTTGAATCAACCTGTTCAAGGGCAACCAACCGCATCTCTACTTCAAGCACAAGCTCCTACAACACAATCTGCACATTCACCGGTTGCGACGAGTCATGTTCAAGCTCAAGGCTCTGAGTGGGCAGCGGTGCGTGTTGATACCACTGCCGGAAAGTGGGGGGAGCAAATGATGCAAGTATTACATGATCGCGTGACGCTCCAAGCTCAACAAAATGTACAAGAAGCAAAAATCCGCCTAGACCCACCAGACTTAGGGAAATTGGATTTACTTGTACGTGTTGAAGGTGACCGATTGAGTGTCCACATCAACGCCAATGCCGCAGCAACACGAGAAGCTTTAATGCAAGTTTCGGAACGATTGCGTACTGAGTTACAAGAGCAAAACTTCGTTCATGTCGATGTCAATGTTGGCTCTGATCAAAACCAAGGTCGAAATGACCCACATGCAAACGAAGAAGACGCCAATATTTTCGCCGCACGAGAATCTGGTGCATTCCAAACCACGACAACAACTAACTATTCAGAACACTGGCTAAGCACTCAAGCTTAGTGAATCTTCGAGGAAAAAGGTTATGACCAAACAACAAATGATCGCCCTGTTTATCGCCATGATCATCACCAGTGCCCTCGTTTCGGCCGTCACAATTATGGGCGGAATCTGGTACTTAAACAAACACGCTCAAGAGTCACCTGACTCTGGTTCACTGATCGAAGACTCTCCACTGTCTTTTTTGGTCACAGAACAACCGACAAGTAAAGGTCCTAGCTTCCATCCTTTGGACAAAGTCGTTTTGACCGTTAAAGGCAAGAAACAGACTCACTTTGTGATGCTAGAACTGGCAATTGAGACACGCCGTCCAGAGCGTATCAAAGAGATCGATGAATACATGCCTATGGTACAAAACTCTCTATTAAAACTGTTTAGCGACAAAACGTTTGATCAGTTACAGCAAGCGGGTGCCATCGATATTCTGCAAGACGAAGTAAAGCAAACGCTTCTACTCGCTTTTGCTAAAACAGACATCGTCCGAGAAATCGACGATGTTTTGTTGACTAAATATGTTGTGCAATAACGGAGCACAACCATGTTAGACATGAATGTACAAGACACTTACACCACAGAAGAGGAAGTGACAACACCGTCACGACCAATTGATGAAAACGCATTGCTACAACGTCATCAGGTCATGGTAAAACGCGTAGTTAACCAGCTGCGCGTTCATGCCACTTCTCACTGTAGTATTGAAGATATGCAGCAGATAGGCCTTATCGCTCTAGTCGAGGCTGGACGCCGATATGGCGATGTTGACGATCCTCACTTTCCTGCTTTCGCCGTTTGTCGAGTTCGGGGAGCTATTTTAGACGAATTACGCCGACTAGATTGGCGTTCACGTAAGACTCGTCAACAAGCCCACGAGCTCAACGACGTGACTCGAGATCTCACTCGAACGTTAGGTCGAATGCCAACGGATGCCGAAATCATCCAGGCTTTAGGGACGAATGAGCAAGATTATTACAACCGCCAAAATGCCGCTCTCGCAGGCGAGATGCAAAGCCTTGACCAACTGATGGAGAGCAGCGGTGATAGCTACATTGGCGGGCAATACGATGGCATGGAACATGAACATATTCGTCGTAGTTTAGACAGTGCTTTGGGTAAATTACCTAAGCGCGATCAACTGCTCCTGACTCTGTTCTATCAACATGAACTCAACTTACACGAAATAGCTCTGGTATTGGATCTGACACCACCTCGTATATGTCAGCTTCACAAACAAGCGCTGAAACAACTCAACCAATTAATGTCCTCTTAGGAGTCACAAGATGCAAAAGTTTTTTGGAGTGCTCACTATCCTGGTGTGCGTCTTCGGTGGATATATGTGGGCCGGTGGTAGCTTAGGTGCTATCTGGCAGCCAGCCGAATTCCTTATCATTATTGGCGCCGCTGCTGGTTCTTTGATCATCGGTAATCCGCCTCATGTACTGAAAGAAATGCGTCGCCAAGTGCCAGCGACCATTAAAGGTCCAACAGAAGAGCATGAGTACTACATGGAATTAATGGCACTACTCAACAACTTGCTAGAGACAGCGAGAAACCGCGGATACAAGTTTCTGGATTCTCATATTGAGGCTCCGGAGCAAAGCTCTATGTTCCTCGCTTACCCGACGATCGCAGAAGATCATCGCCTAATTTCTTTCATTACTGACAATTTACGTTTAATGGCAATGGGACAGATGTCGCCTCATGAATTAGAGGGACTGCTAGAGCAAGAAATCGAAGCAATACAGAACGAAATGCTTTTACCTTCACGCTCACTACAGCGTACAGCAGAAGCACTACCTGGCTTCGGTATTCTTGCAGCAGTTGGTGGCATCATTATCACCATGCAAGCTATTGATGGCTCAATCGCTATGATTGGGTATCACGTTGCGGCAGCTCTCGTTGGTACATTCATTGGTATTTTCGGTTGTTACTGTGGCTTAGATCCACTAAGTAACGCCATGGCTCAGCGAGTAAAACGTAATATGACTGCTTTTGAGTGCGTTCGTGCAACCTTGGTTGCCTACGTAGCGAAAAAGCCGACATTGCTCGCCATTGACGCTGGTCGTAAACATATTCAGCTAGACATCAAACCAACATTCAACCAAATGGAGAAGTGGTTAGCTGAACAGGAGGGATAATGCAAAAACAAGAGCATGTAGTGTTCAAACGTGCCAAAGTATACAGCCATGATGAGTCGTCTCATGGCGGCGCGTGGAAAGTCGCGTTTGCTGACTTCATGATCGCCCTAATGGCGCTGTTTCTTGTACTTTGGGTTATGCAGGTGGTAGACAAAGAAGAGCGTAAAGCGATTGTTGCCCACTTGCATAGTTCAAGCGTATTCGACAAGAGTTACGGCAACCCATTTGATACGTCACAAAGTATTTCTCCTATCGACTTGGCACAGGACTCTTCTGTGCCAAGTAAACACAACTCCAACCATGTAGTAAGCTCTTACTTTAAAGGTGATGGGGATGGACCAGAAATTGATTCTTTGATTCCTGGTAACTTCGATACTCAAGAGCAACTTGCCGCACTAGCGAAAGTAATTGAGCAAATGACTGCCCAAATTAATGCGCAGGGAAATGTAAACGTCACGGTGACACCACAAGGTTTGCGTATCGTCCTTCAAGATGATTACAAACAGCATATGTTCAGCCGTGGTGGTGCAGAACTTACTCCTTTTTTTGAAGATTTACTGCTCGCACTAGCACCTGTATTTCATCGTGTTAACAACCCTCTGATCATCAGCGGACACACAGATGCAATTCCATTTAAAAAGCGTTTTGGTCGTCAATCTAACTGGGCGTTATCAGCCTCTCGAGCAGACGTAGCAAGAAATACGTTAGTTGAAGGCGGTATGCCGGATGATAGAGTAATGCAGGTAACGGGTATGTCAGATAGAGCGCTGCTTAATCCTGATGAGCCAGATTCTAGCGAAAACCGTCGTATTGAGCTGTTTGTTTTAGCGACTCCTGCCGCTAAAGTGCTTGAGACCCTTTTTGGCAACCACCAAGAAAGCGAACTGCAAAAAGCGAAAGAGAAGGCTGAATTCAACCAACCAGTCATTCGTCAAGAAGTCATCAATTACTCCGGCGATACCGCCACCAGCGAAGTAAAAATTCAAGAATTATAATCTTAAAAGGTCACCACTCTGATGGTGACCTCTCTAACCAAAGCCTCTGTTACTGTGACTTTTTAGTTGAGTTCTATATGCACATAACATCATCCGAAAAAAGAAAAAGCGACTTACTAAAGAAAGCCTTTTTATGGCTCATTGTCTTCGATTACCTTTTATTGGCGTTTTTCTTAACTCAGCTATCAAGTATGACACTAAACAGCGGAACCATGATCAGCTTGTTACTTGTTGTTTATAACGTCTTACTTGTTTCGCTATGCTTTCAACGAACCAACAAGCAGGACTCTTACATTATCTACCCTGTTTTGTCCGCAACGTTATTAGCATTTGTCTGCTTTCTTTACTTCTTTTTTTTAATTTAGCTCCCCGACTCGACCATTGATTTTATTTTTACTGCTTTTTCGAAGTGGTCGAGCTGATGAGTCTGAATCCACCACGTAGCCGCTTCCATCAACAGCTCTGGGTCATCATTTTTATTAGCGAAAAACGCATAAAAAGAGAGACCAACCAATTCACCTTTACTCGCGATCTTTTTGTCACAGATCTCTATAATTTTGTCTCTCAGCGAAGCTCTCATTTCTAATCCCTTAACCTAGTACATACTCACTAACCATACGGTTGAAAGAAATCAAATCAAACGAGCCTTTAATTTCAAAACGCACTCTTCCCACCTCACTCATGAAGAACTCGATTTCACAATCCAAATCAAAAGTACCAGAGGTCTCGATAGAAAATGCATTGATCTTACTGTAAGGCAAAGAAGTGTAATCCACTTTTGAGCCGGTAATCCCTTGCACATTTGCCGCTATCACTCGCTTGTTCGTAAACACCACTTGGTCACGAACTGTTTTAAAAGCAGCGAAAATAGTCTCACCATCAATCAAGAACTTAAGGAAGTCTTCTCTGGCATTAGAAACGTCAATCGGCTTAAGCTTAAATACAGAGGAATTGTCGAAATCAATCATAATTAATCCTTTGAGTGGGCGTTAGAACGATTTATCAACGTATCAGATAGCACCACTTTTGCCTACTCGCAACACACGTTTCTGCTTGATTCGCCCAACAACGAAGCGTCACTCACTTCCACCCTTGCATCCATTGCTCAGAGTCTTTTAGGTCTTGCCAGTTCATCTCTCGGTCGCGTTTACTCATGACTGCCTCGATGACACATCTCACAACGTTACCATCTTCATCTAGTTCCATTTCCGTCACGACAAAATGCTTCTCTTTGTTTTTAGGTGAAATTGCCGTCCATTTACTGTGCAATAGTTTCTTAGGGTGGATTCTGTTCATCGCATTGTACCAATTTAACTACCATGTTGATGTATACGACTGAATACCAAGAGAGAATCAGATTTTGTTTTTGCAAAACGACAAAAGATAAAACCGCAAAAGAGATCACTCCCTTTCGCGGCTCTAACTACAATCCGACTAGGTCTTCTGACCATTCAGTCGAGGGTTTAAGTACTGACTTTGTAGCAACTGTAACCCTTTACCGACCAGAACAATCACTATCGCGCCAATCAGGACAGGCGTGAAGAGAAAACTCCATCCCTGCCCAGACGCCATGATCAAAATTGGATTTGCACCCGCAGGTGGATGAGTGGTCTTCGTAATCAGCATCGCAGACACACCCAGCCCCGTCGCAATCGCGAGCGTGACCGGCGTGACATCAACATACTGGCTAAACGCAATACCGATAGAGGCCGTGATGAAGTGACCAATGATCACGTTTTTGGGTTGAGCAAGAGGGCTGCCTGGCACCCCAAACACCAGTACTGCGGTAGCACCAAATGGTGCCATCAGGAGTACAACCTCCGTCAGTGATACCTCAGCGTAGGACAATACGCCAATAGCCAACGTAGCGCCAAGCCCGGCAACCAACGATAAAATTAAATTATTCATAAACACCTCAAAGTAGACCGAATTGTCTACAAAATAAAATAGACAAATCTGTCTACCTTTGTCAATATGTGTTTATGGAACTTTTTGAGGACATAGTTATGAACAAAAAGAAACAGTTATTGATCGACACAGCTTTGTCACTGTTTTACAAACAAGGCATAAACTCTATTGGCATCAATGAAGTTCTCAATGTTTCCGGCGTGGCTAAACGCACGCTATATAACCATTTTGAGAGCAAAGAAGCGCTTATCATCGCCGCATTAGAACAACGCCACCAAATATTTATGGAATGGTTGGAGGAAAAGCTTTCTTCAGCACAAACGAGCGCGGAGGTGATCGATCAGTTATTTACAGCACTCAACGGCTGGTTTCATGGCTCTGAAGAAAAGTTGGGCGAGTTTCGCGGTTGCTTTTTCATCAATACGTCCGCGGAATTCAGTGACGACAGTGGCGAGATCGCAACGTATTGCCGCTACCATAAGCAGCAAGTCAGAGAGCTAATTCAACGCTATCTCAAATCAGACAACGCTGCATTACTTGATGCCATTTGCATCATGAAAGAGGGCGCGATCACTACCGCTTACATGACGAAAGAGTACGACAGCATCACGAAGAAATGCGTGACCATTTTGCACAAGCTTTAATGCGGTCAGGTATAGTCATTTGCGGATTAAGTATTCAAACGAAAGGCACCAATCGGTGCCTTTCGTTTTAGTTAGTGAGTGTACTTACAGCTCGTGCTCAGTACGTGCGATGATGTCGTCTTGCGCATCTGGTGATAGCGCGGTGAAGAAGGCTGAGTAGCCTGCAACTCGCACAACAAGATCACGATATTGCTCCGGGTTCTTCTTCGCAGCTAGCAAGGTCTCACGAGAGACGATGTTGTACTGCACGTGCCAGCCTTTGTGGTGGTTGAAGAAGGTGCGAATCAACATAGAGAGCTTGAGCTTATCCCCTTCAGACTCAACCGCCGCCGGGCTTAACTTCTGGTTAAGCAGCACGCCACCCAAGATCTTATTCGCTTGGATCTTACCGACCGAGTTGTACACAGCTGTTGGACCTAAACGGTCTGAGCCAGACGACGGGCTTGCACCTTCTGCCAATGGCGTTTTCGCTTTGCGGCCGTCTGGCGTTGCCATGGTTGAAGCACCAAATGGGACGTTTGCCGAGATACTTGATGTACCTGCGTAGTAACCGCCGCCAATTGGACCACGCCCATGACGCGTATTAACAAACTGCTCTAGCTCATCAATGTACACTTGGTACGCGTCTGCCAATAGTTGGTCTACCGCGTCATCATCGTTACCGTATTTTGGTGCAAAGTTGATAAGACGTTGGCGAAGCTGTTCGTTCTCCATGCCATCGAAATCTTCTGCTAATGCTTTTGCTAGCTGTTGTTGTGAGATAAGGGGCTGGGTGATTTGCGCATCATCGAAAACAAGGTGCTTGATGGCAGCTAGGCTGTTACCCAAGTTCGCGATACCGACTTGCAAGCCAGATACCCAATCGTATTTCGCGCCGCCTTCTTTCACGGTTTTACCGCGAGCCAAACAGTCATCCACCAGCGTTGAACAGAAGATGTCTTGTGCTTGCTGTTCAAGCACGCTGTCGACGACTGTATCAATCTCAATCGATTTACGGGTGTAGTAGCGGATTTGCTCTGCCCAAGAAGCCGTCACTTGCTCAAAGTTCTCAAAGTTACCTTTTGCTAATGACTTATCGTGCGGCAAGAAGGCTTTACCCGTTGTTGCATCCACACCTTCGTTCAATGAAGCGAGCAGGATACGAGCGAAGTTAATGAAGCTCATGCCCGTACAACGGTAACCCCATTTGCCCGGAACTGCGGTCTCGATACAGCCGATAGATGCGTAGTTGTACGCGTCTTCTTTCTCTACGCCAAGCTTGATGAATTCAGGAATAACAATCTCATCGTTGTTGAACGCTGGCATACCGAAGCCACATTTAATCACTTCGATACAACCCATTAAGAACTCTTGGTTCAAACCTTCGTGGTAGCGCACACTCAAGTTAGGTTGCGTCGAACGTAACTGACCGCAAGATTCCAGAATCGCCCAAGAAAGTGGATTCACTGCGTCTTCAGGCTCACCCTTTTCATTCAACTTCTGACCGCCGATACACACGTTTTGGTACAGCGGAGAACCTGCCGATGCTTTTGAGTGCGCGCCAGAGCGAATCTTGTTTACTTCAAGCAGCTTCAACCAGCAGCTTTGTAAAAGCTCTAGTGCAAAGTCTTTTTCAATAGCGCTGTTTTCGATATCGCGAACATAAAATTCGTTTAGGAATTGGTCCATACGACCGAAAGAAACCGAGTGACCATTCGATTCGATTTGTAGCATCAACTGAACAAAGTAGCTCAACTGCAGTGCTTGCCAGAAGTTTTCTGGTGCGTGGCTCGCGACATGACGACAGTTTGCCGCAATGCTTTCTAACTCAGCTTTGCGTAGCGGGCGCGTCTCTTCTAACGCCATTTTTGCCGCCAATTCAGAGTAGCTCACTATGTGGTCTTGAATCGCAAGCAGCACGATTTCGACCGACTTGTAGAACTGCTCTTTCTTCAAGCCTTCAAAGGTCGAAACATCATTGTTAGCACGGTGCTGACGAACATCCTCTAGCAAACCGTTCATGCCTAGCTTAAGGATTTTCTCGTTATCCACCGCTAGGTGCGCGTCACCCGAAGTCATGTTGCCTTCGGCTTTAATGATGGTGCTGGCTAAGATTTCTTGCTGCTCATCAGTGAACAAGCCATAACAACGGTCTTGAACGGTTTTACCACGCCAATACGGTGTGATGCTGTGAATGCTTTGCTTATCTTCTTCAGTAACAGCAAAGCCTGCACCAGGACGGTCGGCTAGCTCATCAATTTCCGCTTCAATCCAACGTACAGTGTATTCTGGGAAAATAGGCGCAGCGCGCACTTTGCTCGCTTGGTTACCGACGATCAATTCATCGTGTTTAATCCAAATCGTACGAGTGCGTAAGTGCTCTTGCAGTGCTAGTGCACGTTGGACAATCACAGGTTTGTCTTCGTTTGCTTGATAAGCACGAGTGTATGCCTCTGCACGCTCGGTACAGACAGGTGGCGTAACGATATTTACCAGTGCCGATTTGTGCGCTTTGATACGCTCAGGAAGGTAATTTAGGTCCATAGTTAACCTCTTACAATCACGTTAAGTTGGGTGTTTTCGCTTGCGTATTGCATGGCGCTTTCTAGCAGTTCTGGTTTGTTTAATGGCTTGTCAGAACACTCGTAAGGCATATCGAGCAAACGGTATTTATTGATGCCGAGCGTGTGGTACGGCAGCAAGTGAAGTTCTTGGCAGCTTTCTAGTGAAGCCGCAAAATCGATGATGTCTTTCAACTCTTCGATGGTGTCATTGAACCCCGGCACCACGGGAACGCGAATCACAATGCGTTTCGCGATAGGTGCCAGTTTTCGGAAATTGTCTTTGATGCGTTTTAGTGAACCTTTCGCCCAGCTAAGAAACTTTTCTTCGTCGGTGTGTTTTAAATCCGCCAACCAGCAATCGATATGCGGCGCGGCTTTTTCGACGTTCTTCCACGGCACATGCATGCACGATTCAATAGCGGTAGAGACTTGGTTGTCATGCAGACGCTGTGCGAGTTCTGCTACCAAATCGGCTTGCATGAGTGGCTCACCACCGGAGAAAGTCACGCCACCTTGGCTTTGGTCGTAGAAAGGTTTGTCTTTCATCAAGGTGTCGAACAACATGTCTGATTTCGCCTCTTCACCGCAGACAGTCAGTGCTTGCGTAGGACAGACGTCTCGCAGCGCGATCAGTTGGTCTTCTTTGATGGCTTTGCGATTGATGATGATCTGGTTGTCGATACGTTGAATACCATCACCCACCGTTTCACTATCCGCTGTAGATTGAGTTGTGGCTTGATAAGCAGAAACGCACAGTTGGCAATCTTCCATGCAGCTTCGCTGATCAAACAACAGTGAGTGCTTTTCGCTGCGACTTTCTGGGTTTTGACACCAAGGACAAGACAAGCTGCATCCTTTAAGAAAAAGAATGGAACGAATGCCATCGCCATCATGGGTAGAGAATCGTTGAATATTGAAATACATCTCTGCTTGCCTCTTGGTCTGTGCTACCGCTGTGTACTTAATCCGTTTCTTGCTGGTTAAGTCTTATGAGCGGCTTTTCTGTTTTCTAACTGAAAGCTTCATTTGAGCGTTTACAAGTTTCACTTAGCCTTCATTTAATGAAATTATTATAGTTTCAAATGAAATTTCAATTGATCAAAATCAAGATCTCGTTCGATTGTCAGATCTATAGTGATCCCATCATCAAAACGAAGATTTTGTTTAAGGTAGAAACCATGATTGAACTTTATTTAGATACTGCTGATGTGGCAGAAGTAAAACGCTTTAACCAGTGCCTACCGCTAAAAGGCGTGACGACAAACCCAAGCATTTTGGCGAAGTCAAAACAGGGACTGAATGAAACCCTAGCAGGCATGCAAGAAGCACTTGGCGGGACACCTCGCTTTCACGCTCAAGTAGTGAGTTCAACCGTCGAAGGCATGGTGGAAGAAGCACGCCAATTGAATGAATTGCCTTACGACATGGTGGTAAAAGTGCCAGCAACAGAAACAGGCTTAGCTGCAATTAAGCTAATGAAAAAAGAGGGAATTCAGGTTCTTGCTACCGCTATCTATTCAGCTCAACAAGGTTTCCTTGCAGCACTGTGCGGTGCAGACTACCTAGCACCTTACGTAAACCGCATTGATACGATGAACGGCAACGGTGTTGAAGTGGTCGCGGATCTTCAATTGTTGCTCGATCAAAACCAACTACCAGCGAAGATTTTGGCAGCCAGTTTCAAGAATACTCAACAAGCGATGGAGGTGATGAAACTGGGCATCGAAGCCATTACATTGCCAACTGATGTGGCGGCACAAATGTTCGCACATCCAGCAGTAAAACCGGCGGTTGAACAGTTCGATAAAGACTGGAAAGAGACGTTCGGCGAGAAGCTTTCATTTGAAAGCTAATTAAAAATAGCAGCTAGACTTCATAGTTAACAATAAAGGGAATCTTAACTCACCCTGTGCGCCGGTGAGTTAAGTTTCCCTTTTGTATTTCAGATAGAGAAGTAGCGCTACAGTAGTTCTCTATTGGTCAGTGACCAAAGGTACACGCGCTTTAGTAAACTGATTTTGATCCTTTTACGAATACCTCGTTTGGAATGGCGGAGTCGGTTTGGTAGCGCAATGGCTTTCATCTCGGTTTTCATTTCTTTTCCATCCACCAACACAGTAGACCCCCGATGCAGTAAGCCAGCAGATCTTTCCAATCAAATGTGGCGCCCAAAATCACAGCCAGAGGCGATGAAGATTCGATACCAAGCCAAACCGCGACCTGTAACAATTGCCCTAACTCAACAGCAAACGCAATCAACACCACCAGTGAAACCAGCCAGTTAACGGGCATGGAGAACAAGCTTGCAAGAAAGTAGTAGAGCCAAACCACAACGAGAACATCACCAACTGTCGGACGAATAAAGCTGTCTCGAACATAGAGCGCGATAACGACCAATGCGATAAAACACACCAAGCTTTTGAGTCCATTTTTTGCAGAAAATTGCAGGCGGATAGCAGACGTTTCTTCCACCATATTGCTTGGCTGCCCAGTGAGAATTGCTCGTTTAAACATCTTCATGATTCGCCTTTGCGCTTTCTTCCGCTTTCTTATTTCGTGCGTACCAGTCGATGTTGCGTGTAATAACCATAGTGAAGCTCAAAATCGCGAAACACAGCAATGTCCCCATAACCAATGCGTAGCTTTCTGCTTGTAGCAAGCCAAACAGTAATCCGTAGAGAGTGAGCAAACACGCTCCGAATACCGCGCCGTGCTTGGTGTTGCTCAACATACCGCTCACGTACACACTTAAAAGTCCCGTCGAGGCGATTGCCGACACCACATACGCCCAGTTAAAGCCGAGGTGTTCACTCATCGAAATCAACAACAGATAGAAAAGCGCTAAAGCCAGACCAATAAAGCCGTATTGCACTGGGTGAACCGGACGCGCTTGGAACAGCTCCAGTAAGAAGAAACTCGCAAATACTAATGTGATAACCAACAGTGAATAGTTCACAGCTCGGTGAGACTTCAAATAGTGATCAACGGGGTCAATCAAATCTACGCCCATTTGTCGCTGTTCAAGCTCGTGACAAGCGTGATTCGATGACAAACAGCTTTGGAACAGCTGCGCGATATTGGTTGAGAAGTTGTTGCTCGCCCATTGCGCGTTAAATCCATCTTCAGATACTTCTGATGACACCGGTAAGTAATCACCGATAAAGCTTGGATGCGCCCATGTTGAAGAGAGCTCCACTGTTGTTTGACTGCCAATTGGTGTGACTTGAAGCTGTCCCATCCCTTGTAGCAAGAAGTTAAGATCGAATACCAAAGGTTTTGCTGGGTTTAGGTCTGCAAGTGTCAGATCACTGTGGAAGCCTTGTGGTAACTGATTTAACCCCGTTCCCGGTGCGACTTCGATATCAGAGCTCGCCATGGTCATGTCATCCAAACGAATCAATCCACGGCTGTCTTCAATGCCAACGACTAGGCTCATGTTGTCAATATCAAGCCCCTGCAACGCCGCGAGTTCGTCTGCATCAAAAGTGCCTTTCAGTGCCACTTGTGCTTTGTATAAACGCGCGCGGTAAATGCCTCGGTACTTTTCAAAACTGTCCAGATTCGCGCTCATATCAAAAGTGCTAGGTAAAAGAAATTTACGACGCTCTTTAATCTGTACTTTGTCATCTCGGTAACTGGTTTCGGTGTAATTAACCATGATGAATGGACCAATGATGCGCTGTTCGCCGCTGCTGCTGCGTGCGATGTCGTTTCTGACTTCATCTTGGCGATATGAGCGTTCTGAGATCAGCCCTGTGACCATTGAAAGCGGGATTTGCAGTAAGACAAACAAAAACAGCACGAAGGCGAACTTCGTGCCGAGTTGGTTATTGAGGATCTTTTTCATGTTTCATTCTCCATTTGCTGATGGGAGTAATCTAAATCAGCAATTTGGAGAACGAATGGAGCTAATGTGGAGTTTCTATGGAGTTGGTAAAATCAGGGTCACTTTCACGCCAGCATCGACGTTTTCGACTTGCAACTGACCTTTGTGCAGCTTGATCACTTGCTCAACAAAATTCAGCCCGAGCCCAGTGCTCTTAACGCCATTTTCCCGAGCGAGGGAGTAGAAGCGTTCCGTCAAACGCGACATCGCGTAGTCGGGAATGTGAGGACCTGAATTGAAAATCGACAGGCACATTTTCTCTTTCGCGAC
Source organism: Vibrio sp. Vb0937 (assembly GCF_033338855.1). Lineage (NCBI taxonomy): Bacteria > Pseudomonadati > Pseudomonadota > Gammaproteobacteria > Vibrionales > Vibrionaceae > Vibrio > Vibrio sp. Vb0937. The sequence goes on along the minus strand of NZ_JAWOTK010000001.1, from coordinate 331,121 downwards.
CTCAGCTTTCCATTCAATGCATCCCTCCGAATCAACAAAATCCAGCGCATTGTCCATCAAGTTAAAAACGGCTTGTTTCAGTAAGAAGGCATCACCAAGCACGGCGAGATGGTCATCAATTTGGATGTTGGCAATCACCGACTTTGCACTCAAGCGCGCATCCGCCGATTCAACCACTTCATTGACCATTTGTTTTAGCGAGATAGCTTCGACTTGCTCTAGCTCGGGGCGCTTTTCAAGACGAGCAAGTTCGAGCAACTTATCAATCAATGACTGCATGCGGTCGCTTTCTCGCTCAATGTTGCCAGCAAAGCGCGTGACCTTTTCTGCAGGCAACGGCATTTGCAATATTTCACTCGCGCCTTTAATCGCTGATAACGGGCTTTTCAGCTCATGAGTCAGCGTCTGTACGTACTCTTCCACATATTGTTTACCATCGAGTTGATTGCGCATCTTCTCTAATGCGTCGCTTAGCGTGCCGTACTCATAAAAGATACGAAATGTCGGCTTAGAGACCTTTTCACCTTCACCCATTTTGGTCGCGTAGTCTTCTAGCTTGTTCAGTGCTGAGTGAATTCGCCAAGCAAACAATGCCCCTGCCAATAGCACTAAACCACTCATCCACACCATCCAAAACAGCACATTGCGTTTAGAAAGATCGATGAAGGGTTGTACTGAGCGATTGGATTTTGCCACCGTCACGCTGCCAATGATTTCACCTTTGTGGTAAATGGGCGCAGCCACGTGCATAACGGTTGAGAGCGGATCTTTCGGGTCTTCGATGGTACTGCGCGCGCCGTATTGACCACGCAACGTGAGATATACATCGTTCCATTGCGAGTAGTCTTTGCCTACGTCTTGCTGCCAAGAATCCGCAATCACAATGCCTTGTTTATCGGTAATGTAAATTCGATGGTTAATCGCTTTTTTGCCAATTTCCCAAATGCGCGCTTGAGGCTCTCGCTGCCCATAAGCCGCTAGTAGTTTGGAGAAGCGACTCTCAGACAACTTTCCGTTTGCAACGTCTTCTTCCGCCAATACCGCAAGCAAGTTCGCCATATCCACCAGCGTCTCTTCGGTGGTTTGGCGCACGGTTGGCTTAAGTTCTTGGACGACCGTTTTGCTCACCATGTAAGCCGTCATTCCGACTAAGATGAAGTAGAGAAAAAACAGTCTGAGTCCAAGAGGGATCTTCGGCCAGCGATTCATCATTCACCTTTAATGCAGTAAAAGTAACCAAAGCCACGCTTGGTACAGATGCGTTCAGACATCTCAAACGGCTTCAACTTATGGCGAATGGCTTTGATGTGGGTATCAATATTGCGCTCGTACGCAGCTTCCGGCGCCATGTCAGCAGCGACCATAAGTTGCTCTCGGCTCAATACATTGGAAGAGACAGAAATCAGTTTATCGAGAATCTTAAATTCGACCGCAGTTAACCCAAGCATTTGCCCGCCAACACCGTAGTCGAAGTTCTGCGCAACTAAATCATGGTTCAAATGAGGTTGTTCTGGAACAGCTACAGGCTCTGGTTTGTCCTCCATCATTGGCGCTTTAGCTTTGATTCGAAGTTTAATGCGAGCCAACATTTCGCGCGGGCTAAATGGCTTAGTCACGTAATCATCCGCGCCAATTTCCAAACCGACTACGCGATCAATTTCATCGCTTCTTGCGGTGAGAAAGATTATGGGAATATCAGAAAACTCACGGATGGTTTTGCATAATTCAAAACCATTGCCATCCGGTAAGCCTACGTCTAAGACAAGTAACGCTGCGGAGTTGTGCTGCAAAAAAGCTAAGCCCTCTCCTGCTGTTGTAAACCACTCTGCGTGGTAGCCATCCATCTCTAATACATGAATCAGGTTCTCTGCGATAGCAGATTCATCCTCGATAATAAGGACGGTGGGTTGTTCGCTCAATGTCTTAGCCTCATTGACGGTGTTTATCTTTATGTTGGTATTATCACTTAATTTGGGGCCAAGGCTAGTGGATTGATGCAGCAAAGGCGCAGTTCGTGGATAATACTAATCAAACACACTTCTATTCAGCATAATAAATTTATCACTTAGATTAATGAGTCACCACAATTGTGAATACAATGATTTCAACCATTGATATGAACAGTGTTCATTTTAAACTCAAGTTATCAATTCGATTTTATTTAAAGGACAGTCACTGATGAAAAGAGCGCTAATCCCCCTGGCTTTACTGACTTTGCTCTCAGGTTGCGCCAGCATGTCTCCGGATGAGTGCAAAACGGCAAACTGGTACAAGGTAGGTTATCAAGATGGCCGAGACGGCAACGATCCAAACATTATCAATAGCTATACCGAAGACTGTGGTGAAGCGGGTGTGACACCCGACCGAGCGAAATGGAAAGAAGGCTTTGATAAAGGCACTATCCAATATTGCTCACCAGACAATGGGTACACTGTCGGTATCGAAGGCAAAGAATATTACGGTGTATGCAGCAGCAAAGAGTTTATTGAGAACTACCAGTTAGGTCATCAAGAATATCAACGCCAGCAACGCATCCAACAAATCGATACTGAAATCTCGGTCATCGATAATCAGCTTGATGGCAATCCAGACAAAGATAATGCCAAGAGACTGAAAGAGAAGAGAAAGCGATTGGCTGACGAGCGTTCAAGCCTCTTGTCGCCAACCATCAACTTGAATCTGAATTTCTAAATCGATTGGATTTAGCTTCTAAAAATTCATGGCCCTAGCTCAGTTCTAGGGTCATGAATTGACTGTTCGGATCGAGTTCGTAATCCCCGAACGGCTCGCAGTACACAAAGCCATGCTTTTCATACAACAGGCGCGCTGGTTTAAAAAACTCCATCGAGCCCGTTTCTAAACTCAAGCGCTGCAAACCTTTTTGCTTCGCTTGCTCAATCACATGAATCAATAATTGAGATGCCACACCTTGGTTTCTTGCCGTAGGCGTGGTGCGCATGGATTTCAGCTCCGCGTGTTGGTCATCCAACTCTTTAATCGCCGCACACCCAAGCAGTTGCTCACCTTTCCATCCGGTCCAAAATGTCACTTCTGGCGCTTTGAGCTTATCTAAATCTAACGCATGCACGCTTTCTGGTGGCGATGTAGCGTGCATGTCCTGTAAATGTCCTTCCAACATCGCAATCACTTGCGGCCGTTCTAAATTGTCGATTTCAATTCTCATATATCCATCCTTGGTTTTTCATAGCTAAAGCGGCTGTCTCATAATGTGCTGCGGTCCAACTGGGCCGCCGTGGTAAAGCTCATTGGTATCTTCAAACCCTGATTTTAAATAGCACTGATAAGCGGGTATGTTGCGGCAATTCACAGTGAGATAAAGCGCATCAAACTCGGGATAATGGCGTTTGGCGAAATCGGCAAACTGTTGAATGGCTTGCTTGGCGATGCCTTTGCCTTGATGACGGTGATCCACCAGCAAAGCACGTACGCCTAAACTGTTTTTCGGGCAAAAATCGTATTTCTCGCTGTAAGCAGCATCAAATAGAAAAAAGCCAACCACGTCATCGTCCGCCAGAATCAGATGCGGAAGCTCTGCGGGTTCAAGACGTGTAAGCATTTCACCCACATCCGCGACCGTAAACTGCGATTGCTCTTCTAGCACGCTAAGTTCGCAAGTGTGTTCATGTCGCTCAGGCGAATACTTTTCAATAGTAATCATAATCTTCCTTGTTGTTTTTATGCTCAATTCATACAGGGTATGTCGTAAATAGAAATACCTAGTGTCGTATTTCCCACTCGCAGGCAAACGTTTAGCACTCTATTATCCTCGCCATTCGATAGAGAGGTTTCCATGTCCCGTTTTTTACTTTGTAGTTTTGCACTCGTTTTACTCTACCCTACTGCCATTGATTTGTATCTTGTTGGTTTGCCTCAAATTGCGTCAGATCTCAACGCCAGTGAATCTCAGTTGCATATTGCGTTTTCGATCTATTTAGCTGGCATGGCTACCACCATGTTATTCGCGGGGAAAATTGCAGACTCTGTGGGACGAAAGCCTGTTGCCGTCGTCGGCGCGATGATCTTCGTGCTCGCGTCTTTTCTCGGCGGAATGGCTGAACAACCAAACGCTTTCTTGATTGCTCGCTTTTGCCAAGGCATCGGTGCTGGATCTTGCTATGTCGTCGCGTTCGCGATTTTACGCGACACGTTAGACGATGAACGCCGCGCGAAAGTATTGTCGATGCTCAATGGCATCACCTGTATCATTCCAGTGATCGCACCCGTGATTGGTCACTTGATTATGCTGAAATTTCCTTGGCCGAGTTTGTTTACCACGATGGCAGGAATGGGCATTCTCGTCAGTGTATTGGCCATTTTTGTTCTCAAGGAATCACTACCCAGCCAACAATGTGAAGAACAGACAACGCCAGAGAGCCATCAAGAGACTTTCTTCGAGCGATTTTTTATCAGTAGGCTGATCATTACTGCACTTGGAGTGACCACCATCCTGACCTTTGTTAACGCTTCACCAATTGTTGTGATGAGTATGCTTGGTTTTGATCGCGGTGGCTATTCTTCCATCATGGCGGGGACTGCGACGATCAGTATGTTGATTTCGTTCTCGGCGCCATTGGCATTGGGGATTTTCAAGCAGCGAACCTTAATGATGAGCTCTCAAGGATTGCTCGTTTGTTCAGCCATCGTGCTCAGTGCAGCCCATTTCCATGATGGACAACCTTTTTACTATGTGTTCGGACTTGGGCTGATTTGCGCAGGCTTCGCTTGTGGCTTTGGCGTGGCCATGAGCCAAGCGCTCAGCCCATTCTCTCAACAAGCTGGCGTGGCAAGCTCGTTACTGGGCATTGCTCAAGTTTGTAGTTCCGCGTTCTATATTTGGTTTATGGGTTTCATCGGCGTTACTGCACTGAATATGTTGGTGTTTATCTTAGTGCTAGGTAGCGTAATCAGCCTTGCTCTAATACTATTGATTCCAAAGCCTGTTCACGATACCCATTATGAAGAAATCCCTAGCGCGACTTGATTTAAACTTACTGTTCACTCTGCAATTATTGTTGCAAGAGCAAAGCGTCTCGAAAGCCTCGAAAAAGCTGAACGTTACGCCCTCTACCGTAAGTAAGTCGCTCAACAAACTTCGTCATTGGTTCGATGATCCTTTGTTTGTCAAAACACCTAAAGGTCTTGCGCCAACGCCCTTGGCGCAAAGCATGGAGCAAGATCTTGCAGAATGGCTGCAAATTGGCTGCCAGATTGCAGAAAAACGCAGCGATATTACGCCTAAAGGAGTGCGTTTTGATATCACGATTGAGTCGCCATTAGTGCTCACAATGCTGGACAGACTCATCGTCGCTATCCACCAGCGATACCCTGAAGCGAAAGTAAAAACCAGTAACTGGGATTACGACTCACTCGACGCCATCATTCGAGGCGAGGCGGATATCGGTTTTACCGGCCGAGAAAGCCACCCTAGATCGAAAGAGTCGTTGGATCTTCTGCCTTATTTCTTGGATTTTGAGATTCTATTTTATGACCTGCCGATGGTGTATTTACATAAAGATCATCCGGCATTACAGCAAGAGTGGAATCTCGAGACCTTTCTGAGCTACCAACACATCAATATTGTTTGGGAAAAAAGTGAAACTTGGGCGTTGGATGAAGTATTAACGGAACTAGGGCTACAGCGCTCTATCGGGCTGACGATGTCCAACTTTGAGCAATCTCTTTTTATGGCAGCGCAGCCGACGCATGACATGATCACCACCGCGCCGCACTATTGCAAAAGTTACACAGAAAAGCTGCATCTCGATTTGGTGTGCTTGCCAATTCCATTAGACCAAGCTCAACAAGACAAGTTACTGATTCCATTTACCATGATTTGGCATAAACGCAATGCGTACAATCCCAAATTGCTATGGTTGAAAAACACCATTAAGTCATTGTACAAACAACCTTCCCAACCACAGTAAGACTCAGGCTAAGGTCAGGTTTTCTCTGGTTATTTTTAATGACTTTCTTGCTCTGATAGCTATAACTAATCACTTTATCAACTAATAAAAATGTTCTTTTGGATCTACACTAGCTGTTCATTTACACGCTAAGGATCAAGGATGTCGACCTTTTTACTCACTGCCATTGCAATGCTGGCGTTCGCTGCCAATTCATTATTGTGTCGAATTGCCTTGGCAGAAGGGTTAATTGATGCAGGAAGCTTCACGCTCGTTCGATTGATATCTGGCGCGATTACCTTAATCGCAATGCTTGTCGTGAGAGGCCAGTGGAAAACCGATCGGCCAACTTCTCGCTTTCGCTTTTTTGCTGGCGTGGCGTTATTTGGTTACGCTGCCCTTTTCTCTTTCGCGTACTTACAACTGGCGACAGGAACCGGTGCTTTGCTTTTGTTTGGTGCCGTGCAACTGACGTTACTGGCAATCTATTGGTGGCAAGGTGAGCGCTTTCAGTTTCTCGAAATCATCGGTATCGGCCTTTCGATTGTTGGCTTTGTTTGGTTAATGTTGCCATCTGCCACTCGCCCCGATATCAGTTCTGCACTTCTCATGTTGATTTCTGGCGTTTGCTGGGCTGCGTTTACTGCGCTCGGCAAACAAGCGCCTTCTCCAAGTAGTGGCATCACGTGGGGATTCATCGCTGCATCTATAATTGGCATACTCCTATCACCATTGATGCTGTCCTCAATCCACCTTTCTTTGAGCGGAGTGTTGCTCGCTATCGCATCTGGTGCCATTGCCTCTGGCCTTGGTTATACGCTTTGGTACCAAGTCGTACTTAAGCTCTCTTTGCTTCAAGCCGCCGCCAGCCAACTTTCCGTGCCAGCCATTGCTTTGCTACTCGGCAGCATCGTACTCCACGAGCCTCTTTCACTGCATATTCTTTTAACCAGCGGCATCATTCTTGGTGGGATCGCTTTGGTTTTTTTATCTCGATCCAAAAAAACAAACGAACAATCGGCAAGCCGATAAAAAGTAATAACTTTCCCTCTCAAGTACCCATTCATCATCTATGCTTTTTAAAGCATTAAAGCTCATTGCAGATGGTACAAGTGGTCTGCTTTGGTACCAGGCGAAGAATATAAGGTGAGAATTGGCTCACACAATGCAGCGATTTTGTTTCAAAAGTGAGAATCATCACAGATCGCGAATTTGCTCGTTTTAGGCGTTTCACCAATAACGCCAAGGGCTAGCACGAGATCAAGCCAAATACGCACTTTTTGTTTTGACAAAGGGTTTACAAAGCACACTTTTTCACCCGCTATATTCCGCCCCCCGAATTTATTCAGAACAAGATTCTGATTATTCATATAAGAAATTCATCAACTTATAACGATAAGCCTGAGCAAACTTTGACACTATGAACGACAAAATAAAATTCGCTATTAAAGTATCGCTTAGCCTAACTCTGGCTTATCTGATCCCGTATGCCATGGGTTGGCCGCAAGCATCGACGGCCGCAACCACAGTGATGCTGATTGCATCCACAGGCAGTCGTCGTGAATCCCTCGCCAAAGGTACCTTACGCGTGTTAGGTACATTGGTTGGTGCCGTGGTTGGCTTGTTACTGGTGGGGTTGTTTGCTCAAGATCGCTTGCTGTACATGCTGAGCGTGTCGGTTGTGGTCTCTTTCATTTTTTACTTCCGTAATGCCTATCAAAAAGATCCTACGCTACTCATGCTGACCGGTGTGATGACACTGATGATGTCCAATGGCGGTGACGCAGAAGGTGCGTTTCTTTATGGCGTTGACCGCGCCTATATGACGGTGTTTGGGGTGGTGGTTTACACACTCGTGGGGACTTTCTTATTCCCGACCAAAACAGAACAAAACCTAAGACAGCTCATCGAACAACTCAACCAAGCACAACGCGCGTTGTTCACCGCTATCTTGCAAAATTTCGAGCAAAAATCGGCAGGGCAAATCTCTCCTCAAGAAGGCGGAGAAGAAAATCCAGAAGCTGAAGAGCCACAACCTAGCGTGGACACTCTCATCGAACAGATGTTTGCCGCCCAAAATGCGCTCGAACAGCGCTTTGCTACGGTCAGTGTGGAATGCAGTGACGTGTCGGCCTACATGAAAGAGTGGCGCTTGGCGCTTCATTTGAACAAGCAGGTAACGCAACAATTGACCGTCGCGGCGCACAGCCACTTTAGCCACCAGCAAGACCGTGAAAGCATCAGCAACTTTGATCAAGCCGTGGCGGAAATTGACGCGCTATTTGATACCTGCCAACAAGTCTGGGACGAAAAAGAGCCCGCTTATCGTGCTCAGGAATTCAAAGTCAAATACAACCAAGCGTTGCTAGAAAACGCAGCGCACCTAGAGAAAGGCTCTGCGCTTACGCTTGGTCACCTGTTGGAGCTGATGCATCAAAATTTGTCGCGTTTAGCGGAGAGCATTAGCTGTATTGACTCTGTGACGAACAATGTCTCCTTTGACGTGCCACTGCCGAAACCGAAAGGCAAGTTTCTATGGTGGGACGCAGAAAACTTTAAAACTGCGGTCAAAACCTTTGTCACTTATTGGGTTGCTGGACTGATTTGGATTTATTTCAATCCACCAGGCGGCTACTCGTTCGTGGTCTTCTCGACCATGTTTATGTCTTTGCTGTCGTTCGTACCTGTGCACCCGATATTGTTACTTGTGCTGTTCACTTTCGGCTTCTTGTTCGCGGTACCTTCTTACGTCTTCATTCTTCCGCAATTGGATCTCGGATTAGAACTTGGCCTGTTTATCTTTATCTACACCTTTATCGGCTTTTATCTGTTTAACGGGCCAGTGACGATTTTCTACATGGTGGGCTTGTTTGTTCTCGGTTTAGACAACAACATGTTCTATCACTTCGGGATCCTCATGACGATCATGCTGCTGTTCTACATGGTGGTGTTCATGATCATTTTCGCGCACTACTTCCCGTTTAGCTCACGACCAGAACACCTCTTTTTGACCATAAAAGAGCGCTATTTTAGGCACACTCGGGATCTGTTTGACTCCTATCAGAAGCAGTCCAGCTCGATTATTACGCCGCTCAAACGGGCCTTGCACTTGGTGACGCTCAACGTTTCATCGAAAAAGCTCAAGGTGTGGGGTTCGAAAATCAACCACAAACACTTTGACAAAACCACGCCAGAAGCGATTGGCGCGTTTAGCAAAGCGTGTGATGTACTCAGTAATCACATCAACATCTTAATGGCCGCCGAGAAAAAGTTGATGACCAATCCGCTGATTACTCAACTTCGCCAACAACACCGCGATTCCATCATTCCTTTGATGGCGGGCGCTTTAGCCAGCCACCAAGCAACACAAGAACTCGACTCCGTATTCGACCAATACAGTCAGGATTACCAAACATTCGAAGATAAACTGGAAGATTTTTTTAGTGAGTTGGATTTATCTGACTACGCTTATTCTGAGATAGCCGGTTTTTATATCTTGCTGAATTTAAAACGGAACGTGTTCGAAGCAATCAAGCATTGCAAGCAAACCTACGAGGATATCGATTGGGTGAACTTACAACAGAAGCGGTTTTAAAGGTGGGGATATGATGCTTCCAAAACTAACCAAACCAAGCCTCGCCATACTTTCCCTGCTCGGGCTCAGTGCGTGTACCACTGTGGGGCCAGACTATGTCCACCCACCGCAAACGCCATTGCCAAGCGATTGGTCGGTGCAAAAAGCCGCCAAAGATACGCAGCAATCCGAGCAACAATTACAACAGTGGTGGCAGCAATTTAATGACTCAACTCTTAATCAGCTGGTTGAGTTGGCGAGCAAACAAAACCTCGATTTAGAAGCCGCAGGGCTACGAATTGTCCAAGCACGTTCATTGCTTGGTATTTCGACTGGCTTGCAATACCCACAAGTTCAAACCGTGTCAGGAAACCTAGCGCGTGCCTACGTAAATGATCAGGGCGTGAATAACGCCACTTTGTCGTTTGATGCTGCTTGGGAAATGGATGTTTGGGGCAAGTATGCTCGCGGTATTGAGTCGGCAGAAGCGGGTTACTACGCATCCATCGCATCGTATCACGACATCATGGTCACTATAACCGCCGAAGTGGCGCGCAATTACATCAACTATCGCACATTCCAAGAACGTATTTTGCTGTCTCGCCGCAACATAGAGATTCAAGAGCGTGTCGTACGTATTACTCAGGTGCAGTTCGACTCTGGCAACGTTACAGAATTGGACGTTCAACAAGCTAAAAACCAACTCTACACCACCAAAGCAGCGTTACCGAGCCTCGAAGTGGCAATGAAGCAATCACGTACTGTGTTGGCTTTGCTACTGGGTCTGTTACCAGAAGAAGTAGATCGACTGCTACAGTCGGATGGGATGCACAAGCAAATCGCTGAGTACGAAGCCCAGTTCAAATCGACGGGCAGAAAATCGGCGCTATCGGGCACCGACGAGCGTTCCATTGTGCCACGTCCACCGCTTTTGGATACGCAAGTGGATGCTAACTTAGTGATGCGACGTCCGGATTTGCAAGTCTCTGAGATGCAAGCTCGCGCGCAAAGTGCGCAGATTGGCGTGGCAGAAACCGCTCTGTACCCAAGCTTTTCGTTGTTCGGTTCCATCGGTATCGACAGTACGGTTCCCGATGGCAGCAGTTTCAGTTTTAGCGATTCGCTCACCATGGTGGTTGGCCCAACGTTCAGTTGGAACATTTTCCAATACGGACGCGTGAAAAATAACATTCGTTTCGAAGATGCTCGCTTCCAAGAAACGCTGACGAACTACAACAAAAAGGTACTGCAAGCCGTTAATGAAGTCACCAATGCAATCGAAGCGTATGACCTGTATTTGCAACAAAAAGATTTACGCTTGCAATCGGTCAACTCTTCCATTCGTGCGTTCAACATATCCATGACACAGTACGAAAACGGACAAATTTCATTCGAACGTCTGCTTAACTCGGTAGAAAAAATGACCCGTGCGGAAGACAGCTACGCAACGATCAAAGGGAACGTGGCGAACCAAGTTGTTGCACTCTATAAAGCCCTCGGTGGAGGCTGGCAAACCCAAACAGGCAAACCCTTCCTCAGTGAATCTATTGCCAAGCAAATGACAGAACGAACTGACTGGGATGGTTATTTAAATGAAGAAAACCGCGTATTGCCGCCTTTGCGCCTCGAAACTCCGGCTGAGACCAGTGATGAAAACAAAACGGAGGATCTCTAATGCCTCATGAACTTTCTTGGGGAGACGTTTACTTTTCTCCCACGTTACTGGTGCTCTTTCTCGCCGTCACGGCCACGTGGATAACGGTGATGATATTGAACAAGACACGTTTGTCTCGCTTCATCGCTTTTCCGTCTCTGACGTTTATTGCCATCATGGTCGGTTATGTGGTGGCCATCGACAGCTTTTATATTCAATTTTAGGTGCCAAACAAGATGAAAAAACTATTCGTAATCGCACTCAATCTTGTCATTCTTGGTGGCGCAGCTTGGCTCGGCTATCAAAAGTTTGAGGAATACTTTAATAACCCATGGACACGAGATGGGCAAGTGCGTGCTAACGTCATCAAAGTGGCTCCTCGCGTATCAGGCCCAATTGTAAATGTCGCGGTGCAAGACAACCAAGAAGTAAAAACGGGGGATTTACTGTTTGAAATCGACCCTGCGACTTACCAGGTTGCGTTATCTCAAGCCGAAGTAGCACTGGAGCGCTCCATTGTTAGCTCTCGCGGTAAAAAAATCGAATATGACCGCTTAAAAGACATTCGTGCCAAAGACCGTGGCGCAGTTTCTCATAAGGATCTGATTCGTCGTGAAATCGCTTACGAAGAATCGCTACTGCAAATCAAATCTGCAGAAGAACAACTAAAATCAGCACGCCTTAACCTCAGCTTTACCAAAGTTTATGCGACCGTCGATGGTTTTGTATCTAACCTCGATATTAGAAACGGTACGCAAGCGGTCGCAAACCAACCACTGCTCGCACTGATCGACAAAAACAGCTTTTGGGTATTTGGTTTCTTCCGTGAAAACCAACTTGCGCAAATCGAACCTGGCAGCCAAGCGCGTGTCACTTTGATGTCTCACCCAGACACGCCAATTGACGCGACGGTTGACTCGATTGGTTGGGGTATTGCGCCCAAAGACGGCACGGTCGGCTACAACCTTCTTCCAAACGTAAACCCTGTTTTTCAGTGGATTCGCTTAGCACAACGTATTCCGGTGCGAATCTCCCTACAAGAACTTCCTGAAGATGTTGATCTTCGATTCGGGCTTTCTGCGTCCATCATGGTGATGAAAGAGTCATCCGCAGACAGTGAACAATAACTAAGTGAGAAGAGCCATGGTCATTGGTAAAAACCTCAAAAACATTAATGAAGAAAACAACTTCTTCTATCTAACCTTAGCGCTAGTGATTTTGTTGCTAGGGAGTGCGATGGCACAAGTAGTAGGTGAAGGGACGATTGAACACATACTTCAGGCTTTCACGGTTCTGACGTTTATCGTCTGTTTTGCGAGCCTTCGCTTTGACAAAACCTGGTCTCGTTTCCTCTACAGCCTGTTTGGTGTTTGGGTTCTTGTGATTGTGATCAAGACAGTTTTCGACATCAGAGAGATGAATGTGGTGATGCTTGCCCTCACCTTTGCGTTCTTTTTCGGCACTTTTAAATCCATCGCAAGACAGATTCTTTTCACCGGCCATGTCAACAGCAACAAAGTCATTGGCTCGGTAGCGCTTTTCTTGCTGCTTGGTCTGATGTGGGCGATTGCCTACCTCGTTCTGCTTGAGTTTTCGCCTGAAGCCTTTACCGGTATGGAAGCGATTTCTTGGGGGCAGAACTTCTCCAATGCAGCGTATTTCAGTTTCGTTACCTTAACCACGCTCGGTTATGGCGACATTAGTCCTCTAACACCACTGGCTCAAGTCGTGGTGTATTTAGAGGCCATCACAGGTGTTTTTTATATGGCGATTGTTGTTTCAAGTCTCGTCAGTTCTAACATTGATCATCAGGTAAACAAAAATGGATAAACAATCGGTAAAAATCGACAGTAAGCTTTTCATCAGTAATATGGTGGAATCGGCAATACGCATTGGCTTGATCTTTGTCTTGCTGATGTTTACGTACGACATCATCAAACCCTTCATCCTTCCGGTTATTTGGGGCGCTATTATAGCCGTCGCTTTAATGCCGCTTACCCAAAAATTGCAGCGTGTATATGGTGGTCGTAGAGGCTTGGCAGCCACAACCATTGCTTTACTTGGTATTGCCCTCCTTGTCACGCCACTTGTTATGGTATCAGGCTCCATTGTGGATGGTGCAACGCACGCGCTTGAAGTACTACAAAATGGACAAGTGAAAATACCAGGGCCAAAACCTTCCGTAGCGGATTGGCCTATCGTGGGTGATAAGCTCTACGAAGTGTGGACCCTATTCGCTACTAATCTTGAACAAGCTATTCAAACCTTTATGCCACAAATAAAGGCAGGACTCACATCTTTACTGGGTACACTGGGGGGCGTATTGGGAAGTTTACTGCTTTCAATCTTGTCACTTGCGATTGCAGCAGGTTTCATGACGTACTCTGAATCTGCAGCATCAGGCTTAAGAACCATCGCGATTCGAACCGCTGGTGAAAACGCAAAAAGCTGGACCACGCTTATCGCTGCGACAATTAAAAGCGTACTGCTTGGCGTAGTCGGTGTAGCGGCAATTCAAGCACTGTTGATCGGTGCTGGTTTCTTCGTATTTGGCGTTCCGGCAGCAGGTTTACTCACACTGCTTCTAATGATTTTATGTATCGCTCAGCTCCCGGCGTTGCTCGCAGTGCTACCTGTGATTGGCTTCATGTACATGACCCAAGACACCTCAACAGCAACCATGTTTACTGTTTGGGTCGTAGTTGCGGCTCTTTCTGAAAACCTGTTCAAACCAATGTTAATGGGACGTGGCGTCGACGTGCCAATGCCTGTGATTCTGCTCGGTGCCATCGGTGGTATGCTTTTCTACGGCATCGTTGGTCTGTTCTTAGGTGCCGTTATCCTAGCAATTTGGTATGAGTTATTTGTTTGGTGGTTGAGCATTGAGAAAGCACAACAGCAAGAAGAAATGGCAGAACAACAAGACGCTTCTGATGACCAATCAGAACCTGGACACGGTGCTGGCATTTAATAAATCAATAAGTTAGAAAGAAATTTAATCTATAACTTATGATATCAAACCGCTGCATTTCAGCGGTTTGATTCTATTTGGATCACAGTTTCGTCGTAATAAATGCGATAAAAATGACGTTCTTGTTAAATTTTCATACTTATTACACTTGGGAGTTGCAATCGGGCAATGAACGATGCACTCTCGATGACCACTAATTTGCTTAGGATAAAAACAATGAAATTGATCAAGCCTTTAACTTGTGCGCTTGCTCTCGCAATGAGTGGCATGGCATTCGCAGATGTAACCGTGAGTGTTCCTGACAACGTTTCAGTATTAGCGGCTAACGGTGAAAAAGCAGATCTTTCGGGTGGTTTTTTCGCCTCTGAAAGAACACTGACGTTACCTGATGGCCTTAACCAAGTCGTATTTCGTTTCGCCCCTTACTTCAACCAAGGTAATGACCGTTTAAGTGTTGAAAGCGATGTTATCGTTACACGATTTGACGCGACCAATGCCGAACTCACTCTACAAATGCCAGAATACCGCAACCTACGTGATGCGGAAGAGAAGATCAAAGACTTAGATTGGAAACTGGTTGATGATTCTGGCAACGCAATCGCGGTTGACCAGGACAAGTTGCTCAAACCGGGTATGCAAATCGGTCGTGATTACGTACGTGAAATCGAAGATTATAACCAAGCTGGCGGTGCAGCAGCCGTGGCTTTTGCTGGCGCAGCAACCATGCAGCCAGTCACGCTTCCTGCAAAGGTTCCTGCGGATATGAAGCAAGTGAGAGCAACTGCGGTTAAAGCGGATTCGACAGCTGAAGAGATGCTGCACTTCTGGTACCAAAAAGCAGACGCAGAAACCAAAGCTCGCTTTAAGAAATATGTTAATCAACAGTAAATCTGGTTAACTTTATCGATATTAAAAAAGCCACTTCACGTGGCTTTTTTGATCAAAAATTAGGAAGCTTGGACAACTTTAGTATTGGCGATCAAGTCATGCAACAATCGTCGCTCCGGATGAAAGAACAACAATGCCAAATTTACCAACGGTATCCCCGGAATGAGCATCTCCAGCAAGTAGCTAATAACAAGCCTTAACCCTGCTGTAACTTTCGTTGCCTTACTATCATTTTTCATTACAACTTTAATACCAATCATGCGCATACCAATGGTTTGCCCATGACTCAATGCATTCCAGTTGATCATTAAAACCGTTGGTAAAGAAAGCAAGTAAAACGCCTGAGTTTCACGAACAAGCGTGAGGTTATCTGCTAAAGAGAGCTGAAAGTCGTTAAGAAAAGAGTTAATACTCAATGCGATGATTAACACGACCACCATCGCAAAGAGCAGGTCGATAAAACCAGCAATGATTCTCTGTTGCTTGCTCGCGATAAAAGCATACATGGACTTCAGTCACCTCAATGTAATTGGTTAAGCGAGAATGACTGAGTGTACAGACGCGCAATGGTGAGCGCAGTTTAGGTATTGCCAACATAATATTCAACTAAGAACATACTAAATCGCGATCGTATCTCAAAAGTAATCATTACATCTTGAGCATAACCGTATCAATTTAACAAAACGCTACCAGTAACGTTCGTAAATGATATTTCCCCCTGTTTGATGGCGATACTTTTCCAAGCCTAGCTCTTGTAAGACGGGCACGGTATCTTTGATCATTTGTGGATTCCCACACATCATGACAAAGCTACGCTGAGCTGAGAATGGCGCATCAGCGGCGTTGGACAGTAAACCCGATTCGATGAGTTCAGGAATTCGGCCTTGTAATTTACCATCAACCACTTCCCTGCTGACTATCGGTATATACTTTAATCTGCCTTCATATCGTTGCTGAAGCTGTTCAATTAGGTATTTATAAACCAGATCTTTTTCGAAACGAACGGCATGAACCAGAACAATGCGCTCATTGTGAGGCGGTAAGTTTATATCATCCAGCAGCGATAAAAACGGTCCAATCCCCGTACCTGTAGATAGCAGCCACAGGTCATGAGCCTGTTTAGGAATAGAATCATGGATTAAATCGCCATGTGCGGTGGCACCGACATAAATGCTATCACCAGATTTAAGCTTTTGGAGCCGTGGAGAAAGTTGTCCTTGAGGGTCGGCTACTATTAGAAACTCCAACCAATCGAATTGCTCGCTTGGCGCATTAACCACAGAGTAAGCGCGGCTGATCGGCTTACCTTCATCATCAAGCAAAGCAAGCTTGGTGAATTGGCCAGCTTTAAAGGAAAGAGGCGCGCCAGATATTCTCAAACTGAACAGCTCACCTGTCCAATCGATGCGTTTCTCAACTCTTGCGAGGTTGAAACCTTTGAGTTCAATCATGAGACACCTCCTATCTGGTTACTCTTAGTTAAACTTACGCCTTCAACTCAATTATGTAAAGTTTCTAGTTTACATAATCAAACCACTATTTCATTTCACATTTTAAAAACAATTTTATTACATATTAAATGATTACATCTAGAATAAATGCTCAAAGTGATAAGTCGCGTCGCAATTTGTGGCAAAGCAGATGAAAAAGGAGCAATAAAAATGGACACACTGTTAAAGGACTTTCCCGTTATCACAGAGATAAAAGTCGCATGGGGTGAAATGGATGCTCTGCAACACGTTAATAACGTGGTCTATTTTCGCTACTTCGAGACCGCACGTTTAGATTACTTCAACAAAATTAACCTGCTGGTCGACCTGCAGACCTCGCAAATTGGGCCAGTACTGAGCGAGACTCAATGCCGCTACAAATTGCCTGTTACTTACCCAGACACGCTATTAGTCGGTTCTCGCGTAATCGACATGCAAGAAGATCGCATCACGATGGAGTACCAAGTGCTGAGTAAGAAGTGGGGTAAAATTGCGACCATCGCGACCGCCACTGGTGTGATGTTTGATTTTAAGAACAACGTTAAAGCTGCGATTCCAGATCACGTTCGCCAGTCGATTTTAGACTTGGAAGGAACCGTGGGTAGTACGCATCATTTGGAGTAGCAAGAAACGAGAGATTAAAGGCGAGGTTCCCGACAGCGCTCCTTCATCGCTATCGGGAATGATGCTGAGATACCATTCCAACTTACGCAATAAGAAAACTAGAGTCATTCTAATGAGCCTAAGTGAATCATTCGAAACCTCGCTAAACGTAACAGTAGAGCGACTCTTTCAGCCTACGCGATAAGAAAAGCTACGTCATTCTAGCGAGCCATAGCGAGACTAAGAATCTACTTACCGCTTGCAGCAGACCATAAAGCCATGAATAAACTCAATACAATCTGAGAGTAGATTCTGAATCACGCTCGTTCCTCGCTGTTCAGAATGACAGTTCGAGTTTGGCTCTGAGCTCTACAAAACCATCAAAAAAAGCGATTCCAGAAGAACCTAAGTGAGTCACTCGGAATCTCGCTTTAGACGTATCAGCAGAGCGACTCTTCCAGCCTACGCGATAAGAAAAGCTGCGTCATTCTAGCGAGACTAAGAATCTACTTGCCGCTTGCTGCAGACCATAGAACCATGAATAAACTCAATACAATCTGAGGGTAAATTCTGAATCACGCTCGTTCCTCTCGGTTCAGAATAACAGTTCGAGTTTGGCTCTGAGCTCTACAAAACCATCTAAAAAAGCGATTCCAGACAAGCCTAAGTGAGTCACTCGGAATCTCGCTTTAGACGTATCAGTAGAGCGACTCTTCCAGCCTACGCGATAAGAAAAGCTGCGTCATTCTAGCGAGCCATAGCGAGACTAAGAATCTACTTGCCGCTTGCTGCAGACCATAGAGCGGTTAGCAGAATGTCTCAATATACAGCGCTTCGACTTTGTCTCTTGCCCATTGCGTTTTACGCAAAAACTTCAGAGAAGATTTGATCGACGGATCTTTCTTAAAACAGTTCACACGAACGCGCTCATACATGCCATTCCAACCAAAGTGTTCAACTAGTCGGGTGACGATTTTCTCTAAACTCAACCCGTGAAGTGGGTTATTCGGCTGCTGTTGGCTCATGCTATTGATCCGGTAAAGTGAAGTTGCGCGCTAATCTAACTCAAACTCGCCGTGCAACCTAATGTTTTAACCTTGAATTGGCCTACGACTCTCCCCTATAGTAGCCCAAACTTCTTAAAAGCCTTTTTCATTATGAAAGCCCTCAACGACCTCAATATTTTTGTCGAAACCGCGCGCCAAGGCAGCTTTTCAAAAGCCGCTAACAGCATGGACATGACACCTGCCGCCATTAGCGCATCGATTAAGCGTCTTGAAGGGCAAATCGGTTTCCCGTTGTTTGTGCGTTCCACCCGAAGCCTGCGTTTAACCTCAGAGGGCGAACTGTTTTTAGACAAAACCATGCAAGCGTTGGCAACATTGCAAGAGGGGTTGGATCAGATCTCAAGCGCGCGTGGCGAGTTATCTGGTCAGCTGCACATTACTGCACCCTCCGATTTTGGTCGCAATATGTTGCTCGATTGGGTGGATGAGTTCATCGATCTCTACCCAAATGTTTCCATTAAACTAGAGCTGTCCGATAGCTTGACGGATATGTATACCAAGCCTGTCGATATTGCGATTCGCTACGGCGAACCGGCCGACTCCAATCTGGTCGTATTGGCATTGTGTGGGTCAAACGAACGGATATTATGTGCATCGCCAGAGTACGTAGCTACACATCCAGAACTCGCCTCTCCTGCCGATTTAACGCAACACAACTGCTTGTGCTACATGGTCGCGGATTCGGTCTACAACAAATGGACGCTCACTCGTGGCAGCGAGAAAGAACAAATCGTGGTCAGCGGTAACTTGTTGAGCAACGATAGTGACTTGCCACACCGGTTAGCGATCAAAGGCAAAGGCATTGCGAATAAATCATTGATGGACATTAGCCGAGACTTAATCGAGGGAAGATTGGTACGAGTGTTACCAGAGTGGGATTGCGGCCCAGTGCCGCTCTACATGGTATGTGCCGATCGTCGATTATTGACGCCAACGATTCGGACTTTCCGCGACTTTATCCAACAAAAATGCTGCCAGCAACGCGCCAACGTGCTGGCAACCTTCTGTCATTAGGCGATAAATCGAAGAGGACGAATCTGGGTATATTCAACCCAATCATTCTCTTCCAATGTTTCAAGAAACGTCGCCATATGCGGGCTTTGCAAATGCTTATCCAAGGCCTCTTGCGATGCCCAGATTTCTTGGAACATAAATAGGCCATCAACTTTTTCGTCGAGATACAACTCGTATTGGCAACAGCCTTCTTCTTTGCGAGTTGGCTCTAGTAAACCAGCAAGCAAATTCACCACCTGATCCTTACTATCTGGATAGGCTTTCACTTCTGCGACTAAGTGGATCATCGTTTTATCACTCTTTTGCGATTTATATATTGATTACAAGGTTCTACGTCACCTGCAAGTAAGCTCGAATTAGATCTCGGTGAATACGGTTTCTGCGTCCCAGCGAGACTTTGGCGTTTTCGCGTTGAAGTCATCTTCCGCGTGGTAGCCAAGCGGCACGATCACAACACTGGTATAACCTTTTTCACGCAAGCCAAATTCTTCATCCAGCACTTTTGGATCAAACCCTTCAATTGGTACTGCATCGATTTCTAACGTCGAAGCACCCAACAGCAACGTACCCACGTTGAGGTAAACTTGTTTCTCCATCCAATGGTTTGCATCTTTCAGATCAAAACGGTGCATGTTCACAAAGTAGCTACGACCACCGCGTACAGCCGCTTTCGCTTCTTCAGTTGGGAATCGACCATCTTTTTCTTCTTGCACCATTAGCGCTTCAATGTAGTCGTTATCAATGCCTGTTTTCGCACAAAACACCAATACGTGAGAAGCGTTGAGAATCTTCGCCGCGTTAAATGCGTAGTTCTCTTGCGCCGCTTTAGCGATGCGCTGTTTGCCTTCTTCTGTGCTTGCCAGAATGAAATGCCAAGGTTGAGAGTTCACACTCGATGGACTAAAACGAATCAGCTCTTTAACTGCATCGATTTTTTCTTGAGATAGCTTGCGCGTTGGGTCAAACACTTTCGTTGAGTATCGAGATTTTGCAGCTTGTACGATATCCATGAGGTTCTCCAATTAATGAATTTAAGCTGTGTAACAGCATAACCTCATGAGATAAAGGGAAAAACCGATTTCGATTAAAAACATTTTCAAAATAAATTTGAAAATAAAACGATAAGAAAGGCTTTGAGCGTTCTCACTGAACTTCTTCATCTTTTCAGCAATAATGCATGTTTGCTCGCAACCAAACTCAACTCATGCTGCCTCAAGATAACATTATTACATCCTTTCTGTGCAAAAAGCTCGGTCACAATCACCTTCGAATTGCTGGCGAATATTGGCACATTGAGAAGTTGGTGGCCTTGCAATGTATGATGTTGAAAGAAGCGCCTAACCTCCAAGAAGGGCTGCTTTGGTGGAGTAAAAGTGTCTCATTATTCGACCGCCGTTTGTACGTCACATTTCAACATGGTGATGCCCAAATCCATCTGCAAGTAGAATGCAGAACGGGCGATATGCCAAATTGGGCGGAGTCGGTGTTTGGCTTGCTCAGAATGCAGTTGGAGATGCTTGAGCTAAGCGAATCAATACAAGTACAAGTTCAAGCCAGCAATCCATTCGCGGCCGATATTTTTCTAGGGGAAACGCGAGATTCTAAAACGAGTTCAAGCGTGTTTGAACTGGTGAAACATATTTATTTGCTGCTTTCTCACCAGCCAATTGAGCAACCCGAATTGCTGAGTGTTTTGAACGCCTTGTTCATCAAAAACAGCAATTACGCGCTCAAGTTAGAGCAAGCGGCAAGGCAACTGGGCGTCTCCAAACGCACCTTGCAACGTCGACTGCAAGAGAAGCAAATGAGCTACTCTCAATGCGTTGATTTCGCTAAAAGAAAGCAAGCACTCACTTTGCTTGCCGACACCCAACTCACAACGCAGCAAATCGCCTATCAACTTGGTTATGAAGAACCTTCGAACTTTCACCGCACTTTTCGTCGTTGGTATCCGTTTTCACCCATGCAATATCGCCAACAATGTTTGGATAACCGAACTCAACTAAATCAACAACCGATCCGCTTATACTACGCCAAAGCCAATACCTTCGACGATAACCACATCGACCAACCTGTCGGCAAAATCTGGATGGAAGTGGACAATATTGCGTTTGAAAAAGTGGTCTCGGTAGAATGCCGTGACCGTGATGGCGCATGGCGGCGCTACCCCGCCTTCTTCGAGCGTTTTTTAAGTCATGGCACCGAACTCTGGGCAACGACCGAACTTCCGGTGGCGCATCCCCTTACCTTTCGCCTGTGTTACGAAGTCGATGGGGAGCGTTACATTGAGAATAACCACCAGCGTGATTATGTAGTTTCTAAGGGGCTTTTAATTGGCGCAACGGAATATATTGTCCCGACTCGGCAACTTATTAACATTGGGGCGCAATATACGCTCTTTATCGAACTGGCATGCCGACTTGAAAACGTTGCGAGGATTGACTGTTACGTCGATGATGACCCCACACCTCACGCAATGCGCTTGACCCAACACTCGCTACATTATGCTTGTTGGGTGCTGCAATTATCGCTCACTCAAACTGCAAAGCAGTGCCGTTTCCGCCTTTATGATGAATCCGACAACGAGCTCGCGAAAGATCATTACCCGATACAATATCCTATTGTGCAACCGCTCAATTAAAACTGTCGGTCAGATCAAAATCGTCTCTTCGTGACATCATTTCACGTCTTTTTTGGCGTGAAATGACACTCTCAATTTCAAACCCTTGATTTATCGTTTCCGCATTGCTGCATAACGGAGACAAAAACCGTGTTTGAAAACTTACCTAACCCTATGAATAAAATAAAAATACTACCTTTAGCGATCGCCTTAGCTCTTTCTGGCTGTGGTAGCGATGAAACTACGCCAACCGATACAGGAAGCCACGTGGCATCTCCTGATTGGCAAGACCAGATCATTTACTTCTTGATGATCGACCGTTTTAACGACGGCGACAGCGCTCTTAATGATCAAGGGCAAAACGAATTCGATCCGACGTCGGATAAAAAGTTCAGCGGCGGCGACCTCGTTGGCGTGAGTGATAAGTTAAGCTACATCGAAACTCTCGGTGCCACATCGATCTGGATTACTCCGCCAGTTGCTAACCAATGGTGGGATGCTGAGCAAAACTACGGCGGCTACCACGGGTACTGGGCGCGCGATTTTAAAAAAGTGGATGAACACTTTGGTGACATGGAAAGCTACCAAGCGTTAGCACGCGAAGTACATGCGCGTAACATGTTCTTAATTCAGGACATCGTGACCAACCATGTAGGCAACTTCTTTACCTACGACGATCCTTACAGTTATGATCCAAGCCTACCTTGCCAAGGCTTCCGTTTGATTGAAAATGCACTACCCGCCGGGCAAGAACTGCCGTACCCACTCAACATGAACGAGTGTAAAACAGACGGCACAGGCAGCTACCACTGGACGCCAACCATCACCGACCACAACGATCCGGTACAAGAAAAAACCTGGCAACTCTCTGATTTGGATGACCTTAATACGTCCGATCCCGAAGTGCGCGCTTACTTAAAAGAGAGCTACCGAAAATGGATTCGCGAAGTCGGCGTCGACGGATTCCGTATCGATACGGTGAAGTTTGTTGAACACGATTTCTGGAATGACTTCCTACACGCCGACGATGGTGTGATAACGCAAGCGGTTGATACCGAGCGTAGCAACTTCCTCACTTTTGGTGAAGTATTCGAAACATCGACGCCTTACCACACCGAAGGCGAAGAGAAGATGCTGACTTACATCGGTGAAAGTGGCTCGCCGAAACAGCTAACCTCGGTACTGAACTTTCCACTGCAAGCGACCATGACGCGCGTATTTGCATCAGGGCAACCGACCGACTATTTGCGTTTCCGTCTTGAGAAAATGATGGAGATGTTCCCGAATCCATACATCATGCCGAACTTCATTGATAATCACGACATGCCGCGCTTTCTGTCGCAAGGTAGCGTGAATGACATGAAACAAGCACTGATCACCATGATGAGCGTACCGGGCATTCCTGTGATTTACCAAGGTACTGAACAGGCGATGTCATCGGCGCGTGATGCGATGTTCGCCGGAGGGTACCGTGAAGATGGCAACTACGTAGACTCATTCGACCAAAACAGTGAGATGTACTTGTTTATTCAAGAACTTGCCAAGCTACGCACTGAAAACAAAGTCATGACACGTGGCGAAATAAAAGTGATTGGCAGCGATAAAGCGGGCGCGGGCGTCTTCGCCTTTACCCGAACGTTGGATAACGACGAAGTCTTGGTTGTGATGAATACATCCAACTCGCCGATGTTGATGAACCAACTCGATGTAGAACAAGTTGGCGGCACCGTCTTCAAACAACAAATCATGTCGAACTGGGCAGAAGCTCCAGAACAGTTAATCGCAGATGAAAATGGTCACGTAACCCTTGAGCTACCAGCCAAGTCTGCAGTGATTTACTCAAAAACAAGCAACAACCAATCTGTAGATACCCCAGACCTCAAAATCCAACTGGCACAGGATTGGGAAGGGCAAACCATCACTGGTGATATTGTTATCGCGGGTAGTGCGAACGCCAACGAGAAGTTGAACCTCGTCGTCGATGGTAACTTGGAAACAGCGCAAACCATTACTGTAGGTGCTGATGGTCAGTTTAGTGTCACGCTGTCGACTCGTCATTTTGCGATTGGCGAGCAACAGCACCGCTTCGCGATTTATTCCACCGAGAAAAAAGCAGGCATCGAGGACGTGAATTTTGTCTCCAACCTAAGCTGGTCAAACACGCCGGACGACACCATTGATGATGCGGGCGATGCACAAGACGGCGTGGGCGGCCCTAATGGCAACTACTCATTACCAACCGATCCAACGTTCGACAAAGACAACAGCCAACTCGCGATCAACAAAGCAGAAGTGTTTACCGTTGGCAGTAACGTACGTTTGACCTTCACTATGGACAAAATCACCGACACTTGGTTGCCACCAAACGGCTTCGACCACGTGGGTTTCACCATCTTTATTGATTTACCGGAAGAAGCCGCAACCAACTTGTCTGAGCTACCGAAGATCAACGCTTCTATGCCAAACGGAACCTGGAGTCGCAATGCGGTTGTTTTTGGCTGGCAAAGCTCGATTTACAGCACCAAAGGAGCAAATGCGACGACATGGGGAGAAGCCGTAACTCCAGCACCAACAGTGACAGTAGACAAAGCCAACAACACCATTTCTATGGACTTTGCTAGCGATGCATTAGGCCGCCCAGAGTCGCTCGATGGAATCCGATTCTATGTCACGACTTGGGACTTAGACGGCCTTTCGGCAACTTACCGTCCGCTAGAACAAGACAAAGGCCCTTGGAACTTCTCCGGTGGCGCATCGGATGAAAGTAAGATTTGGGACGATTTACCAATCATCACCTTGTCGGAATAAACCGTTAAATAAAACACCGCCCAGCGTTTAGCTGGGCGGCCATCAACAAAAAAATGCAGAAAGACACTTCTGCTCGTTTTTATTCTAGTTAAAGAACGATTTCACCCACAGCACCAGACTGTCCCAAAGCTGACCGAACCACGAGCCCTCTTCTACCGCTTGGCTGCTGACCAAGGGATAACTAGCCACGGTACTGTCATCGCTTTTCCAAACGATCTTACCAATCTCGTCTCCTTGCGCGATCGGCGCAATCAACGGTTCATTTAGCACCACACTCTTATCAAGCCCAGCCGTCATTGAACGAGGCAGAGTGAGATAGGCATCTTTAGCAAAGATCGCCTCAACTTTATTGGTATTTCCCTTCCAAACGCGAACTTTAGACTCAACTTGGCCTTGCTTAGCAACTTGCTTGGTGTCATAAAAACGAAAACCATAGCTGAGTAGATTCTTCGATTGGCTGATCCGAGCCTGTTTACTTGGCGTACCCATCACCACCGAGATAAGGCGCATTCTTCCTTCTTTGGCCGAGCTCACCAAGCTGTATCCGGCATTGCTGGTGTAGCCGGTTTTGCCCCCGTCGACATCAATGGAATTGTCCCATAACAACTTATTGCGGTTGTACTGCGTAATGTCGTTCCACTTGAAGACTTTCTCGCTGTATAGCGCATACACATCAGGAACATCGCTGATGATCGACTGCATGAGTTTTGCCATATCGGTTGGTGAGGTTTGGATGCCATCACTATCAAGACCATGGGAGTTCACAAAATAGGTGTCTTGCAGTCCTAATTTCTCCGCCCAACCATTCATCAAGGCGACAAAGCCGCGTTCACTGCCTGCAACATGCTCAGCCAGTGCAACGCACGCGTCATTTCCTGATTGGATGATCACGCCGCGCATTAAGTTCGCAACACTAATTTCATCTTTCGGTTTGATGAACATTTTAGAAGAACCGGGAAACTTGGCCGACCACGCGTTTTCACTCACGGTGACAACATCATCCCATTTCAAACGCCCCGCTTTGATTTCTTGTCCAACTACATAAGCGGTCATCAACTTGGTTAAACTCGCCGGAGCAAGGCCTGCTCGCCCGTTATGCTCGGCAATAATGGCACCGGATTGAAAGTCCATTAATACGTAGCCTTTTGCCTGTAACTGAGGTGGGTTGGGCGTAACAACGGCAAAAGTAGGTACGCTTATTAAACAAGTCACAATTGTCCATCGAGCCAGTGACACTTTCATCCGACTTCCTCCATGCTCTTACTTTGTCGCAACTCTATTGAGCATAGCTCACTCAACCAGTTGCACCAGTCGCTAATCGTTTCATTTTCTTGAACTTACATTGATTTGATCAAGGTATAGAACTGAAGAGGCAATTGGGAAATAGCATTGGTTCTTCATGCCATTCGCAGTAAAGTAGCGCTACCCCTCAATAAGGAAATAAAGATAACAATGAACGCTCAATCATTTATCGACGCAGGATTGCATTACACTCCCCACAGTTTTACCGTTCCTCTGGATTACCAAGACGCGAGCAAAGACACCATTGAAGTCTTCGCCCGTGCGGTTTGCCTAGTTGGCGATGAAGAATCGACCAAACCTTGGTTGGTTTACTTTCAGGGCGGACCTGGCTTTCCCTCTCCGCGTCAAAACGGCAATAACGGCTGGGTAAAACGCGCCCTGCAAGAGTACCGAGTTTTGCTTCTCGACCAGCGCGGTACGGGCAACAGCAGCGTAATTAATCACCAGACGCTTGCTCACCTTACGCCAGCGCAACAAGCAGACTACTTGAGCCACTTCCGAGCGGATAACATCGTGCGCGACGCGGAATACATTCGTGAGCAATTTGGCGTCGAAAAATGGGCGATCTTAGGTCAAAGCTTTGGTGGTTTTTGCTCCCTCACCTATTTGTCTTTGTTCCCAGACAGCTTGCTACAAAGCTACATCACAGGTGGCGTGCCATCAGTCTCGCGTCATGCCGACGATGTGTATGAAGCCACTTTCAAACGCACCATGGAGAAAAACCAAGCGTTCTTCCAACAATTTCCCAATGCACAGCAACTTTGCCAAAACATTGCGAATCACTTGCTAGAAAATGAAGAGTACCTACCAAATGGTCAACGCTTCACGGTGGAACAATTTCAACAAATCGGCATCAACTTTGGTGTGAGTGATACTTTCTTACCAACTTACTATTGGCTAGAAAGCGCGTTGATTGAAGTGAACGGCAAACCACAACTTCGTTATGAGTTCTTAAACGATATGTTGGCGCAGCAAAACTTCCAAACCAACCCGATCTACGCCATTTTGCATGAATCGATTTACTGTCAAAGCTTCGCGTCGAATTGGAGTGCGCACCGCGTTCGCCAAACCCGATCAGAGTTTAATTATGAATCTGGCAAGCCATTTTACTTTACGGGGGAAATGGTCTTCCCATGGATGTTCGACCAATACGTTAACCTCAAGCCACTAAAAGACGCCGCAGAAATATTAGCCGCGAAAGAAGATTGGGCTGCGCTGTACGATCAAACACAACTGGCTCAAAACAAAGTGCCTGTCAGTTGCGCCGTTTACGCCGATGATATGTTTGTTGAAATGGATATCAGTCGAGAGACGCTCGCGTTAATCCCAAATTCAAAAGCGTGGATCACCAATGAGTACGAGCACAACGGTTTACGTGCCGACGGTGAACGTATTCTCGATAGGCTCATAGCCATGGGCAAACAGACCGCAGCTACGTTGAAATAAGCACAGCAGACGTTAGAAAAACGCCTTTTCAGTATGTGGTGAAAAGGCGTTTATAGCGGTTTATGAACAATGGCGATCAGTCATTCACTCTTTGTCCCTAAACCTTTATCCCTCACCACCTCATGTATAAAACTGCGACATGTCCTTTCCTTGTCAATGACTCCGGTGATTATTTGGTGCTTCTTGCGCCTAACTTTTTTGAAGGGCCTAAAACAGAATAACAACATAAATTTAAACCAAAAGTATCGGCCCCAACCTACCTGACTCACTATAATTAATGCTTATAATTTGAACACATAGCGGCTTCACCTGCGGACATGCACCCCCTATCAAAGACCGCCAGGCCCCGCCTACTCATAATATCCGTATAATTTGTCCGTATTTCCGACTAGTTTAGTCAGGTATACTTCGTGCCGCTAAAATTTTAAGGTCGTTGACCACCTGTATTTTTAAAGGAAACCTCATGAGTCAGTATGTAGTTTGTGCGCTGTACAAGTTTGTTGAGCTGAATAACTATCAAGAGCTACGCGAGCCATTACTTGCGTTGATGGAAAAACACCATATTCGCGGAACATTACTACTGGCAAGTGAAGGTATCAACGGTACTGTTGCATCTGATCGTGCAGGTATTGATACGCTACTGGAGTGGCTAAACAACGAACCTCGTTTGACTGGCACCGTATACAAAGAGTCGTATTCTGAGACCCAGCCATTCAATCGCACCAAAGTGAAATTGAAAAAAGAGATCGTAACATTAGGTGTTGAAGGTATAGACCCTCGCCACGTAGTGGGGACTTACGTGAAACCTCAAGAGTGGAACGATCTTATTGCTGATCCTGAAGTGTTTGTTGTCGATACACGTAATGATTACGAAATCGAGATCGGGACATTCAAAGGCGCTGTAAACCCAAATACTGAAACCTTTCGTGAATTCCCAGACTATGTAAAAGAAAACATGGACCCGGCAAAACACAAGAAAGTTGCGATGTTCTGTACCGGTGGTATCCGCTGCGAAAAATCAACTGCTTACATGAAAGAACAGGGCTTTGATGAGGTCTACCACCTAGAAGGCGGCATTCTTAAATATCTTGAAGAAGTTCCTCAAGAAGAGAGCATGTGGGAAGGCGATTGTTACGTATTTGACGGTCGTGTTGCCGTGAACCACCAGCTAGAAAAAGCAGATTACGATTTATGTAACGCTTGTCGTCTACCGATCACTGAAGAAGACAAACAGTCAGAATTGTTCGAGCAAGGCGTGAGCTGTCCAAAATGTCACGGCACACACTCAGAAGAACAAATTGCTCGATTCCGCGAGCGTGAAAAACAAATTGTTCTTGCAGAGCAGCGAGGCGAGCAGCATGTTGGTGGTGAAAGTGCCAAGCAAAGAGAAGCCCGACGTGCCGCTAAGTACGCGCAAAAAGAAGCGCAGCGTAAACAAGACTAAGCCCAACTCTCCTTATATTTAGCGAGCTGCCGTATGGTGGCTCGCTTTTACTACGCACCAATACTCTTTCAATACAATTTTGTATCCCTCACCAATACCTCTAGTTGATTGTCTCTTTTGCCTTCGGGTAGCCCCACCATTTCATCATAAGCACTTTGATGCACTAGAACCTGCTTATTTGCTTTGATATTCCTGCACTTCTTTTGCATCTCGATCAGGGAATGAGCCCTCAAAAAGATACCGTTGTCATCAGTGATAAATTGCGCTTCTCCATCAATCACGACAGATGCCTGGTACAATGCGAGATCAAGCGAATGAATGAGCAATTTGTCTACATAGAAGTATTTTTGTAACTTACTCAATGGTATTGCCATGTGTCACCTCCCTGAAAGTTACCTCTACGTTTTGTAGAATAAAACCGATCATTGGATGAGATTTCTTCGGTTTACTTGCGTACAACATCGGAAACAAAGAGGATTCCGATGCAAACAATCAATGTCGTGTGGTTAAAGCGAGATTTGAGGCTGACTGACCATCAACCACTAACTCAAGCATTATCAACAAAGCACCCAACTGTGCTTTTGTATATTGTTGAACCATTGCTATTGAACAACCCACACTATTCTGAGCGCCACTGGCGATTTGTTTGGCAATCACTGCAAGACATGGATGAAACGCTCAAAGCGTATGGGCATCGAATCACGGTGCTGTTTGACGATGCCTTAGCATGTTTCCAATCAATTCAAGCGCAATATCAAATCAACGCTGTTTTTTCTCACCAAGAAATAGGACTCAACTGCACCTTTGAACGAGACCGACAAGTTGCCGCTTGGCTGTATGAGCAGAACATCGACTGGTTTGAGTTCGAACACGGTGCTGTTATCAGAGGTGCAAAAAACCGGCAAGGTTGGGACAAACATTGGGACTCTGTCATGAGAGCCTCAATAAGCCCTATTGAGATCCAAACCGACTTATTGCATTCATTGGATGCAGAAGCTCTCGGCTGTTCGTTTTCGCCACCATCATCCTGGCTATCAAAATGCAAAGGAATGCAAACGGGAGGAAGCCGGCTCGCTTGGAAAACACTAGAGGACTTTTTTCATCGTCGAGGTCGTGATTACTATCGAAGCATTTCTAGTCCCACAGCCTCACGCACAGCCTGTACTCGACTTTCTCCATACCTCGCTTGGGGTAACATATCCTTGCGTGAAGTTTATCAATACCTTTTGAAACACTGGCAAGTCGCTGGATTTCGTCGCAGCTTAATTGCATTGTCTTCACGGCTTCATTGGCACTGTCACTTCATCCAAAAATTCGAATCGGAATACGACATGGAGTTTTACTGCGTTAATCGGGCTTACGAACCATTGATTAGACAAAGTAGTACTTTCGATGAAGAAAAGTTAGCAGCATGGAAATCCGGGCATACTGGCGTACCTTTGATTGATGCCTGCATGCGCTGTTTGCACCACACTGGTTACATTAACTTTCGCATGCGTGCCATGCTGGTTAGCTTTCTTACTCACCACATGAACATGGATTGGCGAGTAGGTGTAACGCATTTAGCGCAACTATTTCTCGACTTTGAGCCTGGAATTCATTACCCACAATTCCAAATGCAAGCAGGAGTAACCGGGACTAACACAATCCGTATTTATAATCCGATCAAGCAAGCCCAAGAACATGATCCTAACGGTACGTTCATCTACAAGTGGGTGCCTGAGTTACAAATGGTTCCTCCCCCTCTTTTATTCGAGCCCTGGACAATGACCCAGATGGAAGCTGTCATGTATCAATTGCAGCCAGATAGCCGTTACCTTGCACCTATTATCGCACCAGACAACGCAGCTAAGGCAGCAAGAGAGCGCTTATGGACGTGGCGGAAACGAGCTGATGTGAAACAAGAAGGCAGACGAATTCTTGCGCGACATGTTAGACCCTCAAAAGAAAGTAGGACGCGATGATCATCTTTCAATCACGATGCGTACAAATGCAAACACACTCCAGGGAATCCGTTGTACCCTCAACTAGTAAGGAACACATTATGTTCAAACGTATCTTAGTTATCGCGGCGACACTGATGGCGACATTATCTTTTATGCTTCCCGTTCAGGCTCATGAGCATGGCATGATGAAAGCCGATATTGTCGACGTTGCCGCTGAAAATGGCTCTTTCAATACGCTTGTTGCTGCGGTGAAAGCAGCGGGCCTGGTTGACACTCTCAAAGGGGAAGGCCCATTTACTGTTTTTGCACCAACGGATGACGCTTTTGCAAAACTGCCAGACGGCACAGTCGACATGCTCTTAATGCCGGAAAACAAAGACAAGTTAGTATCTGTTTTGACTTATCACGTCGTCCCAGGGAAAGTGATCGCTGCCGATGTTGTTAAGCTAGACAAAGCGACTACGGTTCAGGGGCAAGATGTCATGATTAAAACCATGGGCGATAAAGTCATGGTTAACGATGCAAATGTCATTGCAACCGATGTGAAAGCTAAAAACGGTGTCATTCACGTGATTGATACTGTCATCATGCCGAAATAACACCATTCAAAGGGCGGTACACTCCGCCCTTTAGACAGAACTTCTTCCACCCTTAGCACGATTCCTCTCCACTTATCCCCAACAAACCCCCACCCATTCACCATGACTATAAAAAAGATAAAAACAAAATTAAAATCAATACCTTGCAAGACGACACTGCACAATATTGACGAGGTTAAGATATCGTTATCTTTCAATTTGAGAACAGGATTCCATGTCAGTGACGTTTACTTTTCCACATGTAAATTCTTAAGCTAAATTTTGGCTGCTCAATCACATTTCGGCAAACCATTCGAAAGGGTGGGACGCAAAGCTTCCGGTCTGTCTGCATTTAAAAATCTAAAAGAATGCTCATGATAGCGGGGTTACCATGACGCAGTGTTACAGAAGTCCAATTTCTGTAGCGTTGCTTTATGCTCAGCATGCGCCGGGGTGTGACACTAGTTTGTCAGCCATAACAGAGGACATGTGATGAAATCATTTCCAACCAAATCCGTACTCGCGTTAGCACTTGCAAGCATTAGCTCAGGTGCTGCGGCTCACGGTTATGTATCAGAAACCAATGGTGGTGTCGCTGCAAGTCGCTCGGCACTATGTAAGTATCCAACGCCAGATACTAACGAAAAAAATAATAACTGCGGTGCGATTCAATATGAACCGCAAAGCGTTGAAGGCCCTGATGGCTTTCCCGAAACAGGGCCTCGCGATGGTAAAATAGCGAGTGCCGAAACCGCTTTAGCAGCTGCCCTTGATGAGCAAACTGCCGACCGTTGGGTAAAACGCACTATTCAAGCAGGTACACAAACTTTTGAATGGACATTTACCGCTAACCACGTGACGCGCGACTGGAAATATTACATCACCAAGCCTGATTGGAACCCAAACGCTTCACTATCACGAGACTCTTTTGATCTAACTCCTTTCTGTGTCGTCAACGGCAATATGGTTCAACCCCCGAAACAGGTAAGCCATCAATGTAATGTGCCTACTCGCGAGGGATACCATGTCATCCTGGCAGTATGGGATGTTGGCGACACTGCAGCCTCATTTTATAACGTGATCGATGTGAAATTTGATGGTGACAGTCCCGTTATTCCAGATTGGAAGCAAGGCGGTCAAATTATTCCTACAATGGATTTAAATATTGGGGATTCGGTTTATACGCGCGTATTTGATCAAGCAAGTGAAAACATAGCGTATAGAACTGAACTAGAAATTACCGATGCAGCAATGGGCCAAGCGAAAAACTGGTCTTACGCACTCGCGACTAAGCTAAACCAAGAACAAGCAAAACTGCAAGCCGGGCAGTATGCAGAGGATAAATTCACTCCTGTTTATGGTACTAATCCGGTGTATCTGCAAGCAAATAGCGGCCTTGAGCGAGTAGAGATCGGCTATAACATTGAAACTCCTGTTCCAGAATACTCACTCACAGTAGATGGCTTAGCAGACGAATATATCATTGAGTCAACACCGACAACGTTGGATCTGACACTAACTGCTGAAGGCGATTTAAATGCAGAACTCACCGTTTACAATCACCATCGCGAACCACTTGCAAGTTGGGCAAACGAAATGAAAGACGGCTCGGTAGAAGCGATATCGCTCGCTTTAAGTAAATCGGAGCCGGGTCACCATATGCTCGTAACACGTATTAAGGATAAAGATGGCAACTTGGTGGATCAGCAAACGCTCGACTTTCACTTAAAAGAAGATCCAGTAACGCCACCACCATCTGGTGAGTACGATTTTGTCTTCCCTGAAGGACTATCTAGATACACGGCGGGCACAAAAGTGCTTGCCAGCGACGGGGGCATTTATCAATGTAAACCTTTCCCATACTCTGGTTACTGTATGCAGTGGAAAGAAAGCGCAAACCATTACGAGCCTGGAATAGGTTCACACTGGGAGATGGCTTGGGATAAAGTCAACTAAATCACCCTTTGAACGTTACGCAAAAGAGCCTCACTATGAGGCTCTTTTATAATCAAACGCAAAAATGACAATTTTCCCGGTCTAAACCATGAACACCAGATAAACTAGTGAGATGCGCTCGCCCCTCAATCAGCCCCATTTCATACCCTTCTAGTAAAACGGATTGTCGCATTGATAAGCGCTGAACATGAAAATTATCTGGTGGGGCAATTACCCTAACATGTGTTCCTGGTGGAGGGTTACGAATAAACTCTAATGATTGATTATAGTTATCTGCACGTCTTAACATCGCATCCGCCATTTTGGGGTGCTCCGCAAACAGTTTCTTCATCAGCCATGTGGTCTTAACTGGCTTTTTGGCATAATTCAGCGGGTGAGAGAGTACTACGGTTATGTCGCGAGCCCCTCGACGATAAGCCTCACGCACTGGTATAGAGTCAGCGACCCCACCATCGGTATAACAACCGCCAGAAAAACAAGGGGTATGCTTGTAGGCAATCGGCAATGCTGTTGTCGCTTCAATCGCATGGTGAAAATTATCACGTGTCACGCGATAGTAATCTGCTTGCCCTGTATCTACATTTGTTGTCGCTGCGAGAAAAGGAACGCCATTAAACAGTTTATTTTCATCGACGGGATACAAGCGATTAGATTCTTCAAACAGCCACTTCACATCAATGAGGTCCCCACCTTTAACGAAGCGAGTTGGGTCAAAAAAGCGTTTGCTTGTGGCCAGCTTAGTAATGACGTTAATACTGCGATGCGGGTAGTCGGTCAAATACCCAATCAAATTTGATGCACCAGCAGATACACCGATTGCAAAATCAAACGGTTTATAACTCTGCTCTAAAAACGCATCTAACACTCCGCTTGCGAAGACGCCTCGCATCGCGCCGCCTTCTACTACAATTGCTTTTGTTGCCATATTTCCCCCATTCTCCTTGCCAAAAGAGTAATGAAATTCGTGCAATCACAACAATTGAATATTCTTATTATTGAAATAGGTGAAGTCTATTTATTTCTCTCTTAGAAAATGAAAACTAAAGTTCAAAAAATCCGTACCCGTTAGAAATGTAATTGCGGGCTTAACCAAGGTGGCAAGGTCTAAGAGAAATCTAGGAGAAAACCGTTTTATAGGCTTCGCCCGCGCCATCAATGAACATTTGAGTACCAATAACCGCTAGAATTAAGCCCATCATTTTAGTCACAACATTTAGAGCACTTGGTCCAACCGCTTTGACCAATTTGTCTCCAAATAAAAACAGTACATAGGTGATCACACAGAGGACAGCGAAAGAAACGATAGTAATAATGGTTTGATCGAAACCACCCGCTGTCGCAAAGTTCATCGCGGTAGCAATCGTTCCAGGCCCAGCTAATATTGGCATCGCCAGTGGAGACACTGCAATACTCAATGCCGCCCGTTGCTGAGCTGGTGAATACGCCTTCTCTTTGGTTTTCTGATGCGTCGAATCACCTTGAAGCATGTTAAAACCTATCAAAAACACCAAAATGCCGCCTGTTATTCGCAATGCATAAAGCGTGATACCAAACAAATCAAAAATTAACTTACCGGCAATAGAAAATATCGCGATGATAATAAATGCAATAAAAACCGAGCGGAGCGCAATGGAACGGATGGTTTCTTTATCTTCATCAGCAGTTAAACTCAAAAAGATGGGAATATTGGCGATAGGGTTCATGATGGCAAAGAAGCCCATAAACACCGTAACTGTATGAACAATGAGTTCTTTCATATTTTCCACTGCATTTAAATTATTGATTCTAAAAACAGTATATACGCTCTCAAACAGAACGAGTGGTGTATTCTCGATTCGTCTTCACACTTATGCACCAAGCATTGTTTTTCTTTTGAGATAGTTTACCGACTCATCAAATGTCGCTAAGGTGAGTCTTCAGCCTTTACACGTAACAGGGGATGTTAAGTCACCATGAACAGCACGATTCAAACAATTCTCAATCACCGCTCAATTCGAAAATTCACCTCACAACCGATTGAGAGCGAACAATTAGATGCCATTCTTCAAGCCGGCCTTGCGGCGTCCTCATCAAGCATGTTGCAAGTCGTTTCAATTATCCGCGTGACCGACAAAGAAAAACGTACACTATTAGCTCAATATGCCGGAAATCAAGGGTACGTTGAAAGCGCGGCTGAGTTTTTGGTGTTTTGCATTGATTACCAACGCCACGCCAGTATCAACCCAGATGTTCAAGCTGACTTTACCGAGTTAACTCTAATAGGCGCTGTAGACTCGGGCATCATGGCACAAAATTGCTTGCTAGCGGCGGAGTCGATGGGACTAGGAGGTGTGTATATTGGTGGTTTACGAAACAATGCCCAAAAAGTAGACGAATTATTAGGTTTACCTAAAAATACCGCCATTTTATTTGGTATGTGTCTTGGTCATCCAGCTCAAGCCCCTGAAGTAAAACCTCGCCTACCTAAGCATGTCGTGGTGCATGAAAATCAGTATCAAGACCTAAACTTGGATGATATTCAGACGTATGACCAAACTATGCAAAACTACTATGCAAACCGTTCGAGCAATCAAAAACAGAGTACTTGGTCGCAAGAAGTCACCAGTAAACTGGCTGGCGAATCACGTCCGCACATCCTGCCTTACTTAAACAGAAAAGGGCTCACTAAAAGGTGATGACCACAATACGATAGGATCAAAAAAGGCCTCTGAAGAGGCCTTTAGAATTTATCAGCAAAAACTTGCTTAGTTACCGCCTGTCGCGCCAGTGCCTGGACCCGGTGGATCTTCAGGTTCAATTGGCTCACCGACTTCCGCATCTGGAATTTGTGGTACGTCAGGTTCGATATCTTCTAATGGAATGTCGTTATCGATAGCCTCTTGTACATCAGCAACAACTTTCTGAGTATCTTCAGCTGGAATCGTTACGTAGATAACGTCACCTGAATCATTCTCAGGATAATTTGGGTTCGCCGCGATTACATCTTCTGTGATTGCTTTTGCAGCAACAGCTACAGCTTCAGGCGAAGCTGTTGGGTTCGCTTTGATGATATCTGATACAACGTTTGCTGTTGCAACTAGCTGAGTAGCAAGTGCGCTGTTACCACCCTCACTGCCAAGTCCTGCTACTACAGATTCTGTATCACGAAGGATTTCGTCAACTGTTTTACCACTTGCATTGATATCGATACCCAAATTCTCGAATACTTTTTCAGCGATATCAGAAGAGTATACTTCACCATCTTTTAAAGAGTTAGCAACCAAAGTCGTAAATGGAGAGCCTGTTACCAATGAATCCGCCTGGGCTAGGCCTTGAGGGATTTTGTAGTCAGATGTAATAGGTTTGCCATTTGACGCGTCTTTACTATCTTCTGTGTGCGTTAATACGAAAGCACAATCACCTGGCGCATTTACAACGTTGATATTTTCAAAACGCGCTTTACCAACCATACCTTCATAGTTTGTTGTATTTTCAATCGCGTCGTATGTCTCACCACCACATACTGCTTGAACTTTCATGCCGATAACAGCTGGGTCATAAGCCTGAACTGAGTATCTTTTTACCTCAGGGTCGCTGTCACTACCACAACCTGCTAGTAGGACTGCTGCCACACTTGCCGTTAAAAGTTTGATTTTCAAAATTAGCTCCAATATTTGTTGTTATATCCGACCGCAACAGGAAGCATAACGGCAGTTGCATATAGTGTAAATAGGATGCATACAACTTTGGCATGAGTTTTTTCACATTCTTGCCTGTTTGCTTGTGCAAAATCATGCATTCATCTCAATAACGTTAAATAGACACAATTTTGTCATGTATTCGTCAGTATTTTTTCAAGTAACTTGTTGCCTTTATTGCAACCAGATGGATAATAGTTGACTATTTTTTGTGGGTCGGATTTTCACACCTTCATTAATGAAACTAAGAGCTCTAAGTCGCTAGCAGCCATTTGGAGTGTTTATTACACAAATAATTCTGAATGGACTCGCTTTCTAAAGGCTTAAAACTGCAGTAAATCATCAATATTGATGAAATGCAGTTCAATTAGAATGAATCAATTTCAGTCGGCAAACTTTCTTTCGGTAGTTATAAACCAATGAACACATTTAATAAATTTTTGGGGATATCAGTACTTCCTATCCTTCTTACAGGGTGTACTTTGCCTGGTAGCCACCTTTCGGTCAGTGACAAAACAGTCATGAGCACTGAATCGAGTGATATAGAGTCTCAGGTTACCGTTTATCCCTTAACTTTGGAGCGCGTAACGTCTTTAAATTCAGTGGACCCTTTTTCAAAACCAAACCCAGAGTTAGATATTGAAATCGCAAAATATGAATACGAAGTAGGACCTGGCGATATCCTAAATATCACTATTTGGGATCACCCAGAGCTAACGATCCCAGCGGGCTCATACCGAAGCTCAGCCGAAGCGGGTAACTGGGTGCATTCGGATGGCACGATCTTCTACCCTTACATAGGTGTCGTACATGTTGAAGGCAAAAACGTACGTCAGATTCGTGCAGACATTGCAAGCCGCCTTGCAAAATACATTGAGAGCCCACAGGTCGATGTAAGCGTTGCGGCATTTCGCTCTAAAAAGACTTATGTAACTGGCGAAGTTAACAAGCCAGGACAACAACCAATTACAAACATCCCCCTTAC
Organism: Vibrio sp. Vb0937; assembly: GCF_033338855.1. NCBI lineage: Bacteria > Pseudomonadati > Pseudomonadota > Gammaproteobacteria > Vibrionales > Vibrionaceae > Vibrio > Vibrio sp. Vb0937. The sequence goes on along the minus strand of NZ_JAWOTK010000001.1, from coordinate 293,174 downwards.
ACTTCTAGATGCTGTGAATAGAGCTGGCGGACTGGCTGCCGAGGCTGATTGGCGTAATGCGACACTGACACGCAATGGCGTTGTTGAAAACGTTTCTTTGTATGCTCTGATGCAACAAGGCGATTTAACTCAAAACCGCCTTCTAAAGCCTGGCGATATTGTTCATATTCCTCGAAACGATGCGCAAAAAGTATTTGTTATGGGCGAGGTTAACGATCCGAAATTACTCAAAATTGATCGTAGCGGCATGAGCCTTACTGAGGCTCTTAGCAGCGTTGGTGGTATCAGTGAAATCTCCGCAGATGCTACCGGTGTGTTTGTCATCAGACGTTCAAAAGAAGAAGCTAAAATGGCGGACATTTATCAGCTAGATGTTTCTGACGCTTCTGCTTTGGTGATTGGTACTGAGTTTGATCTCAACCCTTACGACATAGTCTATGTGACGGCTGCACCTGTTAGTCGTTGGAATCGTGTGATTGCTCAGCTCGTTCCAACCATTTCCGGCTTTAATGAACTAACTGAAGGTGTACTACGAGTACGCACTTGGCCGTAAAACAACGTGCCGCAAGAAAATTATCTCTTGCGGCACGTAATCGATAGCTACTCAGCTCAATTGCGCAATATAAAGAAGCCAGCAATTTAGTTGAGATCATAAGCATACAACTTAAAGTAGGGTAAGCATTTGTTTTCTAATATTCTTGTCGTCTGTGTTGGTAATATTTGCCGCTCTCCAACAGGAGAGCGGCTTTTGCAGTCTTTACTACCAAACAAACATGTCGCATCAGCAGGAATCGCAGTAGATAAGAGCCATCTAACGGGAAAAGCTGCTGACGAGATGGCAACCACTATCGCGAACGAACATAGCGTAAGCTTAGATGGACACGAAGCACGACAATTAACACCTGAGCTTTGCGCTCAATACGATCTGATATTGGTTATGGAAAAAGGTCATTTAGAAGCCTTAACCAAAATCGCTCCTGAGGCACGAGGTAAAACGATGCTGTTTGGACAGTGGATAAATGAACAAAACATCCCTGATCCATACAGACAAAGTAGAGAAGCTTTCGAACATGCATATACGCTTATAGAAAAAGCAGCAAAAGCGTGGTCTCAAAAACTATAAGCCGTAAGGCTAAATAAACGCCAATGGCAAGGTATTTAAGAAGTTAAAGTAATGACAACACAAACTATTAAGCAATCACGTCAAGCCGACGATGAGATCGATTTGGGAAAGTTATTTGGGATCATTCTCGATGCCAAATGGCTCATTCTATGTACCGTAGTCCTATTTTCGATTATAGGCGTCGGCGTTGCCATTCTATCAACACCTATCTATAAAGCTGACGCTCTTATCCAAATCGAAAGTAAGAGTTCAGGTGGTATTTCAGCGATGGTTGGTGATATGGGAGAGCTGTTTTCAGCAGAATCATCAGCGACAACAGAAATAGAGATCATCAAATCTCGTATGATCTTGGGCGGTACTGTTGATAAGTTCAACTTAACGACTGTCGTTTCTCCAAACTACATGCCAATTATTGGTAAAGGCCTAGCTCGACTACAAGGTGAGCAAATCAGTCTGAGCGTTTCACGATTTAATGCTCCTTCTTACGCAGTTGGCGTTCCTTTAACTCTTGAAGTTATTGATTCTGAAAAACAGACGTTCAGGCTCTTAGAAGATGACAATAACGTCATTCTAGAAGGTAAAGTTGGTGAACTGCTTGAGAAGAATGGATACCAGTTTTTGGCGACTGAGCTTGTGGCTCAAACTGGTGACTCATTCACGGTCAGCAAAATCAGTAAATTAGATGCAATTAATAAACTTCAAGAAAACTTATCGATTAGCGAACGTGGTAAGCAAACCGGGATTATATCTTTAAGCTTCTCTGGTGAAGACCGCGCTAAGATTCAAGATATCTTGAACGACATTAGCCAAAACTACTTCTTACAAAACGTTCAAAGAAATTCTGCAGAGGCAGAGCAAAGCCTCGAGTTCTTGAAAGGTCACCTCCCAGACATCAAAACAAAACTGACCGCTTCTGAAGACGTTTTAAATCGGTTCCGTCAAGAAAATGAATCTATCGACTTAGGCCTTGAAGCTCAGTCAACGCTGAAAGTAATGGTTGAGTTAGAAGCACAGCTAAATGAGCTTACATTCAAAGAAAGTGAGATCAGCCAACGCTTCACACAGGATCACCCAGCTTATAAGTCGCTACTTGATAAACGTGAAACACTATTAAAAGAGAAAGAACGTCTTAATAAACAAGTTCAAAAGTTACCGAAAACACAGCGTGAAGTTCTACGTATGACACGCGATGTAGAAGTAAACCAACAAATCTACATCCAACTATTGAACAAGGTTCAAGAGCTCAACATTATTAAAGCCGGAACAGTTGGCAACGTTCGAATCTTAGATAACGCTCAATCTTTCTCTAAGCCAATTAAGCCGAAAAAAGCGCTTATCGTTGTGCTAGCAACACTGCTTGGCGGTATGGCAGGCGTTGCTTTCGTATTAATTCGTGCAGCATTCCACCGTGGTGTGGAAACACCAGATCAAATTGAACAGATTGGCATGCCAGTTTACGCAAGCGTTCCAAAATCTATTCAACAACTGGAATTTGCAAACAAGCTTAAGCGCAACAAAGGCAGCAACAATGAGCTAGTCCTTCTAGCGGAAGCTAACCCAGCCGATCTTTCCATTGAGGCTCTACGTAGTCTTCGCACTAGCTTGCACTTTGCAATGATGGAAGCGAAGAATAACGTTCTTATGATTTCAGGTCCTGCACCATCTATCGGCAAAACATTTGTATCGACCAACTTTGCGGCCGTCGCTGCGAAAACCGGTCAGAAAGTGCTGCTTATTGATGCGGATATGCGTAAAGGTTATTTGCAGCAATGCTTCGGTCTACGTTGGGACAACGGTCTTTCTGATTACTTGAGCGGTAAGACATCCCTTAGCAACATCATTAAATCTACATCCATTGATAATTTAGATGTTGTGACTCGCGGCCAAGTACCACCAAATCCGTCAGAACTTCTTATGCACCCTCGCTTCAAGAGCTTTGTTGACGAGATGTCTGCACAATACGATCTAGTCATCATCGATACACCGCCTGTACTCGCAGTTACCGACCCAAGCATTGTTGGCGCGCTTGCAGGAACAACTCTGATGGTCGCTCGTTTTGATCAAACGACTTTGAAGGAGATTGAAGTCGCGCAAGGTCGCTTCGAGCAATCAGGCGTTGAAGTTAAAGGTGTGATTCTCAATGCAGTTGAGAAAAAGGCATCTAACTCATACGGCTATGGATACGGCTACTATAACTACGCGTACAAAAGCGAATCATAAGTTGAATTTAGATCGCTAATTAAACCAAATATGACAAAGCCCTGCTAGAAACAGCAGGGCTTTTTCTATTGCACTCTTAATTGCTTGTACGTAATCAAACTAAGCAAGACAAAGAATATTGGGTCACTCCAACCAAAACCGACAAATACTCCGATAATGCCGGCATAGGTAGTAATCACTGCCCCTAAGCCATTAGTAATCAATAATGCTTTAAACAGATGTTTCGCAGTATGCCCTGATTCCACATTACGTAACATCAAACTCACCGCTGCGATTCCACCTAAAAAGATCGAAGTATGCTGCGATAAAAACAGCGCGTACTGGTCGTTAATTTGTACTCCATACATCGGCCACATTATGGTTGGTACAAAAAACAACGCAAAAGCGAATACCGTATATACGACACCATGAACGGTTAGAAAAGTGCGGTTGGTCATCATCTCCTTATCCTCTAATAGGCCCTTGATTGAGCGTCGTTAACGGCACATTGATATCGAAAATTTGACCTCGTACTTCGACTACGCCCATTTTTCGTAAGCGTGCGGCATGCATTTCGAGATAAGCTTGCGCCGTGGCTTCATCTTCAAAAAGATAGATACCACCACCGAGTTTGTCTTTTTCGCTTTCCGTCCAGATTTTCCAAATCATGCCCGGCTCTTGGTTAATCGACTTAGCTAAGTCGACCAGATCATTCGACATCTCGTCACCAAACGGACCATGAAATTCAAAATCAACTTGCAATAATTTCGCCATCTTGAGTCTCCTCTTCTTATTGACTCGTTTTCGATGACAAGATTATTACCTTTATAAAACTGACAGAAAAGTTCATAATTTTGCCATTAACTGTCTAAAAAATTGACTCATGAGACTAAAAACGACCTTAGAACAATGGCAAACGCTACAAGCGATTAATCAAGAAGGCAGCATTCAATCCGCAGCTTTACTGCTCAACAAGAGCCATACCACATTGATCTACTCGGTGAGGAAGTTAGAAGACCAACTTGGTATTCAACTTATCGAAGTACGAGGGCGCAAAGCGGGTTTGACAGAGCACGGCAAAACCATACTGCGTCGTGCACAATCCATGCTTGAACAAGCGCGGGAACTAGAAGTCATCAGCGAGCAGTTAAAAAGTGGGGTGGAATCTCAAATCACGATCGCAGTAGATCATCTTTGTGACCCTTGTTGGCTTTATGCACCACTCAGTCAATTTTTGGAGGACAACAACACGACCTCCGTTCAAGTGGTTGAAACGTCACTGAGCAAAACAACCGAAATGGTCGTAAATGAGCTCGCTGACATCGCAATCATCAACTTACCGATAACCAACTACCCTGCCGAAGCATTTGGCGTAACAACCATGCTGCCTGTAATCGCAGCACACCATCCACTCGCTAAAAAGCCGCATGTTTCCATCGACGATTTTGCAACCACCAGCCAAATTGTCATCCGTGACTTAGGTGATTCAGACAAAACGAAAAGAGATGTGGGTTGGTTACGCGCACGTCAGCGTATTACCGTCGATAACTTCGACCACGCTTTTCACGCCGTAGAGCAAGGCGCTGGATTTTGTCGGCTACCAGCGCACTTAGTCGCAGCCCGCAAGAGCGATAAAATTAAAGTATTGGAGATCGAACACTCCCATCAATATCAAGTTGCGCTGCACCTCACTTTGCCCAAAGGAGCCAAAAGTGGTCCTGCGACTCAAGCGCTTTATCGTACTTTACTCAAAAGTGTAGAAACTCGAGCCTAGCGACAGTGGTATTGAGTTGAATCGCTAGTGTTATCGCCTATTGATTCTCCCTAAATATAGAGAAACGGCCATTTTGTGACGCTACACTCTCACAAAAGGTTGCACGAAGGATAGCGACCACCTACTATCACTCTGCTCATGCCTAAAGCACCCAACACTCGCGGAAAGAACTCGGTTCACGGCAATATCCTCACCTGCTTGGTTTAGCAGGCACAATCTGTTTTTACCTTCTTTTTAGCTTCTATTTAGGCGAGTGTGGAAGAAATAAGAAAGGTGAAATATGAACTCTACAAATAGCTTCTCGATCAATATCAATCAGCAAAAATCCATTGCTAAAAAAAGGCTCAAAGCTATCCGCCTATACGATGACGCTACGTTGGAGTTAGTTAAGCGATGTCACTCCAAACCAGAGTCATTGACTCCCAATACAATTCAATTGGCTGACGTTCAACATGCACTCGCAAGAGAACTGGGCTTATCCAGTTGGAGTAAACTAAAAGCTCATGTCGAAGAGCTAGAAGCGCACAAACGAGCCATCAAAGAACAAAAACCGCCCCTAGATGCGAAAGTAAAAACGCTACACGTTCGTTGTGGCCACGACATTCAACAACAACTTAAAGCCAGCGGATTTGAAGGGACATTTTTAGCCCTGATCGATCCGCTTTGTATTGGCCCCATACCAGCAACACCACAGAACTTCCTTGCCATTCGTGCCCAATATGTCGTAGAGACTCTGCTGCCTGTGATGAAGCGTGAAGACTCGGTTCAAGATATAGTCACATTGGAACAATCAAACCTCGATCTGTTGCAAAGTGATGTATTTGAACGAATCGTCTTTTGGGTCGAACATGACAGCTATGATCAATTGATGCTAATTCGTGCTCTAACACTGTTAGAGAATGTAGAGAACAAAGTGATAGAGATCATTGAGTTGAACCAGTTTCCGGGTACTGAGCGATTCATCGGCTTTGGGCAGTTGCCTGAAGAAGCTATTCGTTCTTGTTGGCGATATCGTAAACCTGTGACAGCAAAATTATTCAGTCAGGCTAAACGGTGTTGGCACGCTATTACATCACCGACACCTATTTCCATAGTTAATTTGATTCAGCAGCATAACCTGGATTGCTTGCCCAATATATTCAACGTGCTTAAACGCCATTTGCAAGAGTTACCTAATTCACAAACTGGATTGAGCTTGACACAACACCTCGCACTAAAGGTCTTGAGCTCGCAAAATCGTTCAATTCCCATCAAAGATTGGTTTGAGCAATATCAACAACTAGAACCTCTTCCTTACCTAGGAGACGTGATGTTTTACGCGTTACTCCTCCCTCTAGCACAGTGTCAAACACCTTTGATCACGATTGAGTCACGTGAAAGGCACTGGTGGGAACAAAGCGTCCGTATCACTGAGGCTGGCAAGCAGTGTTTGGAGGGTTTAATACGAGCGAAACAATGCTATTGGGTTGGAGGGATTAAAAATACCAGTCAAAGTTATTGGAGCTGGGATCACCTCCAACTAACTACACTTGCCAACCATCATTGAGTTGACAAATATGAAAGCATAAAAGGTTCGTTGGCTCTGATGAACACTCAATACTAAAGTATCGCTAAAGAAGCGACCGCTAGTCTGAATACAACTTAAATAGTTATGCAGAAATGCATCCACTCAAAGAGAGTATGCACTCTATCTCTTATTAAAATTTATTGTAAATCCTCTTTGTTATCGGTTGTATATTCGATAAAAGTGTTAAAATACAAACTTTTAATCCGGCCAATTCGTTAATATTTGGTTAAAATCCCATTTTTATTAGTGATAAAGTTCACATCTATTAACCATTTAGAGGATTATTCTTTCGTATTTTCTCACTCCGCTGCTAATCTGCTCGCCGCTTTGAAGTGAACTCAAGGTGCATAACTATAAGGAGTGTTCTCATGAATACCAAGAAACCGATGTCGCTTACCAGCCGCGTAATTTTAGGTATGGTTGCGGGTATCTTGACAGGATTTGCAATTCGCACACTTTTTGCCGACAACGGATTTGTCGACGCATACATTGTTAATGGATTATTCGAAGTTGGTGGACAGATCTTCGTTGCCAGCTTAAAAATGCTTGTTGTACCGCTAGTATTTGTTTCGTTAGTTTGTGGTACTAGCTCTCTCAAAGACCTCTCTACACTGGGTCGCATGGGCGGTAAAACCCTCGCTTTCTACGTTACGACAACGGCTATCGCGATTACGCTTGCTCTAACTATGGGTACTCTATTCCAGCCAGGGGCAGGGGCAGATCTAACGGCAGCAAGTTCATTCAAATCAGCCGAAGCGCCATCTTTAGGTCAGGTGATCATCGATATGTTCCCGACCAACCCAATCAGCGCAATGGCAGAAGGTAAAACTCTGCAAGTTATCGTGTTCGCCGTGCTATTCGGTATCGCGATCAGTGCAGCGGGTAAACCAGGCGAACGCATCGCAGCATTCTTCTCTGATCTGAATGAAGTGATCATGAAACTGGTCGCGATTTTGATGAACTTGGCGCCTTATGGGGTGTTCTTCTTAATGGCGAAGCTATTTACTGGTCTTGGTCTGGGCGCGATCGTCAATCTGGCAGAGTACTTCTTAGTACTGGCTGGTACGCTTGTCCTACACGGTCTAGTTACTTACAGCTTAATGTTAAAAGGTTTCACAGGTCTAAACCCAATTACGTTCCTACGCAAGATGGAAGACGCGATCATGTTTGCTTTTTCTACAGCATCATCGAACGCGACGATTCCAGTGACAATGGAAACAGCAAAGCACCGCATGGGTGTTGAGAACCGTGTATCATCGTTCACAGTACCACTTGGTGCAACCGTGAACATGGACGGTACGGCGATCATGCAAGGCGTAGCAACTGCGTTTATTGCTCAAGCTTTCAATATTGATTTAACTATGGGCGATTACCTAATGGTTATCATGACGGCAACTCTGGCGTCTATCGGTACCGCAGGTGTTCCTGGTGTGGGTCTTGTCATGCTTGCTATGGTATTGAACCAAGTTGGTCTGCCGCTTGAAGGTATCGCGCTCATCATGGGTGTTGACCGTCTTCTTGATATGATTCGTACCGCGGTAAATATCACTGGTGACAGTGCAGTAACCGTCATCGTTGCGAAATCAGAAGGCGCATTGGATCAAGCTCGCTTCAACGACCCAATGGCAGGCGTTGCCGAAGAAGAAGTGCACCTGAAGCGCACGGAAGCATAAACCCTTCCAAGTTAAATTATCCTGTCTAAGCAAAAACCACCTTACTCTAAGGTGGTTTTTTGTTTCCAATTAACCCGAAATCAAAAAGGTTTAGATAAAACTCTCGTCCCCCGAGGTTGTTTCAATTACTAATCGGTAAGTAGTTAGATTCTATATTAGTTCATCTACAGGGTTAAGATAACTCGCCTATGTTTATCACTTTGAAAATGATATAAGGGACATTTTCATCATATAGAGATACAAATTCCATTATCAAATTAAAGTTCAAAACCAAATCGCGATAGATAGTAGTCTGATAATTAAGTTGGTACTAAGATACATACATCATAATTTCATGTTTAAAAATAGTCTTTTTTTATTCATATTCTCATTTCCAATACTTGCATTAGGTTTCAACGAAAGTATGTTCGATTTTTTTAAGAAATTTAAATATACATTAAGCCCAGAGATAAAAGGTACTTTAGTTCTTGACCAAAGACCTCTAAAAAATTTAACCGTTTACTTAGAAGCTAATTTTTTAAAGAATGCTTACAAAAGGAGTTCAATTACTAATGAGTTAGGTGAATTTCACTTTAAGCCAGTCATACATTCTCAAAGGTTTAAAGAATCAGCTTTGAATCAAACATATTCATATATCGGAATATATACCTATATAAATGAAGAAAAGAAGTACATTTGGGAGTCTCAGTTAAGCTACGTTTCACCGCCTATATTTATAAAAGATAACTTAAATAACCTTTACTGTGAGCTTAAAAATAAAGAATTCCGATATTTTTTCAAAAATATCAATCTAGAAAGTGCTCGAGATCTAATGGTTATTAGCAACTGCAATTTAAATGGATTTTTATATAAAACAGAGTTTACGGAGGATACATAATGCCGTCTTTAACACCAAAACTTGCATCAGAGATCGCGAACATACCGTATGGAGTATACCAGGGACAAGGGAGACTAGCGTTTAGGGGACAAGGAGGTTTTGAAAAACACTTTGCATTTTCGCAGCAAGATGTTTTTAGTGGCCGAACTGGAGGCATCACAGGATTAGATCGTATACCATTGTTTAGAAAAGTGGTACCTGGTGTAATGAGAACATCTGAAGCATTTGCGGTAATTGGTATTGGGAAAGGAAAATATAAGGGAGATTTAGTAATTTCCATTAGAGGGACGCAAAACGCCAATGATTGGGTAACCAACCTAAATGTCGGCCTTAAAGGCTCTCCAAATGGCTCTATCGCTCATGCTGGATTTATTAATTCATTTTCAAGTATCAAACCAAGCATAAAACAATATTTACAGCAATGCCAAAATTTACCTAACCGTATTCATTGTGTTGGGCATAGCTTAGGAGGAGCTCTGGCTTCATTATGTTCTGATTGGCTGAGAGAAGAATATTCATTAAGAGTGAATTTATATACTTTTGGCGCACCTAGAGTTGGTTTAGAACAATATTCCCGTAAATCTAGTAAAAGCAACGACAAAGTATACCGCTGTACTCACGGCGCAGATCCTGTGCCTAAAGTACCTGTCTGGCCATTTATTCATGCTCCACATAATGGCGATGAGTACCGCTTAGACGCTAGTACTGGCTTTAATTTAAATGCTCATAGTATGTCTAGCGAAACAAGCTTAGGGTATTTAGATAATGCTAACTCCGAAACGTGGGGAGCAATAAAAGTCAGATCTAACAAGTACTTGTATACACCTACTAGATTTAAGTTTGAGCACAGAAACCAAGCATCATTTACAGAATATTGGTCAGAAAGAATTCAAGCAGCATTAATAACCTTATTAAAAGATACTGGCTTGTTTGCAGCAATAGCAGCCCAAGCCACAGTATCTACTGGAATGACATTTTATGATATACTCGCCAGAAATATAGAAAAAGTAGCTAAAGCTTCTAAAGTAAGAGAATCACAAGTCAAAGGGCTGTTAGGCCATATGCTGGTGTTTATTGGAAAACCAGTAACAGCAATTGAAGATATGTCTGCAAAGTTTATTAGAAACGTTTTTCTTATGGTATTTGGAAAACTTTATCGAGCAGCACAAATGGCTATTAGTGCTGTAAAATAAACTTTCAACTTAATCAGACATCGAATTCAGTTTTTCTCTGGCTTGTGCTTCGTGTTCTTTAGTGATGGCATTACCGACTGAGTTCGCGGCTAGAGTCAACGCTGCCATGTCATCGGTAAAGCCGACACCTGCTAACACGTCTGGCACCATATCTGTTGGTAGGACGAAGTAAGCCAACGCACCACCTAAGATTGCCTTGTGGCGAACAGAGGTGTTGGAATCTGTCATCGCGAGCCATGATTTAATGCCCATTACGGCAATTTCTTCACCCGCTTTCTTAACCGACCCTTTCATTTTTCGCCAGAATGTTTTCTCATCTGGCGCTTGCATCGTTTGATCTTTGGCGTCTTTCGGCGCCGATTTTACAGACATTGTTGTGGTCATCGTTGCCTCCGAAATTTATGACTATGTCCAACATATTAATAAATCGAACCTGAACGCAAGATTAATAACAAGAAATGATAGTAAAGTGAAACACAGATAGAAAAATCCCCAAACCGAAGTCCGGGGATTATTGCCTTGGAAACAAAAAGTTTTGCAAACCAAAAGGTTGAAGCCAAAAGCTTTGGGAACCAAGCTTTAAAAGCAGAATGCCCTATTGAGCAATCTTCTCCAATACACGCATCAGCATTTTGATACGTGGTTCGATAGACTCAAGCAACAAGTACTCTTGGTCACTGTGGAAACCTGCACCGATAGGTCCTAGACCATCCAAAGTTGGAACGCCAAGAATTGCCGTATTGTTTGCATCAGAGCCGCCACCCACTTCTTTCCAGTTGATGTCAATAGACAGTTCACTTGCTGCTTCTTCAACTAATGCCATCAAGCTTTCAGTTTGCGTGCTTGGCACCATAGAGGGTTTGTAAGCTTCACGAACCAACTCGATGCTAACGCCATCAACGAATGGTGTTTCCAGCATGCCGTTTAGCTTGCTATCGACATCATCGTATTCTTCATTACTCCAGAAACGCACATCCACGATCGCTTCAGCGTGCTCAGGGACGATGTTTGCGCCGTTACCGCCAGACACAATACCCACGTTTAATGTGGTGCCAGATTCGAAGTTCGTCATGGCATTGATTGCGAGAATCCAGTTCGCCATCTCGGTAATTGCACTGCGGCCATTTTCTGGCTCGTTGCCAGCGTGGGCTGCAATGCCATTAAACGTGATTTTGTAACGCGCCATGCCTTTGCGCGCTTTGACTAAACCTCCGTCTGCGCGTGCTGCTTCTGCCACCAATACGTTTTTCGCGTTTTTTGCAACAGATTGAATCCAGTCGACCGAATCTAACGATCCAGTTTCTTCGTCTGGGTTCATGCAGATACAAATCGACAGTTTATCCAACACCGCTTGGTCGAGGTTACGCATCGCGTACACAATATTCAGCAAGCCAGATTTCATATCCGAGACACCCGGACCGTACGCTTTGTCAGCGTCTTGAGACATAGGACGTAATCCAGCGGTGCCGACAGGGAACACTGTATCCATGTGACCAATCAGCATCACGTCAACTTGCTCAGCCTCAGGCTTGTTTCGAACTTCAAGACCGATGCCCGCTCTGCCACAGTCGATGCGTTTTACGCTCCAACCTGACATCGCTTGGTACTTCTCTTCAAATTGAGAAGCGATAAACTCAATGCCATCAGTCGTGTACGTGCCACAATCGACATTGATGAGAGGACGAAGTTCTTCGAGATATTCATTGAGAGAAAACTGCATGATTGCCCCCTAAACAAACAAGTTCATGACTAGCATTGCGCCAAATGCGTTCAATACGGAAATCGCAATCATAATTGGGATATAACGACCTTCAGTACCGATAGGTCCCATAATTCGACCCATGTACTGAACCTGAGAGCCCATTAGATAAATTGCAGGCGCAAGAATCGCAATGTGCGTGCCGTTCAGGATACCTTGGTCAAACAGTGTAATCACTACGCCAACCGCGCCGCCCATCGACATCCAAGCCCCGATCAATACCGCTGCTGCTTCACCCGGAAGACCAAACACTGCCATGATTGGAGAAAACACAGTGCCCATCAGATCCAGCGCACCAGTGATTTGCAGCGCTTTGATGATAACGAACGCCATTAATACGTTAGGAACCGTAGAGGTAGTCGCAATTACCCAACCTTTCTTAGCACCTTCAACGAAAATATCCGTCACCATTGGTTTTTTCGCTTTAACGTCACCCATTATGCCGTCTCCTCTTTTAGGTTCTCTGATTTGTTTTGGTCTTGCTTGTCTTCTTTACCTTCCGTCATGTTTAGGTAGATACGGAACAGGTTCGCACCAATGATCTTAAACGCGAACATCACCACAACCGCCAAACCAATAGAAGAAGTTACTGCTAGAGAGCCGTCAGCCATCGTCAACGTGAACAATACCGCACCCGATGAGAAGAAGTTCACGATGGTTGCACCCGCAGTGAACTGGAACATGGTAAATACGTCCGTTTCACGCTTAGTTAGGTGACCTTCATCTTTTAGTTGACGCGTCATAGCCGCACCTGCATCGGTACTTTGTAGAGAAGCAATTAAAGCCAGACCAGAGTTACCAGGGATGCCCATTAGAGGACGTAGTAGAGGAGTAAGAAGCTTACGAGCGGCTTCAAGTGCACCGTAGTGCTCAAGTACGTTGATCATACCTAAGGCGAACATAACAGTTGGAATCAAAGTAAGTGCGAAAATGAAACCGTCACGAGCACCGCTACCACCAGTACCGCGAAGCGACGTTGTTGCAACTTGCACACCGTCAGCCGTTTCGGTGACACCATACGCCACCTTGCCGAAAGAGCCATTGAGCGTTGTAAAGTCGAATACACCGTACCATTCGCTAGATTGCATCAGGCCAGAAAAGAACACAACCGCAAACGCCAGAGCAACGTAGCACCCCAGTGTAACTTTACGCTCAGTTTGAACAGGAATTTTCATAACATTACCTACACATGTGGAACTTAACACATATGTTCACCTGAATAATGTGCTAGAGAGATGATCAAAATCAATCCGCCTGCCGAACATTATCGCGACTCAGTTATGAAGTTTTGTTTTATGATTTCAATCACAATTGAAAGATAATAAAAATTTGTGCTAACAATTAGGTATATTAATCTATGTCGATAGCTCACGACTTCTTCATCAACTCAAAAAATGATTCTGACGAATATTGCTTTCTACAACATTCATGACGTACTTCATACTTTGGCATTGAGGCAATATCGATTAACTCGAAAGTAACATTCAGCCACGAAATTTAGGTTAGGATGGTCCGGTCATATGTAAACGGCATAAACCAGAATTAACAGGACTATACGACCCATTGTTACGCTCACAATATAAAATAGCCAAATGGACACTCGCCCTCGTGCTTTGGGTGGTGATGATATGCTTAAGCCAAAATTCTGGTTTCTCGAAAAGCTGCCCAAAGGCTCACCAAATACAGAGTCAGCAAGATGAAAGCGTGAATTTATCACCATCTTGCGACCTTTCAGAAAAGTTGGTTCAAGCGTACCAACATCAGTTTGATCATATTCTTATTCCATTTTTTCTGTTTGCTTTGATTGTGGCGCTGCCGATGACAACCACAGCAATTCGCTATCTGGAATACACAGAACCGATACCGGAAAAGTATCGGGTTCACCTAAAGCTTTGCGTGTTTAGAGAATAAAGCCAGCAAGGCGAGAGACCTTTCTGCCTGACTTTTGTACATATTTTATTCACTTCACATAACAAACAACGAAATTTAAAAGTTTTAGGAAATATTATGACATTCACTCGTACACTTTTGGCGTTAACGATGGCTATCGTATCTGCCGTATCTTTCGCATCAGAAAAGACCGCAGAACAAAAGCTAGAGGAAGTTAATCAGATACTAAAAGATAACCCTCAAATTCTTGATTCATTGCACCAAAACCTTCAAGAGTACATTGCGTATCAACAGTCATTTGGCGACACCTTGAAGGAGGTTCGTCAATATCTAAGTGATGGCAAACATTCCTCTTTTGGTGCTGAAAACCCTGAGTTAACCATTATTAACGTAACAGACTACAGCTGCCCTTTTTGTAAACGTTTAGAAGGAGAGCTGGTCAAAGTTGGTAAGGAATATCCGCAGGTAAAAGTGCTTAACCTCAATGTCTCTTTTAAAGAACAATACGAGAAAAACGGCTACAACTCGGCAAGTTACGCATTAAATGTTTGGCAAAACCAGCGAGATAAGTACGAACAAGTGCATGAGTTATTGGTGAAAAAACCGGGCGCACATGACGCACGTTCCTTAAATCAAATCGCGAAAAAAACGGGGACAGAAGCGCAGCTTGTCGACGACAAAGAGACCAAGGCGTTGCTTGATAAAAACTATCAGTATTTCACGCAACTTGGTTTACGCGGCACGCCTGCGTTGATCATTAATGATCAAGTTATTCCTGGCTATGTGCCGTTTGACGAGCTAGAAAAAGTCATCGACCAAGAACTGGCGAACTAAAACAACAAAGCCCTTCCCTGATAACTCAAGGAAGGGCTTTTTATTTATCGACATAAAGAGCGTTTAGTTACTTATCACGTCCTACAAACGCCACAACGACTTTGTCATTGCCAAGCGAGCGAGAGAACACGTACGCGCCTTCTTGTTCAATTACTTGATGCTGACCCGCACCAATCGCTGGGTGCGCTTTACGGAACTGACCAAGAGTTTGCCAGTGTTTGAGCAGCGCTTGCTTCTCATCAGATAGCTTCCACACCATGTCAGAACGAGTGCCTTGGTGGAAATCGTCCGCGTAAGGACCAATGTTACGACCAACTTCATCACCATAGTAAACCTGAACAGCACCAGGGCTCAGAAGCAGTGCATTCGCGGAGTTACGCTGCATGCCGTAATCTTTGAAGCGAGAGAAGAACAGCTCGGTATCGTGAGAAGACATGTAGCTCACTGGGTTGAAGTCTTTTTCATTGGCGATAGTATCTGCGTAACTTTGGTAGGTGTCTGCCATTTGGCTGAAACACGCCGCGCCTTTGTCTAACTTCTTCTGCATGTCGAAGTTAATCAACGCATCAAAGCCATCTTCAAAGTAAGGACTGCGATATGCGGTATGTCCCCATACTTCACCCATCATCCAGAATGGCTGACCTGACTTACCATTCTCTTTGCGCCACTGCTCAAGACTGCTTGAAGCCTCTTCTTTCAAGCGTTTCCACACATCGCCTTCAACGTGCTTCACCGTATCGACACGGTAACCATCAATGCCAAAGCGTTTCACCCAATCAGTTTGCCACTCAATTAGGTAGTCCGAGACGGTGTAATTGTCGCGCGCCTCTACGCGAGTACCAGGGTTATCCAATAGCCACTGCGCGGGCTTCACGGCTTTGTCTGATTCGGTGATAAAGTCAGGTAAACCCGCCAATGACATAGTGATATCACTGCTGCCCGGAGCTGGGTATCCCGGTAGACCTGTTCTTACCCAGTCACCGCCCCACCATTTCGACCAGTTTGGACTCTGGTAATCAATATTCTGGTGATAGCTATGCCAATTTTCACCCGCTTTTGGTTGCCAGTCACCCCACTTATTCGGTAAATCAGCGTTTGGTTTTAACACCTCAATACCGTCAAATTGCAAATCGGCTAACGTTGAGTAACCGGTGTGGTTGATTACTGCGTCCATCAAGACTTTAAGGCCACGTTTGTGTGCCTCTTCCACCAGCTTTTTCAGATCAGCTTCGTTACCGAAGTTCTCATCAATCTTGGTAAAGTCACGCGTCCAGTAACCGTGGTAAGCGTAGAATGGGAATGAGCCGCTATCGCCGCCGCTAACAAAGCCGTGCACTTGTTCAACGATTGGCGACAACCAAATCGCATCTGTACCTAGGCTCTTGATGTAATCTAGCTTTTCGATCACGCCTTTTAGATCACCGCCGTGGAAGGTGCCGATCTCTTCTTTGCCGTCTTTCTTGCGTCCATAGCTGTTGTCATTGCTCGTATCAG
This sequence comes from Vibrio sp. Vb0937, assembly GCF_033338855.1. Classification (NCBI taxonomy): domain Bacteria; kingdom Pseudomonadati; phylum Pseudomonadota; class Gammaproteobacteria; order Vibrionales; family Vibrionaceae; genus Vibrio; species Vibrio sp. Vb0937. The sequence goes on along the minus strand of NZ_JAWOTK010000001.1, from coordinate 276,791 downwards.
CATTCTTGAAACGGTCGACCATCACGAAGTAAATGTTGGCATTGCGATAATCAAACGATACTGCTTCTTTGGTTTTCTTCACTGGCTCTAGTAGCACCAACCCGCCTGAATCTTTGCTTGGCGTCAGCGATACTTGCTGATCTTTTACTTCGACCATTTGCCCAGAGTAAGCATCACGCAACTTGGTGCCATCGGGGAAACTGTCACCCAGCGCAATGGTGACTTCGCCGCCTTGATAAACCTCACATTGCACTTGTGGGATTGGGCGTTTGAATTCTGTCTTCGCGGCTTTCTTAGGTTCACGCTTGAAGCGCAGTGTTTTCGCTTCCGCATCAAAAGCAAAAGAGTAATCGCCAGTAAAGCGGATTTTTAACGGCAGTTCCGTTGGCTTTCCGCAGTTCAGCGCGATAGGTTTATTGAATTTGACCTTCTGGCCATCAGGCGCGACACAGTCGCCTTCAACACCCGTAATTTTGAGCGTGTATCCATCTTTGGTTAAGGGCACAACCAAAGGCTGCTCTGCATTTAAAGGAAAGTCACGGCTGTTGGTCGTGGTCGAAATGGTGATGTTTGGCTCGGCGATGGCACTTGCCGATGCAAGCAATAAGGTAGTCGTAATCAGATTCAGTTTCATCGTTCAGTCCATTGGTTGCGCATAGGCGCAGTATTCGTGTTGTATTTTTATTCACACTAATAGTAAATGGATGAAAAACTGAGCACATCATTCTGAAAGGCTACGCCCTAAAGCTTGTGACGCTTCACATTTTATTGATATAGGGGCGTAGTTCTATTTAAGCGCAATAGATTGAGGGAGTTAAAGTTGCACGCTGCCAAGATTGCTCATTTGATTCATCGCCCATCTTGTGCGGCGAGCAGTGTAATCACTTTGTGGATAGACTTTGATTCGATATGGATTTGGCAACACCACGGCTAAACGCGCTGCTTGCCACTTCGAGAGTTGCTTTGCACTGACACCAAAATAATTCTGCGCCGCCGCTTCAGCGCCGTAAATACCGGGACCAAATTCAACCACATTTAGATACACTTCGAGAATGCGCTCTTTGCTCCACATCAGCTCCATCAGCAAAGCAAAGTAAAGCTCATAAGCCTTGCGAACGTAGGAGTGAGACGGAAACAAAAACACATTTTTCGCGGCTTGTTGGGTAATGGTGCTCGCGCCTCTCGACGGACCATTATCACCAGCCTCGGAAATCACGTCGAATAGCGATTCGAAATCGACACCATAATGATGAGGGAATTTTTGATCTTCGGTCGCAATCACCGCTAACTGCATATTTTTTGAAATGCGCGACAAGGATACCCATTCGTGTTGACTATTGTCTGGATAGTTCTTTGGTGGCGCAACAATGCGGCTTAACTTCCATCCCCATATTGGTGGATCGACATATTTCACCAAACCAACCAAAACGACTGGGGCGATCAGCAATATCAACACCATTTTAAATAGAAATGACTTAAGCCTTTTCAACATGTGTAGTTCCCCAATGCATTAGCGATTGATGATAAACAAACCCGTGAGCTTGCCTGATTCAATCAAGAACAACAAGTTTTAGAGGTAAAAAATAGGTCAAAAAAAGCCCGATTTACAATGTAAAACGGGCTTAGAATTTGATTAGACTAAATTATTTGTGCAGCTTGTAGAACACGGTTGAAAGTGGAGGCAAACGAAGCTCAAGTGATTGAGGCAGTGATTCACTTTCAACTTTTTCCGTTTTCACACTGGTCAGCACTTTAAAATCGCTGCCGCCGTATTTGCTATCGTCTGTATTCAGTAGCAGTTCGTATTGACCTGCATTTGGAACGCCTAAACGAAAGCGCTCGTGTGGTACGGGCGTAAAGTTGGTGATGATCAGAATACGCTCACCTTCTTTACTAATACGCTCGTGCGCTAGGATGCTCGCATCCGCTTCGTCTTGTAGACGCCACTCAAAACCAGCAGGAACACAATCTTGATCGTGCATCGCCGCTTCATTTCGGTACAAGTGGTTCAAATCTCGCATCAGCTTTTGGACACCTTGATGACGCTCATATTCCAGCAAGAACCATTGTAACTGATCATCGTGGTTCCACTCCGCCGTTTGGCCGATTTCCGCGCCCATGAAGTTCAGCTTTTTGCCCGGTTGACCATACATGTAACCGTAGTATGCACGTAGGTTTGCAGTTTGCTGCCATTCATCACCCGGCATCTTGTTATGGATAGAGCCTTTGCCGTACACCACCTCATCGTGAGAGAGAGACAAGACGTAGTTCTCGCTATGAGCATAAACCAGCGGGAATGTGATGGTATTGTGGTGGTATTTGCGGTGAACAGGATCTTCTTTGATGTATGAAAGACTGTCGTGCATCCACCCCATATTCCACTTGAAGCCAAAACCTAAACCACCCATAAAGGTTGGCGCAGACACCCCAGGAAACGCCGTTGACTCTTCCGCAATCGTCATCGCATTCGGGAAGTGCTTGTACACTTCTTCGTTCATCCATTTTAAGGTTGCGATTGCGTCGTAGTTTTCGTTGCCACCGTCGACGTTTGGTACCCACTGATCGTGACTACGTGAATAATCGAGATAGAGCATCGACGCGACAGCGTCCACGCGAATACCATCAATATGGAATTGTTCAAACCAGTACAGCGCATTCGAGACAAGGAAGCGACGTACATGTTCACGGCCTAAATCGTAAATGTAGGAGTTCCAATCTTGGTGCCAACCGCGACGAGGATCTGGATCATGGAACAGAGGCGTACCATCAAAGTTCGCTAAACCATGATCATCCGATGGGAAATGCGCAGGAACCCAATCCAGCACTACACCGATACCAGCTTGGTGACACGCATCCACGAAGAATTTGAAATCATCAGGGGAGCCAAAGCGGCTAGTTGGCGCAAATAAGCCAACGGGTTGATAGCCCCATGAACCATAGAATGGATGCTCAGACACAGGCATCAGCTCAACGTGGGTGTAGCCCATATCCACAAGGTATGGCACCAACTGCTCCGCGAGTTCGCGGTAGTTGAGGAAATCACCTTTCTCGTCGCGCTTCCATGATCCAGCATGCAGCTCATAAAACGATAACGCTTCATCACGCTTTTGTGTCACTGCGCGGTTTTGCCATTTCGCATCTTGCCATTGGTAACGCTTGTGATCGTAGGTGATGGATGCGAACGATGGGTATTGCTCAGAGTAGAAACCCCAAGGGTCTTGTTTGTGTGGCAGCCCTTCCCCATTTGGCCCTTTTAGCTCAAATTTGTACTGAACGCCTTCTTCTAAGCCAGGAATAAATAGGCCCCAGATACCGTAGTCTAGGCGTTGCATTGGATGACGACGGCCATCCCATTGGTTGAAGCAACCCACAAGGCTAACAGCAGATGCATGTGGTGCATAAACAAGGAAACGCACACCAGAGATGTTTTCACCGCCACGTTCTAGCGTGACAAAGTGTGCGCCCATGTAGTGATACATGTCTTTTGGCGTATGCAGATGCTCGTACTCTTGGTAGATATTGTGGTACTGGTACGGGTCATCAATAATTTGTTCAACACCATTCCAATCGACCGCTAAACGGTAGTGGGTCAGGTGTAAATCGCGTTGCTCTTTTAAGATGAAACCGCTGTCGCCATCACGCTCAAGCGCCACGCGAGGTTCACCATTAACAAGTAGTTCAACCTTGTTTGCGCCCGGCATCCAAACTCTCAGCGAAGCTTCGTCGTCAATGAATGGACCCAGCGCCGCAAATGGATCTGAGTAAGCCGCCTCAGCAAGCAGTTCGTATGCGCGTTCGTGTTGTTTCTTTATTTTCTTGGTTTTGGTGGTTTTCAAATCTTTCTCCCTAGAGCCAACATCCTTTTCAAGACCAGAGATCTGAATCAAACATCGGTTTCTCCACAGCCAACGTTGTGAACTCACAAAAAGACTCCGCTTCTCACGTTCGTTGCGTAAACGGCGTCAAAATACAAAAATGCCCGCTATTGTCGCGGGCATAATAACGGTACTTCATCCTAACGGATTGTGTTTTAGGAATGAGTGACCTAGACGGAACTTTCGTACCTCTGAGCTAACAAAATTCGTAATCAGCTCGTCCATCTACGCCACTCTAGGCATCTTACTTACTCGCCTGTGCACGAACTTCAGTAAGGCGTTTAGAAATACGATTCACATCTTCACGGCTGAAGATTTCATCTAGGTTCATCGACAATTTACGACGCCAGTTTGGATACTCATCCACCGTACCAGGAATATTGACCGGTTGATCCATTTCTAGCCAGTCTTCAAGCTGAACACTAAGCAGTGCAGAGTCACCCGCGGCTACGTGCAGTTGCAGCGCTTCGCTTAGGTATGAATCCATTGGCACGTACTGAGCATCATGACCAATGCCTTCTGGCAAATAGCCATGCCAGCGAACACTGTCTAGAATGCCTTGTTTGCACTTCAAGCGGTCAGCGAATAGGCCTTCCAACTGCTGCTCATCAGGGTACAGACCAATCTCACGCCCCATCTTCAAGTCATCACAGTGCCAGAAACCGCGTAGTGTTGGCATATCGTGCGTACACAGCGCAGCCATAGACTGCTCTGCGTAATGCTTCGGAGAAATAAAGCCGCCGTCCTCTTTTGAGGTTTCGAAGAAGAAGACTTTGTAAGAGTGCACACCTGCATCACGTAGGATATCAACGATTTCATCTGGCACAGTACCTAAGTCTTCACCAATCACAGAGCACTGATGGCGGTGCGACTCAAGCGCTAGGATTGCGAGCATGTCTTCCACTGGGTAGTACAAGTACGCGCCTTCTGTCGCTTTCTCGCCTTTTGGAATCCACCATAGACGCAATAGGCCAAGTACGTGGTCGATACGCAGTGCACCACAATGCTTCATGTTGGCACGTAGCAACTTGATGTACGCATCGTAGCCTGTCGCTTCCAACACTTGAGGGTTTAGCGGAGGCAGACCCCAGTTTTGGCCTAGTGGACCAAGTACATCTGGTGGCGCACCGATGCTTGCATCCAATACTAGCGCGCCTTCGTCAGCCCATGTTTCGCTGCCTGAATCTGCAACACCAACCGCAAGGTCGCGGTACAAACCCACAGCCATGCCTTTTTCTTCGGCTAGCGCTTGCGCTTCTTTGATTTGATCGTCTGCGATCCATTGCAGGTACATGTACAAGTGAACACGATCTTGGTTGTCCTTAATGTACTTCTGAGTACCAGCTGCGTCGAATGTGCGGTATTTCTCAGGGAATACTGGCCAGCCCCACATGTTTGCATCTTCTGCATGTAAATCAGCATGAAGTGCATCGAATGCAGCTTGATGTAGCAAGCTGTCGCCGCCTTTTTCAACAAAGTCCAAGAAGGCACGAGCGCGATCGGTGTTCTTGTCTAAATGGCGAGCTTTAAACTCACTGAATAGCAGCGGAAGAACGCTCATTTTTAGTTGCGAAACTTCGGTGTAATTCACCCAATGAGAGTCTCGCGCTTTTTGTAGACGTTGTTGGAACTCTGCGCTACCAACACGCTGTTGTGCTTCTGCACTTAGCGCGAATTCAGGTACAGAGCTTACGTCGATGTACATGATGTTCAACCAACGACGAGAAGACGGGCTGTATGGGCTTGCCCCTTCTGGATTCGCAGGGAACAGCGAGTGAATAGGGTTCAAGCCAATGAAGTCACCGCCACGAGAGGCAATATCACTCACCAGTTGTTTTAGGTCACCAAAATCACCGATGCCCCAGTTATGCTGAGTACGCAGTGTGTAAAGCTGGATACTAGGACCCCATAGCTTTTTGTGTTGGTTTAGATCGTCTTGTTTGAAACACGCTTTCGGCGTAATGATCAATGACATCTCGTAAGGTGTTTTACGACGCTTACGACTGATGATCAGTTTGTGATAACCCCAAGCCAAGTTCTTTGGCAATGCAAACACTAGAGGGCCACCCTCAGCACGCTCATCACGAACAATTTGGGACTGAAGATAGCCTTCAAGTACCTCTCCTTGTTCTGTTTCTAAACGCCAGCTGAATTCACTCTCACGAGCACTCGTACCTAGGTTTAGTTCCACTTCGACTGGTTCGCCGTCGCGTAAAACAAGAACAGGGGCTAGTACGTCTTTTTTATGTTTCTTTTCAGCAGAAGCCAGTAGTTTTTCATCACTGCTAGTATCGTAGCCAAGCGAAGCGAGCAAGCGGCGTAGCGTCTCCTCAGACACTTTAGCCTCATCTCCCCAAGCACTGACATAGCTATCAGCCAATCTCGCCATTTCCGCGACTTTCTTTAATGCTGTTTGTTCTTTCATCGCTTTCTCCGAAGGTAATACCAACACCTTCCATGTAGGGTTTTATTGTTATCAATAACTTCTTTTGGAAAATGACCAAAGGTAGCGCTTGGCTACCTTGGTCTTAACTAGGTTCTATTAGCGTTTCACCGCTTCAAGCTTCCAGATATTGTTCACGTAGTCGCGGATTGAGCGGTCTGACGTGAACTTGCCAACAAGGGCGGTATTAAGAATGGCCTTCTTCGCCCAGCCAGCTTGATCTTTATATTGTTCGCTCATGTCTTCGTGTGCTTTCACGTAAGAGGCGAAATCCGCGAGACATAAGTATGGGTCACCACCGTCTAGCAGGCTGTCGTATGTGGCACGCAGTAAGCCCGGTTGGCCTGGTGTGAACTCTTCACCCAATAGCAAGTCCATTGACGCTTTGAGTAAGTGATCCGCATTGTAGTAATCAAATGGGTTGTAACCTTGAGCTTTCAGCGCTTTCACACCTTCAACATCTAGACCGAAGATGTAGATGTTCTCATCGCCTACTTCCTCACGAATCTCAACGTTTGCACCATCCATTGTACCGATAGTTAGCGCACCGTTTAGCGCCATCTTCATGTTACCTGTACCTGATGCTTCTTTACCCGCTAGCGAGATTTGTTGAGAAACGTCAGCCGCAGGGATAATGATTTCAGCCATGCTCACGCGGTAGTCAGGGATGAATACCACTTTCAGCTTGTTACCGATGCGAGGATCGTTGTTCACCTTGTCTGCAATCTTATTGATTGCGAAGATGATTTCTTTCGCTAGGTGGTAACCCGGTGCTGCTTTTGCTGCGAAGAACACAACGCGTGGCGTACACTCAAAACCAGGTTCATTAAGAATACGGTGGTACAGAGACAGTACGTGTAGCAAGTCTAGATGCTGACGTTTGTACTCGTGCAGACGCTTGATTTGAACATCGAAGATTGCATTAGTATCGAGCTCGATACCCATGTTCTCTTTCACCCAAGTTGCTAGGCGTTCTTTGTTCTCTTTCTTCACTGCCATGAATTCTTTTTGGAATGTCGCGTCAGTGGCGTACTTCGCAATACCTTCAAGTTGCTCTAGTTTCGCTGGCCATTCTGGGCCGACTTTCTCAGTGATAAGCTGAGACAGACCTGGGTTACAGAACTTCAACCAGCGACGTGGCGTAATACCGTTCGTTACGTTGTGTAGACGTGTCGGGTACATTTCGTGGAACTCTGGGAATAGGTCTTTCTTAACCAATTCAGAGTGAAGTGCTGCTACACCGTTTACTGCGTAAGAGCCGATTACACATAGGTTTGCCATGCGAACCATGCGGTGGAAACCTTCTTCGATGATAGAAAGCTTCTGTTGTTTCGCGACATCACCCGGCCACATTGCACGTACGTCTTGTAGGAAGCGGTGGTTGATCTCGTAAATGATCTCCATATGACGTGGTAGCAGGTGCTGGATTAGCGACTCTGGCCATGTCTCTAGTGCTTCTGGAAGTAGCGTGTGGTTGGTGTACGCAAATGTCTTAGAGCTGATTTCCCAAGCCGCTTCCCAAGCTAAACCTTTTTCATCCATCAGGATGCGCATTAGTTCAGGAATCGCAATCGTTGGGTGCGTATCGTTAAGCTGGATAGTCTCTTGCTTAGGTAGATCCGCTAGCGAGTAGCCCGCAGCTTCGTGGCGACGTAGGATGTCACGTACAGACGCTGCTGAGTGGAAGTACTGCTGCATTAGACGCAGTGTTTTACCTTTCTCGTGGTTGTCGTTCGGGTAAAGCACTTTAGTGATGTTACCTGCGTCGATCAGTGCGTGCTGAGCTTCGAAGTAATCACCATTGTTAAAGCTTGCTAGTGAGAATGGTGCAATCGCCTGACATTCCCAAAGACGTAGCGGGTAAACCGTGTCTGATTCGTAACCCACAATTGGAAGATCCCAAGGCATTGCTCTTACTGTCATGCCTGGTACCCATTTGCGGACTTCTTTACCGTTCTCGTTAATCACTTCAACGTGACCGTAAAAACCGATCTCTTGCGCAAGTTCTGGACGCGCAATTTCCCAAGGGTAGCCTTCTACACCGCGCCATGCGTCAGGTGCTTCTTGCTGGCGACCGTCTTTGAATGACTGTTTAAATAGACCGTATTCGTAATGTAAACCATAGCCGACAGTTGGGAATTCTTGTGCCGCACATGAATCCATGAAACACGCAGCCAGACGACCAAGGCCACCGTTACCCAATGATGGGTCGCGCTCTTCTTCTAGCAGATCAGTTAGGTTGTAACCCAGTTCAGCCATTGCTTCTGTTACTTGTTCATACAGACCCATGCTGATTAGGTTGTTACCCGTCAAACGACCGATAAGGAATTCTAGCGAAAGGTAGTTAACGCTCTTCGCACTTTTAATGCGTGGATCTTCTTCTGTCGCAAGCAAATCTAGAGTAGTAAATTCAGCCAGAGCATGCCCCATTGCTAGGTACCATGCGCGGCTGTCTGCGTTTTCAATCGTATGAGCGTAAGTTACAGATAAGTGTTTCTTTACGCTTTCTTGGAACGACTTCTTGTCAAATTGTTTTTGTTGAGTAGGTTTCATTACGAAATTCTCACGTCTTTTGGTAATTCATCTGCCATACATCGTGCATTTACCTCTGTGAATAAACATCCTCCTAATTCTCATCCTTTGAAGGAGGAGGGCTGAGGGCGTAGAGGGGGTACCATTGCTAGGTTAGTGATCCAAATCTCAACAAAGTGAACTTTGCACCAGTTCTTAGTGATTTTGATCACAATGGAATGTGAGAAAGGTTAAAACCCGTTCATGACGCTTTTTATAGTCCACTCATCTGATGATGTGAAAATTGTAATATCGGTCACATTAACTCGGTCAGCGTAGAAGAACTTTTCGTAATCTATGTGCAACGCGATCTTAACGCTAACGAAACAAACGACATTTAAGTGACGACAATCACAAATAAAGGGCGTAGTTGATGGTAAATCCATCAACCCTTGAGAATTAGGAAGTGGATCAAAGTAACGAACATTTCTGATGTCGTAACATCCCTCTCAGCTCACAGGATTGTACGCTTTTTATACAAACTAGAATTAGGCGATGTGAGTTATTTCTAGTTTTCGCTAGCTTTTATATCTAAGTGACCGTATGGAATGGTTTTTCAGACGGACGCAAGCCCCAATAGTAGCGACATTATCCGGTATTCAAACAGTGTTTTTGATGCTGATGACATCATTCAGTAAGACGGCTTTCAAGGGGGCTTTACTAGAATGATCACGTTGCAGTCATTTGGGTATACATAAATAAGGACATAACTACTAATGTGGATTCCATCTAAGCTTACTCGACCAGGACGCCTGCACAATGCCATCGTGCGCCCACGAGTGTTGGACTTACTACAGCAAGCGCCTTACTACAAATTGGTTTTATTCCGATCCCCAGCAGGTTACGGAAAAACAACAATGGCAGCGCAGTGGCTATCCGATAAGCCAAACGTCGGTTGGTACAGCATTGATGACAGCGATAACGACGGCTTTCGCTTTGTAAACTATCTGCTTCAAGCATTAAACAAAGCCACCAACTTCAGTTGCGCTAACGCACAAAAACTGGCGGAAAAACGTCAGATCTCGTCTTTACGCTCCCTATTTAGCGAAGTATTCGCTGAAATGGCTGACTTTCATCAAGAGTGCTACGTGGTACTTGATGACTACCATTTAATCACGAATGATGAAATCCATGAATCCATGCGTTTCTTCTTAAAGCACATGCCAGACAACCTCACCGTTGTGGTAACCAGTCGTGCAGCGCCGCCTCTGGGCACTGCAAACTTACGTGTTCGTGATTTAATGATCGAAATCGGCAACGAGATGTTGGCGTTCGATACCGAAGAAACCACTCGCTTCTTTAACCAGCGTATCGCCGATGGTATCGATGAAGACATGGCGAACAGCCTAAGAACCTATGTTGAAGGTTGGCCATCGGCGATGCAGTTGATCGCATTACAAGCCCAACATCAAAACCGCACATTGGCACAAACTGTAGAGTCGGTATCGCAGTTCAATCACGCGCACTTGTGGGATTACTTGGTCGAAGAAGTGTTTGACTTACTCGATCACGAAACTCGTCACTTTTTAATGCAAGTATCCGTGCTTGACCACTTCAATGATGAGCTAGTGTTTGCCCTTACCCAACGCGAAGATGCACTGGGAATGATTGAATCGCTTAACCGTTACGGCTTATTCATTTACCCGCTCGAAGGGGAACAGAACTGGTTCCGGTTCCATAACTTATTTGGCGAGTTTTTGTCTCATGAGCGCCAAGCTCGTATTCCTCAGCAAGAAAAAGATCTCCACCGCAATGCTGCTATCGCTTGGTTACAGCAAAAAGCACCACACCAAGCGATTCATCATGCACAAAAATCGAATGATAAGGACTTAGTGGTAGAGATCCTAAACGAATTCGGCTGGAAGATGTTTAACCAAGGCGAACTCAGCACACTGGAAAGCTCAATTAACAAGTTGGACGATGATCTGTTGTTCAGCCACCCAAAACTTACGATGCTCCGAGCATGGTTGGCTCAAAGTCAGCATCGTTATAACCAAGTGGGCCACCTGCTTGAAGAAGCGGAAGAGGAACACAAAAAGCGTAACATTGCGTTAGATATTCATTATCAAGGTCAAGCAAACGCGTTGCTTGCTCAAGTGGCTATCAACAGTAACCAGCCGGAAAAAGCTCTCGAATTAGCGGAGCTAGCGCTTAGCCAACTTGATAACACAATTTACCGTAGCCGAATTGTGGCGACTTCGGTTGTTGGTGAAGTTAACCACGTGCTAGGTAAACTAGACCGTGCTTTGCCGATGATGCAACAAACTGAAAAGCTAGCTCGTCAGTATCAGGTATATCACCAAGCGTTATGGGCAATATTGCAGCAAAGCGAGATTTTAATTGCACAAGGTTACGTGCAAGCTGCCTTTGAACTACAAGATTCCGCATTTCGTCTGATTGAAGATCAGCAGCTTCAGCATGTTCCTCTTCATGAATTTTTGCTGCGTATTCGCGCGCAAGTACTTTGGTGCTGGAACCGACTTGATGAAGCGGAAGAATGCGCGTACAAAGGTCTGCAAATTCTCGAAAACCATTCACCAAGCAAGCACTTACATAGCTATTCGATGTTGGCGCGTATTGCGATTGGACGCGGTGAATTAGACAAAGCCGGTAAATTCATTGAGCATATAAAGCACTTGATGAAACAGTCGACTTACCACGTAGATTGGACTGCAAACGCTTCACTATCGTTGATTCTATTTTGGCAAGCGCGCGGGAATACCGATGCAATGCAAGAATGGCTCAACACTGCGGTTCGTCCTGAATCGGCATGCAACCACTTTTCTCAATTGCAATGGCGTAACATTGCTCGCGCCCACATTAACTTAGGCCAATATACCGACGCTCGTGCTGCGTTAGATTTTCTCCAAGGTGAAGCTCGTCGCACTAACCTAATCACAGATACTAATCGCAACTTAGTGGTTGAAGCGGTCCTTTCTGCTCGCCAAAAAGATGAGGAGCAAGCCAAGGCTCTGTTAAAAGAAGCATTAGTAATGACGAACCAAACTGGCATGGTCGGAAACTTCCTGATTGATGGTGCAACCATTGGCGGTCTGCTGGAGAAGTTGAGCCTCCGCCATGAACTGGGCGATCTTGAGCGTCACCGTGCTCAACAGTTAATGAAGGACATTTCATCGAATCAACGTAGCCGGTCAATTCACTTTGATGAAGACTTTATTGAAAAGTTGGTGAATCACCCTAATGTGCCAGAGCTAGTACGTACCAGCCCATTAACACAACGCGAATGGCAGGTTCTGGGGCTGATTTATTCAGGCTTTAGTAACGAGCAAATCGCACAAGAGCTGGATGTGGCAGGTACGACAATTAAAACCCACATTCGCAACCTGTACCAAAAGCTTAATATTGCTAATCGTAAAGAAGCCATTGTGACAGCTGAAAATTTGCTACAGTTAATGGGATACTGAACTGCTCGATAAACGGGTTAAAACGTAAAGTAAAACACAAGGGTTGGCGTAACACGTCAGCCCTTTTTTATGACTGACAGTAAGAGAAGTGCAATTTGCAAAGCACGTAAGTAACGTTGTTCATATAAAAAAATAGCCAACCGCAATAATCGCGATTGGCTTATATTTAGTGTGAACAAATTGTATTCACTAACAACGTCAGTTGGCTAGGTGACCCTCGGCTTAAGAAGGGTCGAGCAGTATTATGCATTAATCATGCCAAAATGCAAAGACTTATTTTTGGGCACAAGATCTCATATAAGCTGGATTTATTCACGCGCAAATTATCAAAATGCAATTTGATAATGCAAATTGCAATTGCATAATGCAACCAAGATTGATAATTGATAGTAGAGTTAATCATCTCAAAAATGTAAACCAAGCATTAAAAGCTCGTTACGGCGGCATTGTCTCTTGGCGGGTAATAAAGATAGGCAACAGATTGGATATAAAACCAAGTAGTTACAGCACTATTTCATACTTTTTTCATCGCAATGTTTGTATACTCTCTGCCATCGAAACGACTTAGCATTAGAGCAATGAACTACTTAATTACTTTCTTCAAGGGAATCGCCATGGGTGCAGCAGATGTTGTACCTGGTGTATCTGGCGGCACCATCGCGTTTATCACTGGTATTTACGATACGCTGCTTGAAAGCATTCGACGCATTAACCCCTCACTTTTCTCTATCTGGAGAAAAAAAGGGTTTAAAGCCGCGTTTAATCACATCAACGGATTCTTCCTAATCGCTCTGTTTGCCGGCATTTTCACCAGTATTGCAACGCTAGCAAAGTTGATTACTTGGCTTCTTGACACACACCCGATCCCACTTTGGTCATTTTTCTTTGGTCTGATTTTGGTCTCTGTGTATCACATTATTCGTCAGGTTGAGCAACGCGATCTTGTCCGCTTTGTCATTCTGCTCGTTGGTGTCGGGTTTGCTTATAGTATTACTGTGCTCAAACCTTTACACATGGAACCAACGGCCATTAACACCTTATTCGCTGGAGCTATCGCGATTTGTGCGATGATCTTGCCGGGTATCTCTGGCAGTTTTATTTTGCTGCTGATTGGCATGTATGCTCCTGTATTAGCCGCAGTGAAAGGTTTTCAAGTCGATACATTAGCGCTATTTTTGTCTGGCTGCGTGATCGGTTTACTGTCTTTCTCTCACTTATTGTCGTGGTTACTACGCAAGTTCCGTGATTTCACCCTGATGTTTTTGACTGGATTAATGATTGGTACGTTGCCAAAGATTTGGCCATGGAAAGAAACCATCACTTGGCGCACCAATTCGAAGGGCGAACAAGTGCCATTGCTACAGCACAACCTATCACCATTTGAATTTGAACACGTGACATCACAACCTTCTCAGTTAGTACTTGCTGTCGTGATGATGCTTGCAGCCATTGCTCTGGTTTTAGGTCTAGAGAAATTCGCAGACTCAGATAAATAACTTTGGTATCAAACACATACTGAACCAAATAAAAACGGAGCCAATTGGCTCCGTTTTTATTTATTGGCTAAGGGCAAAACATCTCAATTGAAAACTCTGCTGTATTTGATGCAATAAAGTCCGTCGCGTTATAAGGAAGCTGGTCACCGAGGTATAACGCACAATTTACCGAGGTCACGAGTTGGCGAGCGGCGCATCTGTGCTACGATGCTCGTAATGTTAAGTGATAAATGCTGAACCTTAATGAAACTGTTACAAATCGCCGCTGTTTCAGCCGCATTAGTTGCGGGATTTTATGCCCCGACTCTAATAAAAAGCTTTTCTTCTTCCACTCAAAGCAAGTCAATAGATGAATACTGCTTTCTCTCTACAACCTCTTGCGTCCAAGAAAATGTTACGATGACGCTAAACTCAGAAACTGCTCAACCCTTGGTTCCTACCACTCTAAATGTTGAGTGGCATACAAGCGATGCTAAGCAACTCATCCTAAGTCTTTCGGGAAGAGAAATGGAGATGGGTGAGCCTAAGTTTTTGCTGAAGCAAATCGCTCCTGGCCAATATCAAGGTGACATCATTCTCCCGGTTTGCACGGAGGATGCAATGACTTGGGTTGGTGAACTCAGTGATGGAGAGAATACCGTTTACCCTGCTATAAAAATGCAAAGATAAGGAATCGTTATGAGCCGCAATTGGTCCCTATTTCTCGTAGCTGCTTTCGCACTCGGGTTTGGCGTAAAGAGCTATTTAGATAATCAGAAAACGAAGCCAGAGCAAGTGGACAGTTCCACCTCTCAACAAACGGTATTGTTTGGGGAAAATAACCAAGCCGTCAATATCTTCGATGTGAATGACCCTCGCATCCGAGTCGTCTATTTTGGCTTTACTCGCTGCCCAGACGTTTGCCCAACTTCTCTTGCAATGCTGGCAGGAGCACTGAATCAAATTGACGACGCGCAAAAAGCGCAACTACGCCCGATGTTCATTTCTTTGGACCCAGAGCGTGATGAGGCCGATGCATCAGCAAAATATGCCCATTACTTCCATCCAATGATTGAAGGCCTATCGGCACCACTTGATGTAACGACACCTTTGGCACACAACTATGGTGTCATTTTCCGCAAGACAGAATTGGAAGGCTCGGAACTAAAGTACACGCTGGATCATAGCTCTTACTTTTACTTCTTGAAGCCGGATGGCACGTTAATCACTAAAGTACCGCATACGCTCTCGCCGGCACCGATTGTTGAAGCCATTTCAAAACTAACGACCGAAGGCTCTTCAAATGACGGTTAAGTCAGCGCTGAAGCAATTTTTCAATTTCCTAACTCATACCAACCCCAATGTCGAACAAGACGTCGATACGATCATTGACGCCATTGGGGGCATAGAGAACCTGCTAGAAACTGGTGCATGTGCGACTCGGCTGCGTCTTACCCTCAGAGCGACGTCCGTCATCGATAAGAACGCACTCAAAAATCATGGCGCGCATGGCGTCGTGATATTGGATGATCGTTATGTCCAAATCATATACGGCTTAAAAGCCAACACGTATTCGCAGATTATGGAAGAGCGCATCACAAAACAAAGTTAATATTTTTGCAGTATAGCTACCCTCTTTAAAAAAGGGCAGCTATACTCTTTTGGCTTAATTAACTCACTTATTTATTAACCAACGAAGAGGACACAAGATGATTGTATTGAATAACACTAACTGGGCATCGCAAGGGTAATCCTAACAGCACCAACTCTGTGGCATAGCCACAACTCCCCTTCTCTGCCCGGTCTTCACCGGGGTCAACTCTATCCGAATTAGACCCTAATGCGATTTGTATTAAGGCGCTTTGTTGCGTCTGGGATAATTCAATAATGAATCAAACACATACTTTTTGTGACACATTAGTTTCAACTTCAAACCCTCTAAAACAATTGGGTTGGAAACCATTTTTTCAGCAACAACTGACATTAGACGATTACGACAACACTATCTTTGCTCGTGTAATTGCGCATCACCGAAGTGGTTATTTATTGGCAACAGAAACTGGGCAAGTTCATCTTAATGCCCACCATTCTTTACCCAATATGACCGTCGGAGACTGGGTAATCTTAAATGAAGATCAGCAATTTGTTCGCTTACTGGATCGCTTGAGCCTCTTTAGCCGCAAAGCCGCTGGCAGCAAAGTGGCAGAGCAACTCATCGCAGCCAATGTGGATACAGTGTTTATCGTCTGTTCCCTTAACGACGACTTCAATTTAAGTCGTATTGAACGTTATCTTGCCTTGGCTCATGAAGCCGAAGTCGAACCCGTCATCGTGCTTTCCAAAGCCGATTTGTGTGACAATACTGATGAACTAAAAAGCCAAGTACAGAAGCTCGACCCTCTATTAGCTATAGAGACAGTCAACGGCTTAGAAATAGAGAGTGCTTCTAAACTCATGACCTGGTGCAAAGAAGGACAAACCCTCGCTTTTATCGGTTCTTCAGGCGTTGGCAAATCAACTCTTGTTAATGCATTACTCGGGCAACAAGAACAGGCAACTGGGCATATTCGTGAAGACGATAGCAAAGGGCGACATACAACTACATCGCGCTCTATCCATCTATTACCTGATGGCGGCATCTTGATTGATACTCCGGGAATGCGCGAGCTTCAACTAGCAGATTGTGAATCGGGGGTCAGTGAGGCATTTTCTGACATTGAGGCGCTCGCTCAGCGTTGTCGCTTTGGCAATTGTAAGCACCAAACTGAGCCAGGCTGCGCGGTTCAAGCTGCGATTGCAAATGGCAAACTGGAGGTTCGTCGTTTCAATAACTATCAAAAACTATTGCGAGAACAAGCCTTTAACGGCGCGACTTTGGCAGAGCAACGAGCACAAAGTCGACAATTCGGTAAACTTGCTCGCAATGCCATGAATGATAAGCGCAGGCGCCAACAAAGTTATTAATTTGTTGCGTTTGAGTTGTCAATAAAATCAAAGGAGACGAAAGTCTCCTTTTTAACAACTTTATTAAAAACCATTACTCATAACTAATGATAATTTTCAACATAAAAATCTTATTTAAATAACATTGAGCAAACATTTAATCCAAAAACAAACTAAAACTAGACACAAAATATTACCAAGCTAAGATATGTGATATTCAGCAAGAAAATGGCTGAATTTATAAAAACAGGATAATTGATAATCATGTGTCTTAGTGACCAGAAGCAATGCTCACCCCTTGTAATATAAGGGCATTATCGCCGTGTAATGATGGACTATTGCCCTGCCACTCTGGCATAAATTTGCAGGAATGATGTATGCAACACAACAGCCTCGTTGCCCGATATGCTCGTGGTAACCTCGTCGTCCAGATCCTTGTCGGTATCGTCTTTGGTATTTTGCTCGCGACAATTTCTCCAAGCCATGCCGAAAGCGCGGGATTAATTGGTAGCCTTTTTGTCGGTGCGCTTAAAGCGATCGCGCCAATCCTTGTGTTTATTTTGGTTGCCGCTTCAATTGCAAACCAAAAGAAAAACCAACACACTTACATGCGCCCAATCGTTGTACTGTACCTGATGGGTACATTCTTCGCGGCGCTATCAGCAGTGGTTCTAAGCTTCCTTTTCCCGACCAATTTAACGCTTGTCACCGGCGCTGAAGGTGCAACGCCTCCTCAAGGTATTGCTGAAATTCTACGCACATTGTTGTTTAAACTGGTCGACAACCCAGTAAATGCACTAGTAGAAGCAAACTACATCGGCATTCTTGCTTGGGGTGTGGGTCTGGGTCTTGCACTACACCACGCATCGGCAACAACGAAGGCCGTATTTGAAGATCTAAGCCACAGCGTGTCTCACATTGTGCGCTTTATCATTCGTCTTGCACCATTTGGTATCTTTGGCTTGGTTGCTTCAACGTTTGCGACAACGGGCTTTAGCGCACTAGCAAGCTACGCACACCTTCTGGCGGTTCTTCTTGGCGCAATGATGATCATCGCACTCGTTGTAAACCCAGCGATCGTGTTCGTTAAAACCAAACAAAACCCTTACCCACTTGTATTCCGTTGTCTACGTGAAAGTGGTGTAACTGCGTTCTTCACTCGTTCAAGTGCGGCGAATATTCCAGTAAACATGGCACTATGTGAGAAACTAAAACTGGACGAGGATACATACTCAGTATCTATCCCTCTAGGTGCGACCATCAACATGGCTGGTGCTGCAATCACTATCACAACACTAACGCTTGCAGCTGTGCACACTATGGGTATCGAAGTTGATCTACTGACTGCGCTACTTCTAAGTATTGTAGCTGCGGTTTCTGCATGCGGCGCATCAGGTGTTGCAGGTGGCTCTCTACTACTTATCCCACTTGCGTGTGGCCTGTTTGGTATCTCAAACGACGTAGCAATGCAGGTTGTAGCGGTTGGCTTCATTATCGGTGTGATTCAAGACTCTGCAGAAACTGCGCTAAACAGCTCAACAGACGTTGTCTTTACAGCAGCAGTTTGTAAATCAGAGCAGCAAAAAGCTCAGTAAGACTGACAGAACAAATAGAAAGGGGAGCCGATGATGGCTCCCCTTTTTTGTTTAATTGCGCTCAATTACGCGGTGACCAAAGCCACTTCTTCAATCAGGAAGTGTTTGCTTGGTTCAACAAACTCTTGCTGCGCAGCAATAGTTTGCAGTTCCCACTCACCCGCATGGTACGTTGCACTCAACACCCCGTAACACGCGTCGTGACAATGTTGGAAAGCTTGTTTAGGAGACCAGCCTTTTAAGAGTCCCGCGGTAAAGATAGCTGAAATAAGATCGCCCACGCCAACAGGTTGTTTAGCAAACTCAAATTGAGGACGCTTCGCAAGGTAAATGCCTTCTTGCGTAGCCAATAGCATGTTGAAGCTGCCATTTTCTAGGCAGTAAAGGTGCTTAACTAGCACCACTTTTGGACCTTTCTCTAGCGCACGTTGGCATGCGGTGATCGCATCGTCTAGTGAGTGGATTTCCATCTCAGCAAATTGACTTAGCTCGAATTGGTTCGGAACGATCACGTCCGCCATTGGCATCAAACGCGTTAGAAGATTTTCAGCAATGCCCGGAGCCACAATGCAGCCTTTGTCTGGCGCGCCCATCACAGGGTCGCAAACATAAAGTGCGTTCGGGTTCGCTTGCTTCACTTTCGTCACGGTATCTTCAACAACAAGACACTGCTCTGCGCTACCTTGGT
This sequence comes from Vibrio sp. Vb0937, assembly GCF_033338855.1. Lineage (NCBI taxonomy): Bacteria > Pseudomonadati > Pseudomonadota > Gammaproteobacteria > Vibrionales > Vibrionaceae > Vibrio > Vibrio sp. Vb0937. Next base: position 257,776 of record NZ_JAWOTK010000001.1, on the reverse strand, counting down.
AGCCCGTCAATACCGCTTGGCACTTTTCCAATGCACCGATGTTACCAAGGCCACGAACTAACTCGCTGATGTCTTCAGCCGCAAACGCTCGCCCAGTCCAGCCTTCTTGATACTGTGTGTGGTTAGAAAATTGAACGGTATGAATCGGCCATACTTCGAAACCCATGCGTTGCATTGGGAAAACGGCACTGCTGTTACCAGCATGACCAAAAGAAACATGAGATTGTATAGAGAGGATACCTTGCATAGTACCTTACCTCTTATTGTAGTTATCGATAGTTCAAAGACAGCGGCAAGCGCCAGTTTTGCGAAACCAGTAGTGTATCCGACAAACCAAGATTCTCTAACTCAATTCTCCTCAATATCTTCAGAGTAAGTTGGAGTGCTGGTTTTCAACACCATCTTCTTAATTTCCATTTTGTCTTTATTCAGTGCGATTTCTAGGGTATCTCCTTCCCTTATCCCGAGCTGAGCCAGGATTGCGCTTGGAATGACTACGGCGGTATCGTCACCGATTTTAACAGGTTGACTTATCATCTTTCGTCCTCCAAATGTCGAAAATGAGTTTTCACGTCATTGGATGTCTAGCCTCAAATACTTTGAGCTGACTTGGATTTGGCGTAAATGCCTAAAAACAAAGAGCCTTCCACACCGCGTTTGGGAAGGCTCTTTCAGTATTATTTTTTAATTTGCTAAAGGCTCATGCTTCGCAGCAATCAGACCGTAAGCACTCCAGCCTAGGAAGGTTACAATAGAGCCCCACATCATCGCTTCGTAGCCGGAGCCGTAAAGCGCGTAGAAGCTGTACAGAGAGCCAATCAGAGCGATAACGTTGGTGGTTTTCATCTCGCGCTCCGGCACGTGTGCCACTTGCTGCATGATGAAGATTGCGCCCATACATAGAATGTAAGGAATAACGTTTGTTACTACCGCTAGGTTAACCAGCGCTTCGAACTGCTCGTTCAGCGTTGGAGAGATCGTCATTAGAGACAATACAGATTGGATAATAGTAATCGCGATCATACCTTTGATTGGCGTACCACGTTTGTCCACTTGAGAGAACAATTTAGGGAAGAAGCCAGCATCAGAAGACGATTTGAACACTGACGCGATAGTGAATTGCCAACCCAATAGAGAGCCCGCACAAGCCAATACCGCCATACCCGCAACCACTTTACCAGCGGCTGAACCTAACATCACTGTCCATACAGTTGAGAATGGCGCTGTAGATGCAGCAAGCTCAGAGTTTGCAACGATACCAGAACAGATGTTTGTCGATACAATGTAAACCACAGCCGCGATTAGTGTACCGCCCAGAACTGCGATTGGTACGTTCTTCTCTGGGTTTTCTACCGCTTCAGAGTTCGCACAAGCTGATTCAAGACCAAGGAATGCCCATAGCGTCATCGCAATAGAAGCACTCACTGCTTCACCAAATGGCAAGCTGTGTGGGTTCCAAGCTTCAATGTACATGGTTGGGTTAAACCAGAACCAACCAACAATACCCAATGAACACACTGGTAGGATTACGCCCCACACGGTGAATGTACCAATTTGACCTGTGATTTTCGCACCACCGAAGTTAGCGAAAGTACAAATCCAAAGAATGGCGATGGTGTACAAACAGGTTTCGACCGGAGATAGGGTCACTTCAAAGAATGCGGAGCCGTAACCCACACAAGTAATCGCGATCGCAATGTTCGCAATAAGGAGTGACAAACCGTAAGTCCAGCCCGCCATAAATGCACCCGATTTACCGAATGCATAAGACGCGTAACCGTTCATACCGCCGTCACGTTTACTAAAGCGACCACATTTTGCGAACACGTAAGCCAACGCCAAAGAGCCCGCCGCCGTGATCAGCCAAGACAACACAGAAATGGTGCCCACTTGCGCCAGTTTACTTGGCAGCATGATGATGCCGGAGCCGGCCATGTTGATGAATGTCAGAATGGTTAACTGCACCACCGACATTTTTTTAGTTTCAGTACTCATAAATTATTCTCCACGAATAAGCGGTTCGCACCGACGCCGGAGCGTGGTGCGAACGGGTAGATTAATCTTTTAGGACATAACAATGTGCGGTAGTGCGACCGTTAACATCTTCAAGGTACACACCTTGAATTTCTGGCGCGAAGCCTGGGAAGCGGTTAATGCCTTCTTCTAGAGATAGGAAGTAATCCACCACGTGTGGGGTCCAGATTTCACCAGTGATCACACAGATGATGCCTGGAGGGTAAGGAAGTGCACCCTCAGCGGCTACGCGACCAACGGCCTCTTTAAGTGGTAGGTAATCGCATTCACCACGGAAGTATTTGCGTGTTGCCACGTCTGGTTTGTGAACCATTTGTGGGAAGTACTCGCTGCGGAACATCGCTTTTTGTAGCTGTTTCACGTTCAGCTCTTTGTACATGTCATGCATTTCCTGACATAGCTGACGGATGGTGTAGCCACGGTAGCGTTCTTTATTCGCTTCGTAGACGCTTGGAAGTACGATACTTAGAGGCGCATCATCACGGATGAATTTTTCGAATCGGTTAATTTGAGCCACAAGGTGACGGATCTTACCCATATCTTCCGCAGGAGTGAGTAGGAACAAGATAGAGTTCAAGTCACACTTCTCAGGGATGATGCCGTTTTCACGAAGGAAGTTCGCCAATAGCGTTGCAGGAATACCGAAATCTGCGTAGCTGCCGTCTTCTGCAATACCCGCAGTAGTTAGCAACAATTTACATGGGTCAACGAAGTATTGACCTTCACCGTAACCTTCAAATTTGTGCCAGCTTGCGTTTGGCTCAAACATGAAGAATTTCTTGTTCGTTGCGATCACGTCAGTGTCGTAGCTGCCCCAAGGTTGACCTTCGACTTCGTCTGGAATGAACGGACGAATCAATTCACAACTCTTAAGGATTTCTTTACGCGCTTCGATACCTGTCTTAACCGCATCGCGCCATAAACGCAGACCGGCTTCGCCGTCGTGGATCTTCGCGTTCACATCAAGCGCAGAGAACAGTGCGTAGAATGGTGAAGTCGATGCGTGCATCATAAACGCGTTGTTAAAGCGTTTGTGGTTACAGTAACGAGCTTGACCTTTGATATGGCGGTCTTTTTTGTGGATTTGCGATGTTTGAGAGAAACCAGCTTGTTGTTTGTGAACAGACTGAGTCACGATCACACCTGCGTCTTCTGGTTTCAAATCCAGCAGCAGTGGTGAACAGTCTTTCATCATAGGGATGAACTGCTCATAACCAACCCACGCAGAGTCAAACAGGATGTAGTCACAAAGATGACCGATCTTATCCATCACGTAGCGAGCGTTATAGATAGTACCGTCGTAAGTACCAAGCTGGATAATAGCAAGACGGAAAGGACGTTCATCGCGTGCACGTTCTGGATCCACTTTCGCGATTTGAGCACGAATGTATTCTTCATCGAAACAGTGCTCATCCATACCACCGATGAAGCCCCAAGGGTTACGCGCCGTTTCTAAGTAAACTGGCATACCACCCGCTTGGATTAACGCACCGTGGTGGTTCGATTTGTGGTTGTTACGGTCGAACAGTACCAAATCACCTTCAGTTACTAGCGCGTTACACACCACTTTGTTTGAAGCAGAAGTACCGTTGAGTACGAAGTAAGTTTTGTCCGCGTTAAATACTTTTGCAGCGTGCGCTTGCGCTTGGTGTGCAGAACCTTCGTGGATCAGCAAGTCACCTAAATCCACGTCCGCGTTACACAAGTCACTACGGAACAGGTTTTCGCCGAAGAAATCGTAGAATTGTTTACCAGCTGGGTGTTTTTTGAAGAACTGACCACCTTGGTGTCCCGGACAGTCAAACGCTGAGTTACCCATCTCAACATAGTGCGTTAATTGCTTGAAGAAAGGAGGAAGCAGACGACATTCGTACTTGGTTACCGCTTCGTTGATTTGACGACAGTAGTACTCAATAGATTGTCTTTCTAAATCGATAACGCCAGTTAGCCAAACGTAATCTTCTGCCGAAACTGGGTTTTCATCCGTTACTAAGAAAACTGGAATACCGTAACCCGTTTCAGAAATCATTTTATGCAGACCTGCTTTAATGTCTGCTGAAGTAATAATAGCCGCACCAACGTCGGTTAATTCAACTTGCTCTAAAGGTTGTAAATGACGATTAAATTGTTCATCTAAAGATTCAGCTAATAAACTGAAGTCTTCTGGCATGTAATTACTAACACCTATAATTAAACGTTTCATTTGGAATATCTCTTTTTTGTTCTTTAAAATTGACAGGTACAGATATTACAAACGAAAACGATATTTAAAATTCAAAAAACAAATTTCGTGATTAAATTTTCATATTTAAAAGTCTTATTTTCTCGAATTAAAATTTCGCGATCTTCATCACTTTCCAATTGATAGCCCAATGATATTGAAACCAGGCTTAAAAGGAAAAATAATTAAAAATTGTGTGACCACAGCCATTGTTGTTAGAAATAAAATATCAAGAAAATAATTTTTTGAGATTTCCATCACTATATAATTATTAGGACTATATTATTAGGAATGATAAATATTTTAATTTTAACTAAATTTAAACACATAATAAAAAAGCCATCAACACATGTATTGATGGCTTTTTACTTTAGGTGCAAAGGAAACACAATTCAATTAAATAAATGACTATCTAGTTTGACTCCATCATTCGACCATTGCTGATAACGTTTTACAGACATGCCTGACGAGTACATAGTGTGTTTACAATCCATGCACTCGACAAAATACAAGCCACTCATGCCAGCCATAACGTGCAGTCTACGGCTATCGCAACGCTTACAGGACAAGCGTTTTACTTTGGTATTGACGTCAATACGACGAGCAAAGTTTAACGTTTCATGAGAGCATAAAGCATCAACAGCACTATCTTTAAATGGATGTTCACTCAACAAGTAATTAATGGCGTAATCATACACCGGGGGGATTGAAGATTTTCCACTTTCAATATTACTTATTTTAGCGACGGAAACACCTAATAAAGAAGCGAACTCAGCCTTACTGTACTCTAAGATAAACCTTGAAGAGATAAATTTATCTGCACTAATGATTCTCAACATACACAAATCTCTAATATAAATAAAAACAGAGATAAAAAATTATCTCTATTTATTATGAAACATGTAATGAAAAAGTTACTTCCTAGTGTAATTCTGCATATTAACTATGCTATTTTATTTTTACGTTATCTTGCGCCTAATTAATCATAAAATCAATAATCAACACCTAAATATAAAAGAACAATTTAAGATTTATAATACATTTTTTAATTTACATTATTAGATAAAGTAATGAGTACTATTCATCTATAAATCGGGGCATCAAGCACTTGCTCTTCAATCATTATTACTATCAATTGAAAAGGCTTGATCTAAGCCCAATAGCGGAAGTAAATAAAGAGGGAAAAACCTCTTTTTTAAGGTACACAGATCCCATCTTAGTTAAGTACTAAAAATATGTTGAAAAATCGCATAAATAGTATGCACATCAGTAAAATGACTGCTTAAGTAAGTTTACATTCTGTTGTCGTGACTGATAGAGATACTGGCAAAAGAGCAAAAGAAAAGCCTCAATCTTGAGGCTTCTGGATAAGATAGGTTATGGCTGAAGGAAGTTTTGAGTGAAATCGAGCGCATCTTTAGAGAGTTTTTTTTCGTTGGGCGATGTGCTTGCCTGGTCTTCTGCTGTTACCGTTGTCATGTTAGGCTGAAAATCTAGTGTTGATGTCTCCTCCCAAGCTTCGGAGGCGTCTTTATTCTCATCATTCAACACCGCATTGAGCTCCTCTTCCGCAGGAAAATACGCTTCGCGTTTGTACACTTTGTTAAGGGCTCGAATAATAGAGTGCTTTCTCACCATGCCTGATGCCAGCTTTCTTTGCAACGGCTTCGCTATGGACTGCAATCCAACGACAACATCAACACCAATATTGGTTGCCACTTCATCACGCAACGTACGTGCAGGTTGGTAGCCCATATTGGCAGCAAGAAACAGCCAAACGTAAGCAATTGCATTACCCGTTTTACCTTTATCCTTCCACGCTTCGCCAGCATGATACATCGCTTTAGCACTGCCACCTTCCGCGGCCCGTTCCAGCCAGTAGCAACCTTTAACCATGCTTTTTTCTGTACCAATGCCATTTAGGTAACATAAGCCGACTTGGATCTTGCCATCTGCACTGTCTTTTTCCGCCGCTTTCATAAACCAGTAAAGCGCATCTGCACTGCGTCCTGCACTATTGTCTGGTGAAAGCTGCCATTCCCCCATATAAATCATGGCATCAATGCAGCCTTCTTCGGCGGCAGTTTCAATCAGTTGGTTACCTTTTGGGATATTTTTTTCAGTTCCTCGACCAAAGACCAAGGCCTTGCCCGTCGAAAATTTCGCTTCGGTATCCCCTTCCATTCCCGCAATTGCGGTACGCCAGAAGTTTGCCTGCTCTTTTAAAATCACATCTTCGCGCATGCGTTCACTTAAGCGAACAATGCCGTACATCCCCGTCACGTTGTCCAGTTTAGCGGCTTTATCATACCAATACAGCGCTTGACGAATGTTGTCCTTTTCGGCTTCTTTCGCTAGAAATAAAATGGTGGGGATATGCCCGGTTTCTGCTTTGAACTCTCGCTCTTTACGCTCTTGCTCTCGCGCTTTATGCATCGCCTTTCGATAAGCGGCTTCGCGAGCTTTCCTCTCTGCCTCGAGTCTCTGTTTCCGCATCGACAACGAGATCATCCACACAAATATCAGGACGAGTGAAAGGCCAGTTGCCGCAATGGCAATGCCCATACTACTCATAAATAGCCTCTTTTGGTTTCAGGGCCCAATTCAACTCCCTTTCAGGGAAATCTTATGATTACGCGCCGACATAACGCCGACTACCTTCATTATATAACGACCACTTAGCGAAAATCTGAAGCTTGCGAAGACTTAATGGCGGTATTTTATTCAACATCACTGCAACTTATTTTTAAAAGAAAAATATAGCCCTCATTTTTATAGAACTTAATCACGGTTTTGGGGCTGAGACATTCTCATCCCCTATCATCCCCCCTTACTCATCCCATAAAAATTTACATTTTAATGATGTGCAGAATCTCTCACTATGCGCCTGTTTTATTATTTAATTTGTGAACAAAATCGACTGTGACAGAAAATTTGCATCTGTAAAAAACTTAACAGCCTGCTCTCACATTTTGCTGATGATTCAGTGTATTAGCATCTAATTGAACATTTCCTTTTTTGGCATCTGCCTTTCTAGCGTGTGCAAAACCTTCTTGATGATTGAGTCAGCGAAGGCAGCGCGCAGCTCAATATCAATTCAATAACAATGGATTTGTAAACGTGGACAATAAGACATTTAAATTATCAACAATTGCCAAAACCGTACTGCCTTTGATTTCCGTCGCGGTAATCAGCGGTTGTGGTAGTGATAGCACGAACGAAGATACGACGAACCCTGGCTCAGGCTTGTACCCTGCGGGAGAGAACGAAGTCGTCATTTATTACAAACGTGATGTAGCATCAGCTTCAACAGCAAGCGACTACGAAGGTTGGGGCTTGCACCTATGGAACGGTGAGGGCTGTACCAGCACAGATTTAGACGCAATGGGCATTCCGGGAACAGGAACGGATTGGTCTGCGCCACACCCATTCGATGGCATCAACGACACCTACGGTGCTTACTACGTACTGAAAGTGAACCCAGATGCCTCTGACCCACACGAATGCATGAACTTCATTCTGCACAAAGGTGATGAGAAAGCATTCGGCAGTGCAAACTCAAAAGTGGAGCTGACGAAAATCGGCGAATCGAAAGGTTTGTTTGGCTTCCACGGCAGCAGTGAGCTTTACTACGAGCCAATCGAAGAACGCCCTGTTGATATTGATGGTCAAAAAGCGCATTGGCTAGATGCCAACACCATCGCGTGGGAAGCGGCGGCCAATGCGGATTCCATGAAGCTGTTCTACAGCCTTAGCAATGACATCAAAATGGATGAAGATAAGCAAATCTCTGGCGGTACAGCGGTTGAGCTGACAAAGGCTGGTGAGTTGTCTGATGGTCTGAAATCACGCTTCCGTCACCTTGCTAGCCTTCAAGCTGCGGGTATCGATGTCGATGACGCGACCTTGCGTACGATCCTGAAGTCACAAATCGTTATGGTGGCTTACAACGCAAATGGTGACGTCATTTCTGCAACTGAAGTGCAAAAACCGGGCGTTTTGGATGCGGTGTTTGCCGATTCCAAGACAGGTAACGCGATCGGTCAAGAACTCGGTGCGATTGTGGAAGGCGGTGCCGCAACCTTCAAACTATGGGCACCAACTGCCCAAGATGTTGATCTGATAATCTACGATGAAAACTTAGCAGAAGAAGCGACCGTTGCCATGACGGAAGACCCAGCAACAGGTATCTGGGTTTCTGAGGCACAAAGCAACGTTGTCAACAAATACTATCGCTACCAAGTTAAGGTATACCACCCAACAACTGGCGTCGTTGAAACGCGTTTGGTAACAGACCCATATTCAATGAGCTTGTCTAAGAACTCACGATACTCGCAAGTGGTTGATTTAGATGATCCAAGCTTAATGCCTCAAGATTGGAAAAACTACGCACGCCCAACGGTTAAAAAAGACGAAGACCACGTCCTTTACGAGTCACACATTCGTGATTTCAGCTTTAACGACAGCAAAGGCACACCAAGTCTTGATGGCAAATATCTGGCGCTTACAGAACCTGAGCGTGAGTCTGTATCTCACTTACAAGCTTTAAAAGATGCTGGCCTAACAACGCTACATATCTTGCCAGCATTTGATATTGCAACCGTGGATGAAGACGCTGACCAGCGAGTCGATATCACCGACACCGTGGGTAAACTTTGTGGCATCAAGCCAGAAGCCTCCATTTGTGAGACCGAAGATGACGGCAAAGTAATTGAAGAGGTATTAAATAGCTACGACCCAACAACGGGCAAAGCACAAGCGTTGATGAACGATCTTCGCATGCTAGACAGCTTCAACTGGGGTTACGACCCTTACCACTACACCGTGCCGGAAGGCAGTTATGCGACCGATCCTAACGGGTCTAAGCGTATTCTTGAGTTCCGCGAAATGGTTCAAGCGACGCATAAAATGGATCTGAAACTGGTCATGGACGTCGTGTACAACCACACAAATGCATCTGGTGTGAACGAAAAATCAGTACTGGATAAGATTGTCCCTGGGTACTACCACCGCCTAAACGTCAACACTGGCGGCGTCGAAAACTCAACCTGTTGTGATAACACCGCAACCGAGAACTTGATGATGGGTAAACTAATGGTTGACTCATTGATGGTATGGGCGGATGACTATAAAGTCGATGGTTTCCGTTTTGACCTTATGGGCCACCAGCCGAAAGATGTGATGGTTTACGCACTTGAAAAAGTCCGTGAAATTGACCCGAATACCTTGTTCTACGGCGAAGGTTGGGACTTTGGTGAAGTCGCGCAAAACGCTCGCTTCGATCAGGCGACACAAGTCAACATGGCAGGGACAGAAATCGGTACTTTCTCTGATCGTCTGCGTGACGCAGTTCGTGGCGGAAGCCCGTTTGATGGCGGTGTAGATTCTGAAGGTAAGCACCCACTTCGCTTTAACCAAGGCTTTGGTAATGCTGCTTACCCTAACGAAGAAACCAAAACTGACGCAGAATCGGTGAATGGTCGTTTACACAACCAAGATCTGGTTCGTCTAGGTATGGCTGGTAACTTGGCTGACTACATCCTTCTTGATTACAAAGGCGAAACCAAACTGGGTAAGAACGTTGATTACAATGGTGCGCCTGCAGGCTACACAAAAGTGCCATCAGAGAACATCTCTTACGTGTCTAAGCACGACAACCAAACATTGTGGGATAACAACGCCTACAAGATTGCGACTGGCACTTCATCTGCCGAGCGTGCACGTATGCAGGCTGTGTCCCTATCAACGGTGATGCTTGGTCAAGGCATTCCATTCATCCACATGGGTTCTGAGCTATTGCGCTCTAAATCCATGCAGCGCGACTCGTACGATTCTGGTGACTGGTTCAACCGTGTATTCTTCGACGGAAGCGACAATAACTGGAACGTTGGTCTACCACGTGAAGACAAAGACGGTGCAAACTGGGAGCTGATCAAAACCATCGTTGGTGACAGCACGGCGAAACCAGATTCAACCGACATCGAGCTGACTAAGCAACAATTCCTAGAGCTACTAAAAATCCGTAGCACAAGCGAACTGTTCCGCCTAGATACCGCGCAAGAAGTGATGAACCGTGTGGACTTCCGCAACGTAGGGAAAGACCAAGTGGAAGGCTTGATTGTGATGTCTATCGACGATGGTACATCAGCAGGTGCCGATTTAGATTCGAACTACGATGCTGTCGTGGCCGTTGTGAACTCAACATCAACTGAGAAGTCTTTCAAAGTTGCTGGCGCAACTGGTTTCGAGTTACATGAAGTTCAACAAAACTCTGCGGATGACATCGTGAAAGGTGCAAGCTTCACCAATGAAACGTTCACAGTACCAGCACTGACAACAGCGGTATTCGTGCAGCCACAAAACGGCGCACAAGGTGCTGGCCTACCAGTAAACACGGATAACAAAGACGTATCGAGCATTCCTCCTTACGGCGAAACCGTTGTTTACGTGAAAGGCACGATGAACGAGTGGTCTGATAGCAGTGATTGGGCGATGACCTTTATTGGCAACGGTATGTACTCTGTAACTGGCGTTCTTGAAGCTGGTGAACACGAGTTCAAATTCGCGGACTCTGGTTGGGCAAATCCAAACATCGGTTGTGATATTGCGAATATAGCTTCTGGTTCACTAGACTTAGGTTCAGAAGGTAACTGTAAGCTGTCTGTTGCTGAAACAGGTAAGTACAACTTCACTCTGAACGCGCTACATGTTCAAGATGAAAGCGTAGAAAAACCGGTCGTGTCAGTGACCAAGTCAGCAGATGCACCAACATTCGGTGAAACAGCACTTTACTTACGTGGCACTATCACTACATGGGATGCTCCAGCACAAGACTCAACTGCGAAGTTCAGCTATGTAGCAAATGACGTTTACTCGCTAGACATTACCCTAGCGGCGGGCAACTACGAGATGAAAGTTGCGAGCGCAGACTGGGCAGCAGACACCAACTTCGGTGGCGAAGGCAGTGTTGAGCTTGGTAAAGCGCTAACGATGGAAGTCGGTGGCGGTAGTGCAAACCTGAAAATTGCGATTGCAGAAGCAGGAAATTACAACTTCCACTTCAACGCGGCTGACAAGTCGGCGCCAATCGTGACGGTAACCAAAAACTAGTTTCATTTAAAAACATCCGTAATGAAAAAGGGGAAGCATCACGCTTCCCCTTTGTTTTGTTGGCGTCACTAAATGGTGGATACCAAAATCAAAAAGGTGTTAGTTTCCCCAAATCTGTTCAACAAACTCAGGATGATCAATGAATGGATTACGATTGCCCTGAAAATCAAACACTTGTTGATTGCGATTTCGTTCTTTTTCACTAACGGGATCATTTTTGTGCCAACGCTTAAGCATGTTTAACACCCAAGGTTCAAAAACCGTCGAACTTGAACCATCAAGGACAGCATCCGCATTGCTTGAGTTACCTTCCCAATTACCTACAACATTTTCATAACGGGTCGCCATGTAGAAATAAGCACGGGCGAAGTCGCCCTTAAACTCATCAATCGGCTCAAACACCGTACCGGAGTAGCCCAGACTAGTGCTTGCTTGGCCAAGTTTAGAGCCATTACTAGACACGTAGGTCGCGGTGCCCACTTCACCAAATGGCCAATTACTGCGCTTCGCGTTTACATAACCATCAGTCGCAAACAAGTGATGACCGTCTGAGTTCATCGGCTCAACCTTACCGCCAAACCAGCTTTTCGGAAAAGAGTGCTCACGGTTGTAGCAATCCCCTTCCGTTTTGTATTGGCCACATTGGTCTGTGACTTTGGTAAAGCTTACTGTATCGCTAGCAGATGGCTTTTCAGAGTACATATCGAGAATAGAGCCATCATTTTCATAATAACGATCAATATCGGCATCTTTTACCAAGGTCCAGACCGCAGAATAGCCTCGGCTGGAGTGATTATTGATAATGTTAAACAACGCTGTTTTTAGAGCGTATCCCGTCTTACCAGATGCCGCTTGATAGTAACCATCAACCACTGGTGGGGTCGTCGTTGTGTCACCTAAGTTAAAATCGGTGGTTTCACTTTTCGAGAATTCAGCGCCAGAAGCAAGAGTCTTATCTCCCTCAGTCAGCGTGTACGACCCCGCGCCACTGCCACAACAAATGCCGTCACCATACTCGTCTTGAATCGTGAATTGGTAGTTACCGTCAGCTAAGCACATGCTCTTTTCAATGGTGATTGCTGACTCATATCCCTGACCAGAAAACAGTACTTCAGCTTGGTTGTTTTTTAACGTCCAGCTAGTTTCTGAACCATAATTATCTGTTGTGAGAGTCAAGACCACTTGGTGATCACTACAACTTTCTACAGGAGGTTGTGTACTCGTCTCAGTCGGTTGAAAATTATCGACGTAGACAACTTCTGAGCCATCAAAACTGGCTTCATCGTAAAAACGCAAACCGACGTTGATGGTCTTGTTCGAGCTCGCTGTGTAGTTGTGCGCAAGCTCTTGCCACTGGTTTATCTGTTGTGGGTTCGAGTAATTGTGATAACCATCAACCACCAGACGTGCTTTTACATTTCCTTCGGTATGATAAACCGAGACAGAAAACGGATAGGTTTTCCCTTGCTCCACATTAATGGTTTGCAAAAAGTCGGTGTTGCTTTGGGTACCTGTATTCACGACGACCTGGGCAGCCAGACCACCCGATTTGATTTGCTCGCTGCTTGGCGACACTGCAATGCCAGCGTCAATCTCTGACCACTGCGTAGGTACATTGCCATTCCACTGTTCAAAGTCACCGTTGATAATTTGGCTATATGCAAACGGCGAGCTAACAGCAGCAAGGAGACAGAGGGAGTTCGTTATGGATTTCATTATACTTTTCCATTAGTTATATAAATCCCAAACACGATAAACATATTAGTGGGGCATAAGTAATCCTTCAGTCACATTTTTACGTTGCACAAGTGTTAATTTACTTTTTAATGTGCAGCTTATCTCACAAATATCCATCTGCTGAAAACAAACGCCAATACAAAAAGCGAAGCAACTTGTTGGCTACATCGTCGCAAAACCATTAAGGGAAAAGTAAAACAGACAGAAAAAAGCCAAGTGTGCGCCTATGGGGGTCAGCAACAACACTTGGCTTGTTTATAAGAAAGCTTGTGGTCAGCTCAACTGGTGAGCATCAATTCTGAATAATTCCTTAAGGTTTTACCGCAAAGAATCGTCCTTGTAGTGGCGACATCAGAATCTGATATTGACCATTACTCGGAGTAATTTTTTCATTCGTGAGCAAATCCACCAACTCACCAGTACCAACACTCTCCTGAGTAAGAGTGACGCTTCTAGCGCTCTCTAAGGTATTTAGCGCAAACAAGACTTTGTCCGAACCAGATTGTTTCAAATCCACATAACTGCCGTTACTCGCAACTAAATTCGTGCGTGACCCCTGATAAAGTGCAGGATGCGCATCGCGCATTGTCATCAGCGATGTCACATAAGATTTGAGATCGGCTTGGTTTGCATCAAGCGTCGCCGTCACGCCTTCAATTTTCGCACTGCTGCGCGCAACGTGATCATCGCACAAACCTTGAATGGCGCAGGTGCTGTTGTCTTCTTTTACGGCAAAACCATCCACTTGATCCCCGATTTCATCACCGTAGTACAACGTGATTGGCCCTGTGTACGCCGCTTGGAAAGCAAACGCGGCTTTATGGCGTAACCAATATTCTGCATCATTCACATCCGCCAAGTTTCCGCGCTGTAACAAGTCACCAAAGCGCACTAAATCATGGTTGCCGATCATCAAATTCGACTGCGCATGTGTTGGATATTGGTTGTGTGTGCTGTAGCCGTTGTCTAACCAATCCGCACCGCGACCACCCACGCCGCTCTCATTCACGGCCAAAGTTTCAACGATGCGATATCGCATAGGGAAGTCAAACGCAGAGCACAATGCTGGATCGCTGTTCGATCCATACGCCTCATTCGCGATTTCAGACTCCCCTTTCCAAATCTCTGCCACCATATAGCCCAACGGATTCACTTGTTCGCCTTTGCTATTGGTGTACGTCACACTTTGTGAGGCTTCATCGACGGCTTTACGAAGTTGTGTCCAAGCGTCTGTCGGAACTTGATAGGCTTGATCTAAACGCCAGCCGTCAATCTTCAGTTCTTTGATCCAATACGTTGCCACTTCTTTGTAGAAATCGAGACTGGCCGGGTAATCAACGGGATTGCTCGATCCCGATGGCAACAAACCGGAAGGAGATGGTTTGATCAAACCATCTTTGTGATGACCAAATACACCATCAAAAAACACGTATAAGCCGCGTTTGTGTGCTTCCTCGACCAAGGTTCTCGCCGTTTCTAAATCACCAAAACGTGGATCAATGGTGAAGTAATCCGTTGCAAAGTAGCCCGTGGCATCCAGACGATCGGCCCAGTGTTCTTGGCCCGCTATCGCTTCCGATTCAAAAACTGGCGTCAACCAAATCGCGTTCATCCCTAAATCTTGGATGTAATCGAGTGAATCAATCACTCCTTGCAAATCGCCGTTATGATGGCTGGTGCCATAACCTGTACCGTGACCAATGCTCGCATCACCATCCACAAAACTCTCTACCATGATTTGATAAGTACGAAGTTGGTTACTTTGCGCCATGACATTGGCTTGGCAAGCATAACTGGTATCCGGTAGCGGAGTGCTGCTATTAGTGTCGCCACCACCAGAAGAATTACACGCAGATAAAGCACCAATCACACTTAACGCAAGCAACGATCGAGACAGGCGATGGTTACGTAGGATATTACGCATTTTATTCTCCCTAACTTACTCAAATAAACTACGGAAATTTGAGTAATAAAATTAACCCCGACATGTGTTTCATGCAGGGGTTAATAAATAAAAATAGATTTTAAATAACTGAATGGAATATTATTGGCACTTATTTACCATGACATGAACAGGTTTGCCTTTTCCTTCAAACTGAAGACTCCATACATATTTACCATCTTCTTTAATATCAACCGAAGTATCCGTACCGTAACCACCAAATGTTAATGGTGTTAATTCACCAACGTTCATTCTATTACCTTTTGCGGTAAATTGTGGGAACCACAACTCGGTCGCGTACTGCATTTTGTAGGAGCCTACTTTTTCTTGAACCACGGCTTGGTAGAAATTATTCCCTTTGTAGGTGTATTGACGCTGAGGCACGTGTTTCCAATCGGAATCCGCAAAAGTACCCACCACAAATAGTGGTTTAGAAATAGGTCCTTTCGCTGTGCTATCTGGGTTGTCACACGCTTTCATGAAAGCAACCACTTCGTCTTGAGACATATTAACAACAGGCTCTGCGGCCGCTTCTGGTTCTGCAGTCGATTGACAACCCACTAAGGCAACAAGTAGAGCAGCAGCAAGAGAGGTCTTCATCATGTTCATTTCACGTAATTCCTTTTTAGTATATCCAAAGCAAAATAAACTCAACGGTTAAAAGAAATATTAATCGTTATTAAAATGGAAATATCAAACGCCAAATAAATATCGTCAGATTGCGAATTTAAATCACTTCGAGAAGTTTGTTTATTTCCTAAGTACAAAAAATAAGTTAGGAACTGCCATTAATTATTGATCCAACCTATATAAAAAACAAAGTAATAAAAATAATTATGTGAATAAGGTAACTCTATGTAGGGGTATTTTTATTGGTTTATTTTCTATGAAAAAGGTCAGCATTTCGCTGACCTTTTTTATCTGATTATTTTCTATTTACGGCTTTCACAAACACTTGTTGCGCACCTTCGATACCCAGCTCTTTTGCTTCATCAAGCAAAGTGAGCGCTTTCGGAATATCATTCGCTGCGACTGCTGCTTCAATTGAGCTGTAGTAGTAGCTAGTAAGGTCCGTACCTTGGGGAATGTTATCGTTTTTCGCAACAATCTTAGTATTCACAATATCATTCGCGGATACCGAAAAGCGGAACTGACCAAGTGGGCTATGTTTCGCTAGAGGGTCTGCAATATCTGGCGGCTGAGTGTGGCGCGCCATGGCGAAGGCTTTTGCAGGGTGTAAAACTTGTGTACTTCCTTTTAGATCGGCGGAAGTCGTGTAAACCAACACATGCAGATCGTTACCTGTCATGTCTGGAATCACATTGAGATCAAGTACGAATTTATCATTGTCCAACAGTTTTGCTGGTTCGTACTTAAACTTTGAAAAATCTGCTTGGTAAATGGTTTCTCCTGCCGAGTTCATCACTGCGACATTAGGAGCATAAAATTGAAGTTCTTTACTTACGAATGTCTCTAATTTGATATCGAGACTGCCACGGTTACCTGGAAGAGCAAACGCTGCAATAGCGCCAGCACTGTTACCATCCAACAACATTTGGCTTTTATCAGTCAAAGCGAATTCAGTAACCACAGGCACGTTAAGCGGTACCCATTGAATATCACCCGATTGCGTGATCACTTGTTGCTGACCTTTTGGACTCATCTCTACTTGTTCTACAGACGCACAACCAGTAGCCAACATGCCCAGCAGTACGGGAGCAAGCCATTTTTTCATTACTGTCTACCTCGACTCTTTATTGTTTTTTAAATAAATACAGCCAGATAAGTTCTGGCTGTATCATTCTAGGACAATTTAGGACTTAGTGGTTAGATGATTACCACCAAGCTTCAGCTTGTACACCGAACTGGAACGTATCGTCTGAACGACCGTTGTCAAATGTGTTTGAGTTGTCTTCTTTGTCAGCCGTTAGGTAAGAAGCGTAAACACGGATCTCAGGACGAGCCCAGAAGCTAGAGCCAGCAGACCATGCTTGAGCAACAGTTAGCTTACCGTATTTGTTTTCTTCGCCGTCGTTATCGTCGATAGCGTAACCAGCTTCGAAAATAGTTTTGTGGTTGTCATCCCATTTGTACATTGGACGAACAACAACAGACATTGTTTCCCACTTGTCTTGGCCAGCCCACATGTCTTCACCAACACCGTACACTAGCTGGTGACCCATTTCCCAGCTGTCGCCCATGCCGATTACACCCCAGTTGATTAGGCGGTAACCAGATGCACCGTTGTCAGCTTCTGCGCCGTACCAGCTGCCGTCGCCGTAGAATGCCATTGTTTTAGAGTAACCTTCAGTACCGTACTGAAGCACTGTTTTGTTGAAACCAGCGTCTAGACCTTGAGTCAATTCTGCTGTGAACATTACGCCGTTTTTCGCATCTTTAGTGCCGTTTGGCGCAGCGTCAGTTTCGTTAAGAATTGCGTAGTTCAAGCCCATTTCTAGAGAGCCATTGTCCCATAGAGGAAGACCTGCGTAACGTACGTCTAGAGTGTTTACGTTTGTTGCGCCGCCATCGTTGCCTGGGTCTGCGATATCGCCGCGGTCGTTACGAACCCAAGCGAAAGAAACTTTACCAGGACCAGCTTCGATACCTTCAACACCAGCGCCCGCGCCAGAGATGTTCCAGTAGTAGAAGTCAGAGATATGAATGTCGTGACGTTGGTAGTAGCGTTTACCTGCCCAAAGCGTTGCTTCAGGAGCAAAGTTTAGTAGGCCTTTAGCTTGAACGTTGAACTGACGTAGTGCGAATTGTGCATCGTCTACACATTTCACTTCGCCGTTATCCAAACCACAGTTAGCAGAAGTGCTTTCCCAGTCGTTTGAACCGTTAGAAGTCATTGCAACCATAGAGTCTACGTAGAACGTTTTGCCGTTGTTGTTGTAAACTTCTTTACCTAGTTGAATCTCGCCGTAGATATCGCTTTCATTACCTAGACGACCGATCTTGTTCTTTTCGAATGTTAATTGTTGACCACCGTCAGCGTTCACGCCAACGCCAGCACGCATGTAACCGTGGAAATCCACTGCGAATGCAGAACCAGCAGCTAAAGTTGCAGCTACAGCAGCAGCAATTGCACTTACTTTTTTCATTCTTAACTCCATTAAGGGTATTTATAATTCTGTCTTCCCTGCTCACTCTTTTAGGTGAATATAGGCAGTAAAAACACACCTAAAGAAAGAGAGGTAAGATGGGAACGAATCCCCGTTTGTTTCAACAGTTGTGAGATTACCCGAGGCGTACAAGGATGACTTCCTCCGCCCTAAACTAATTTAAGGGGGATGAGAAGGGAGTAGAAAATTTACCGAATGGTGTTTTTTCGAGTCAGATCACCAATCTAGGGAGGAATTAGTAAGTTTGTTCGGTTTTGAGCCGCTACAAAGTGATAGCCATTTCATATTTTTGACTCTAAGCCGTCACATAAAGTAATTAAATTACACGAATATTTTTATATTTAGGGTGGTTGACCTTAGTAAGACAAAGTTTTTAACTTATAGTTTCCTAAAGGTAGCAATAAATATTAAATAAAGTATCTCCGATGACACGACTTCTCTCTCGCCCCTACCCGCTGGGCGCAACATTGAATAAAGAAGGCTGTAACTTCTCTATTCATGCTCCGGGCGTAAAAGACATTCAACTGGCATTGTTTGCAGACGATGGCAGCTACGAGCTTCACGGTTTACCGAATGAATACGCTGGCATACTTCATACTTTTATTCCAGATATTAAGCCGGGGCAAAAATACGGTTATCTTGTCTCCCACAAGGACGAGCCACTGTTAATTTCTGATCCGTACGCAAAATCAATAGATAAAGCCCTCCACTATCACCCTCCCTACTCTCCAGCCAAAAGTTTCGATATGCCGAAGTGCGTCGTTATCGAAGATGATTTTGACTGGCAAAACACGGTTCACCCGCGTATACCCAGAGAAGAGATGGTGTTGTTTGAGACCCACGTCAAAGGGCTTACCCAACGCCACCCAGAGGTTGAAGACAAGCTGAAGGGGCGCTACTTAGGTCTTGCATCACCTGAAATGCTGGCCTTTTACAAACAGCAAAACATCAACACGCTGCAATTGCTACCTGTCGCAGCATGCATGCATGAGCCTCACCTACTAGAGATGGAAAAGGTCAATTATTGGGGATACAACCCTTATCTCTTTATGGTGCCCGATCCGCGCTACGCAGAACAAGACGCCGTTACGGAATTAAAAACAACAATTCGCGAATTGCATAAAAACGGCATCGAAGTGATTCTCGACGTGGTTTACAACCACACTGCTGAAGGTGGTGAAGGGCCTACAATTTTCAACCTGAAGGCCCTCGATTCCTGTTTTTACATCAAACATGGCAACCACTTCGCTAATTACACTGGCTGCGGAAATACAGTGGATCTCACCTACCAACCAGCCTTAAACCTTGTGATGGATACATTGCGCTACTGGGTTAGCGAATTTAAAGTCGATGGCTTCCGTTTTGACTTGGCTGCAACGTTAGGTCGACAGGGCGATGATTACAACCCAGAAGCAGCTTTCTTTAAAGCCGTTGCGCAAGACCCAATTTTGCGTGAAACCAAATTGATTGCCGAACCTTGGGATATTGGTCCAAATGGCTACCAAGTGGGTAACTTTCCATTTGGTTGGAACGAATGTAATGACAAACTGCGTGATATTTCCCGCAGTTTTTGGCGCGGTGATCAAGGCTATTTAAAAGAGTTTGCCACTCGATTAATGGGCTCTCGTGACATTTATAGTGCAGCGAACTGGCCATACAAACTCACCGTAAATTACATCACGTATCACGATGGCTTCACACTGCAAGATTTAGTGTCTTACAAGCACAAACATAACGAAGCCAATGGCGAAGAAAATCGCGACGGTCACGGCGACAATCGTTCAGAAAACTACGGTGTTGAAGGCGAGACCGAAAATCTGATGATCATCGCCACGCGTGAGAAGCAAAAACGCAACCTTATTGCTAGCTTGCTGTTTGCCTTCGGTATCCCACACATTCTCACTGCTGATGTTCTGTCTCACACCCAAGGCGGTAACAATAATGCCTATTGCCAAGATAACGAAACCAGTTGGCTGAACTGGGAAGAGACAGAACGTAAGCAACATTTCAAAGCATGGATGTCACAAATGGTCGCCAACCGAAATCAATACATGGTGCCATTTATCCGAGCTTTCAGTGGCGAAAACCGCAATAACAACCGTATTTTCTGGCGCCGTACAGACGGTCGCTTAATGGAGCACGATGATTGGAACCGTTTAAGCTCTGTCGCACTTCACCTTGGTATCGGTAAAGAAGGACAAGAACTGGTCTACCTCATCAACCAAACTAACGCCACAGCGCGCTTTAAACTCCCCAATGAGCGAAAGCAAGAGTGGGTGACGATCTGTGATACAAACGTACGTAACCTCAACCCAGGACATGCTGAAGGCGAAGTCTTGCTGTCACCCACCTCAATGGTGATTTTGCACTATCAACCAAACCAAAGCACACCAAAAGGTGAGCAAACGCATAGCTAAGTTATAAACGATCCAAAAAAGGAAAGCCGATGCATCTCAGTGCTTCGGCTTTTTTTTGGTTAGATTTGCCTAACTCATTATTCGCAAGGCGGCGCTAGGTGAATCAAAGCTAACCCACCCAGTGACGTCTCGCGGTATTTCTTGTTCATGTCCTTGCCCGTTTGGTACATGGTTTCAATCACCTTATCCAACGAGATCAAACATTTACTATTACGCTTTAATGCCATGCGAGAAGCATTGATCGCTTTCATTGCCCCCATCGCATTACGCTCAATACACGGTACTTGCACTAAGCCACCAATTGGGTCACAAGTCATGCCTAGTGAGTGCTCCATGGCGATCTCGGCCGCAATACAAATTTGCTCATTGCTACCACCACGCAGCGCGGTCAAGCCAGCTGCCGCCATGGAAGAAGACACGCCAACTTCGCCCTGACAACCCACTTCGGCACCCGAGATAGACGCATTGGTTTTGTACAAGATGCCAATCGCACCGGATACAGCAAGGAAGTCTTTAAGCTGTTTGGTATCGAGCTCTTTGATGAAGCGATGGTAATACATCAATACCGCCGGAATCACACCCGCCGCACCATTGGTTGGCGACGTTACGACTTGTCCACCAGCCGCGTTTTCTTCACTCACAGCAAAAGCAAACAAGTTAATCCAATCCATGATTTCCATTGGATCGTTTTCGATTGCTGCATTTGCTTCAAGCTTCTTCAGCAAGTTAGGCGCACGGCGGGTCACGTTCAAGCCGCCATCCAAGATACCTTCTGTCTCGAAACCACGCTCCATGCAACGCGTCATCACACGCCAGATCTGTTCTGCACGTTGATTGATGGCTTCCATATCCTGAAACGCTTGTTCGTTTTTCAGAATCATGCCGCCAAGGCTCATGCCGTTCTTCTCTGCCTGTGCCAACATTTCGTCCGCACTGGAGAATGGAAACTCAACTTCTACGGGTGAAGTCGCGCTGCCATTTTGCAGTTCATCCGCCGTTGCGATGAACCCACCACCGATAGAGTAGTAAGTTTCAAACCCAACCTGATTGCCATGCGCATCTAACGCAGTAATCGTCATGCCATTCTCATGCAGAGGAAGGTTCTCTTCATGGAACAACATGTCCGTTTTGTAGTTGAATTCGATTTCATGACGGCCATCGACAGACATCATGCCCTCTTCAATCGCCTTGCGCATCGCTTTGTTCGCAGAAGCGATTTTGATGGTATCTGGTTTGTTACCCAACAGACCCAAAATCGTTGCACGGTCAGTATGGTGACCAATCCCCGTTAACGAGAGTGAGCCATATAAATCGACTTGAATACGAACTACTTTTGCCAAGTTCGATTCAATCAAACGAGTGAAGTGGTAACCCGCGATCATTGGACCATTAGTGTGAGAGCTAGAAGGGCCCACACCAATCTTGTAAATATCAAAGATGGACAGCATAAACCTACCTATTACGACAATGCAGCATAAAGCCAATCAGGGAGAACCATACAAGCGGCGATGGTCGCCACAGCGAACACCAATAGCCCGTAATGGCTTGCGGTTGGCTTTGCAAAAAGATGTTTTTGATTATTGATAAAGACTTGTTGCTCGGCAGTCACAGCGCCCCAACGACGGCTCACTAACACACCAAACAAAAGGAAGACGAACGTGCCAATTGGCGCGAACCACGGCCAAGCCACGTCGAGATACATCGCAGTAAACACCGCAATCACACTCATGATACTCCCAACGATCACGCCTTTCTCATTGGCTTTCGCCCAGAATAAACCAAGCACGAATGAACCCAAACGGATACCAACAAAGATAGAAGTCAGACTAGCGATGGTTTTGAGTACGGATTCATTCGATACCGCCAGAAGAGCTGGCACTACCACCGTAGCCGCCGCAAGCAAACTCATCTTTCTTGCGACTTTTTCGTAGTGCTCATCATCGGCACTTTTGCGAACGAAACGCTTGTAGATATCGAACGTTGCGACGGTCGCCATCGAGTTGTAGGTCGAATCCAAGGTCGACATTGCGGCCGCCGCCAATGCGGAAATGATCAAACCAACGACGATTGGGTTAGTGTGGTTGAAGACGAAATCCAAAATCACTTCGTTGCTGTTTTCAAAC
Source organism: Vibrio sp. Vb0937 (assembly GCF_033338855.1). NCBI lineage: Bacteria > Pseudomonadati > Pseudomonadota > Gammaproteobacteria > Vibrionales > Vibrionaceae > Vibrio > Vibrio sp. Vb0937. The sequence continues at coordinate 235,064 of NZ_JAWOTK010000001.1, read as the reverse complement.
GATTGATCTTGATAGAAAACACTCAGAAGGACACCGAGTACCGCGAAGAACAAGTACACGAAAAACGCACCGTAACCACACAACAGCATCGACTTCTGCGCCGTCTTTTCACATCTCGTCGCTAACGTGCGTTGGATGATCAATTGGTTGGTGCCGTACACACTCAAATGCAAAAAGCTCACGGCAACCACGCCTGCCCAGAGTGTGGTATCTACGCCTAAATCGAAGTCTAAGTTGATGATATTCAGGTGATCACGAGAAAGGTAATCTGCCGCATTAATCTCTGTCATTAGAATGGCAAAGATAGCGATGCTGCCTGCCACCAATACTGCAGATTGCAACATATCGGTCCAGATAACCGTGGAAATCCCGCCCGCATAGGTATAGCAAGCGGTGAAAATACTAATGTAGATAATGGCTTCAGAAATACTGATAGGCAGAACTTGCACTAAGATCAGCGCCACGGCATACAAAATCACACCCGCAGAGATACATTGAACCACAATGAACACAATCGAGTTGATGGTTCTTGCATACACCCCAAAGCGGTGCTCAAGGTATTCATAAATCGAAGTCAGACCCAGCTTATAGAAGACAGGCACAAAGAAAATGACGGTGAAAAAGATAACGATGGGATAGTTAAGGTGAATACTCATCGCTTCCATGCCAGAGCTATAAACCCAACCAGGCATCCCTACAAACGTCATCGCACTAATGTAAGTCGCAAGTATCGAAACACCCGCCGTAAACCAACCAAATTGCTTTCCACCCGTGGAAAAGTCGCCACCATTGCTGTAGCGCTTATTCACTAAATAGCTGATTAGTATGGTAATTGCTACATATAACGCAATCACCACAAAACTTGAGTACGTAACCATTTCAGGGTTTCCATAATTCTGGGTGCTAATTATTTGTGCTTGGATATTACTTTAAAAAAGCATATCTAAACGATAATCCCGCCATAACTGTGACTACAATCACCAATATAGACGGTTATATATTCAAAAATGCCAAAAAGACCGATTTAATGAGACTCCCATCACTAAAAACCACTAATTGGGTACGCATTCATTTTAAAATTGATATTGATCACGGATCTAATGACCTTAAAAAAACTATGATTCACCACGACACGAAATCGAAGATGATCACAATAAGATCGTGTTCTTTAAGTTTGAATAGCAACAAATCCTAAGTGAAATAGAGGTTTATCGGTCATGAATGCCAAAAGACACATGAGCGAAGTTCCTATGATTCAAAGGGTAGCTGCCTATCTAGCGATACTGGTTGGTTACTTTTTCTATTGTTATAACTTTGTAATTATTGACTACGTACGCCCATACATTGTTGAAGCGTATGATGGTATTAGCCTGTCAGACACTGCCCAGTTCTATACATGGCAGTCGGTTGGTGCACTCATCGGTGCATTGAGCTGTGCTTGGTTCGCAACAAAATTTGGTAAGAAATCCACTCTTATTACCATCACAGCCCTAAACGGTGGCGCAACGATCATCAATATGATGTTCACCGACTACACAACATGGGCAGCAATGCGTTTCATCATTGGTTTATCACTGGGTGGTTACTTCACCGTGGCAGTAAGCTTGATGATCGGCCTATTTACGCCAACGGTACGTGGTAAGTTGACGGCATTCGCGTCTTCTATGTTCTCTGTAGCACTGATGGTAATGGGTGCGTATGCGGCATTTATTGCAAGCATTGATGCACCATGGGAAAGCCTAATGCTTGTTGGTGGTATCCCACCATTGGCAGCCGCTGTTGTCATGATCTTTGTACTACCTAGCGACAGCAAAGTGATCGCTTACGGTGAAGAAGAGCAAGCAAAAGCAGAAGAATCAAATGCACCAGCGAAAAAAGGCTCTTGGGGAGAAATGCTAAGCAAGCCCTACCGTAAGATCACACTAACCTGTCTATTACTGGCTGGCCTTAACTTCTATGGTTTCCAATTCTTTGGTGGCTTCGTAACCACTTACCTACGTGATGTACGTATGTTCGACGGTGCAACTATCGGTCTCATCTTCTCTATCTCAGCATTTGGTTCACTGTTTGGTGCTTGGTTCTGGGGTTGGGTAGCTGACAAATTCGGTCGTAAGGTGAACGCATTTGGCTTCATCCTAGCGGGCATCATGGTTTCAATCTTCTTTGTTGCACCTGGCGACATGGTGATTGGCGGCCTAAACATGCTGGCTCTACTTGGTCTGATTTACAACTTCGGCCTGTCTTCTTCAGCGGTATGGGGTGGTTACTTCTCAGAACTGTTCCCAGCACACCTACGTAGCTACGGCGCGGCGCTATTCCACGGCGGTCGTATCCTGGGTATGTGGGCACCAATGGTACTTATCTTCATCCAAGAGCGTACCGACCTACAAACCGCAATGTGGGGTTCACCAATCGTATGGATCCTTGCTGGTCTTCTATGGCTATCACTGCCAGAGACACTAAAAGGCGGCGTGCTCGATAAGAGCAAAAAAGCCGAAGCAGCAAAAGCGTAACTGAATTTCAAAAACTCCGGCTGGCTCCCCGGTCGGATGAAAAAACTTAATTTCGAGTCCTGTTCCCAAAGCCGACTCGACAGCAAATAAGAGAGTTTATTATGTCTAAATATCAAGAAGCGAAACGCGTTGTACGTGAATACTTCAGCGCAATGGAAAACGCAACTCACGAGAACGTGGCAGAAGTACTAAAAGCACACACTTCAGAAGATTACCTATGGCGTGGTGTTTACCCATTCCGTGAGCAACAAGGCGCTCAAGCAGCGGCTGACGTTTTCTGGGCTCCTTTGATGAAATCAATGACTCGCATGCAGCGTCGTCAAGACATCTTCATCGGTGGTGAGAACGAAGTAACATCAGGTGAAATCTGGGTAATGAGCATGGGTCACTTCATGGGCCTATTCGACGCTGAATACCTAGGCATGCGCCCAACTGGCAAAATCATGAACATCCGCTACGCAGAATTTAACTGTGTTGAAAACGGCAAGATCACTAAGACTGGCCTATTCCTAGACCTTCTAGGTGCAATGGACCAAGCGGGTTGTTACCCACTACCACCATCAACAGGTAAGCACTTCGTATACCCTGGTCCTCGTAACCACGATGGTCTACTGTTCGAAGACGCAGCACCAGAAGAAGGCGTAGCAACACTAGCACTAGTGAACAAGATGGTTGATGACCTATCTGCACTAAACGACAGTGGCGCTATGGGTTGCCCACCAGAAGTTCTTGAGAAGAGCTGGTCTAAAGACATGATCTGGTACGGTCCATGTGGTATCGGTGCGTCTTACACAATCCCTCGTTACCAACAGCAACACCAATTGCCGTTCCGTAACAACCTGAAAGACAAGAAGTTTAACGGCCACGTATGTCGTTTCGCAGAAGGTAACTTCTCTTGTTTCTTCGGCTGGCCAAACCTATCTAACACACCAATTGGTGGTTTCCTAGGTATGACAGGTGGTGAAGTACGTGCAGACATGCAAGTGGTTGACGTTTACTACCGTGACGGCGACAAGCTATCTGAGAACTGGGTACTGATCGACCTTCCTTACTGGCTAAAACAGCAAGGTCTAGACGTGTTCGAGCGTACTCAACAGATCCTAAACCCTACTCTATAAGAAGTCCTAGGGGCGGATTGTTAACCCGCCTTTATGTTGCCTGAATCCCCTCTCGGTTCAGGCGACATGCTCCCAACTCGTGCCTCAAGGATGGGGCACAACCTCAAGATAGAGCCCTTATTCAAAACGGGCATGAACGCACGGTGGCTTTCTGCGCCCTGAATAATGAGATTGATGATGAAAAAGTCGACCCTTTCTGCAGTGATTTTAGCAGCGCTTACTTCTAGCTCAGCCTTTGCTGCACACACTTTTGTTAATGACGCTGGCGACAGCCTAACCATCGATGGCCGTTTCGATCTTCGCTACCAAGACCGTGGCGGTGATGACAACGGCGAATGGAACAGCGGCAGCTCACGTTTCGGTTTGAGAGGCCAAATGGGTCTGGATAACGGCTGGACTGGTTTCGGTCACGCGGAATGGGGCTACAACTCTGGCGCGAACGGCGACAACATTTACGACCGCTTGCTATACGCAGGTGTTGATCACGAAAAATATGGCAAGATTGCTGCGGGTACTAAGCAGTGGTCTACCTTCTACGACGTAGCATGGTACACCGATTTAGGTCGTGTATTCGGTACTCGTGGCTCAGGTGTTTACAACCTAGCTGACTGGGGTATCGCATCCGGTGCTGGTCGTGCAGAAAACTCAATAACGTACCGTAATTCAATCAATGAAAAAGTGAGCTACGGCTTTACTTACCAAACCACGCGTGAAGATGTTGCTCTAGCAAGCAATGCGACAGCCTCATTGAAAAACGGCATGGGTGCGTCTATCACTTACAAACCGGTTGATGGCGTAACACTTGGTGCGGCTTACCATCAAAATGAAGTTGCGGATCTAGACGCAAGCGTGGTTGGCGTAGAAAACGGCGACAACATGCGCATCATGCTATTGGGCGCAAACTACAGCAACGGTGGCTTCTACGCAGGTGCGACTTTCCACGTTGGCGAAAACTGGGAAGCAGTGAGCCAAGGCGGTACGGACGTAATGTTCGATACCCTAGGTGGCGAAATCTACACTTACTACCACTTCGACAACGGCTTGCGCCCAACGTTGAACTACAACTACATGGAGGATAGTGGTGACGAGACACAAGGTTACGAGCGTAACTTGCTGATCCCTGGTCTTGAATACCACTTCCAGAAGAACAAATTCCTAGTTTGGACTGAATACCAGTTCGACCTAGGTAAAGATCAGTACGATGGCAGCAAATTCGAAAACCGTGATGATCAATTCGCGGCAGGTATTCGCTACTACTTCTGATAATACTCATCGCTCACCACCTATACCCAAGTAACCTTAAGGTGGTGAGTGATGAAGTTCTTATCAACACTAAGCAAAGTTATCTTGAAGCCAAGTAGCCATCACTTCACTAATAATTAAAGGCTGCTCAAGCGTAGATAGATGCCCACACTCAGGGATAACATGAAGTGTGACGTTTGGGATGCATCTCTCCATGAGCAGATGATTGTCTAGCGGACAAAGCTTATCTTCTTTACCTGTTATCACCAACGTAGGAGCTTGAATGTCCGCCAATAAAGGTCGAGCATCCGGGCGAGTTGCTAACGCTTTAGCATGTGCTTCAAATGCCTCCAAACCTACATTAACCGCCATGCCTTCGATACGCTCAGTTAACGCTTTGTCTTGCAAACGGCTTGGATGAATCAGCACAGGCATCAGAGTGTCAGCCGTAATGCGTTCAAACTCACCACTTAACGCACGGCTAACCAGTGCATCACGCTTTTGTGTCACCTCTGGCTTTTCATCTGCTGCATTGGTATCCATGAGGATCAAGCCTTTGACTCTGTTTGGCGCTTGACGGTACACCTCAAAGGCAAGAATCCCACCCATTGATAAGCCACCCAAGACAAACTCCTGCGGTGCGTCTTGCAACACTCTCTGCGCCAGCTGTTCCATTGACGGCAATGAAGCCAGCGTCGGGCATGAAGGCTCAACCCAACTTGGCAACGCTCGGTTGATATCCTCAAACAATGTGCCATCACAAAGTAGTCCGGGTAGCCAAACTAACGAGGTGGGTTGCGTCATTTTATTCTCCTGCAAGCGGCTTTGGTTGATCAGAGCCAAGAATGCAATACGTCAAACTATTACCCCGCAAGTTCGTCAGTGAATAAGACGCACCTTCTGGAACATTCAGCACATCACCGCGCGTTAAAACAACACTCGCTTGTTCGCCTTGATGCGTGAGGACCACTTCAGTATCGCCATCAAAGTTGATAAGCACTTGTTTTTCTTCTCGGCAGTGTTGAGGAATCGAGCCACCTTCAGAAAGCTCATAAGCCATGATGCTCACTTCATCTTCACTCTTTACTTGGAAGTCATAACTCGCCAAAGGATGACCCGTTAAGGCGTATTGTTTCACGTTGCTTCCGCCGAAATCGCCTTTGATTTCACGATAATCTTTTTGCAGAGCGACAAATGGCATCATCTCTTCTGCGGTGTAGGTATCGAAGGTCGCGAGCTCTTCTTCGGTAAGCAGCGGCATCAATTCTGATTCTTGTGGCACCGGGTCGCCATTAATGGTGTCCACGAGTGTGCCATCGGCTTTGAGGTATAAACCATAACCTTGACTGTCTTTAATAACGTTTGGATGCCAAATAACGCCGCCACCTGAATCGTCGCCGCCAAGTACCGAGAACATAAAGCCGTAATCGCGGCCAACCACTTCAAATCCACGGAAGAGATTGGTTGGAATCGAGATGACGTCACCGTGAGACAACACCGCCTCATGCTCTCCATCGTTCCCCCAATAAAAACGGAACTGACCTTTGAACACCAAGAAAAGCTCAGCGGTGCGATGAGAGTGCAACGAATTTTTGATGCCCGGCGGTTGGCCTGCGGCACCAATGTTAAAGCCCGCCGTATCGCGAATATGAACATGCTGACGACTGCTTTCTGCCACCCCAGCACCGATAATGCAGAAGTTATCTTTCAGATCACTGCCTGGCGTGCGCGCATCAATAAACGCACTCGTACCCGGAATCAGTTCCATGTAGCGGACCAGATTATTATTCATTTTAGATTGTAGAGTCATTGTAAATCCTTGTTGTCCTTGTTTGGACCTAGCCTTTGAATTGTTAGTTACAGACCTAAAGGTCGCCCACCATCAACCGCGATGGTATTGCCTGTCGAGAAGGTCAAAACTTCTGCTGCGGCGTACACGGCTTGAGCGACTTCTTCATCATTGGCTAAACGCTTAAGCGGTGTGGATTGTTCTTGTTGATTACGCCATGCGTCATCCAAACCTTTGACAAACTCAGTGTCGACAAGCCCTGGAGCAACAGCCAGAACTCGAACATCGGGAGACAGAGCGCGAGCTAAAGAACGGGTCATGTTCTCCGCGGCAGATTTACTTGCACAGTAAGCAATGTTGCTCCCCATCGCAGTCTGTGCCGCGATAGAGGTAATGTTCACCACACAACCATTGGCTTGCTTAAGCCAAGGCTCAAACGCTCGAACCATGGCAAAAGGCGCACGAACATTCACTTGGAATATTTGGTCAAACAGCTGGTCATCTAAGCTTTGCAAATCAGAGTGCGCGACGAATTTCGTCATCCCCGCACAGTTGACCAACAGATCCAGCTTGTCGCTTATTTCACTGACTTGATGTTTAAGCTGTTCAATCGCACTAGAATCTGCCACGTTCAGTTTGAATGCTAGATGCTCGTTACGTGGCAGCGAAGAAAGCACATCCTCGGCCGCTTTCTGATTACTGTTGTAAGTCAGAATTACGCGATATCCCCATTCAGCTAGCTTGCGACAAATGGCGGCACCCAGTCCGCCACTGCCGCCTGTGACTAAGGCAAGTTTCGACATATTACGCCTCTTCCACTTTGCCTTTGTAACGGCGTACACGAATATCCGCTTGCTCTTTGTGACCTGCGAAACCTTCGAGTGCACACAAGCGAGAGCAGTACTCACCGACTTTTAGCGACGCAGCTTCCGTTACACGCTGGTAAGTACAGGTCTTGATAAATTTACCTACCCAAAGACCACCGGTGTATCGCGCCGCTTTCTTCGTTGGCAGTGTATGGTTGGTACCAATACATTTATCGCCGTAAGAAACGTTGGTTTCACGACCTAGGAACAAGGCACCGTAGTTGGTCATGTTATCTAGGAAGTATTTAGGATCTTCCGTCATCACTTGAACGTGTTCAGAAGCGATATCGTCTGCCACTTCCACCATTTCTTCGTAGCTATCACACACAATCACTTGTCCGTAATCTGCCCACGCTTTACCCGCAACTTCAGCCGTTGGGAGAATGGTTAACTGACGTTCGATCTCTTTGATGGTCTCTTGCGCAAATGTTTCGCTATTGGTCAACAATACAGCGGGAGAGTTGTAACCATGCTCAGCCTGACCAAGCAAGTCTGCCGCTGCCAATTCCGGGTCACAGCCTTTCTCATCAGCAATGACCAAGGTTTCCGTTGGCCCTGCAAACAAATCGATACCAACGCGACCAAACAACTGACGTTTTGCCTCTGCCACAAATGCGTTACCCGGCCCTACAATCATATCGACTGGCGCAATAGTCTCTGTACCAAGAGCCATTGCACCTACCGCCTGAACACCACCGAAGCAGTAGATTTCATCCGCACCCGCCATTGCCATCGCAGCGACAATCGCGACGTTCGGCTGGCCGTTAAACGGAGGCGCACAAGCAATAACACGTTTTACGCCCGCGACTTTCGCCGTCAGTACACTCATGTGAGCGGATGCAACCAATGGGTATTTTCCACCAGGGATGTAACAACCCACGCTGTTTACTGGAATATTTTTATGCCCCAGTACCACACCAGGCATGGTTTCTACTTCGACGTCTTTCATTGAGTCACGTTGAATTTGAGCAAAGTTTCGAACTTGTTGCTGAGCGAACTCGATATCATGACGAGTCGATTCATCAAGCGCATCCACACAGGCTTGGATTTGCTCTTCTGACAGGCGGAATTGCTCCGGCGACCAGTTATCAAACTTTTCAGACAACTCACGTACAGCGCTATCACCTTTCGATTCAATATCAGCAAGAATGTTTTCAACAATCTGACGCACTTTTGCGTCGTTTGATGCTGATGCTTCTTCAGTGATTCCGTTTTTTAAAATGCGTGCCATTGGGTTTCTCCTTGAACATTGAGGCTGACGAACGGTTATTTTCATGCTTTTGGATACGAATGCAAAATCAGATTAAACACTTAATTAATATTTGACAAGTTAAGTCAACAAACCAAAAAAACCACCCTTAAGCCTTTGTATTGATTAATTTAAACAAATAAAAGTAAGTAATAAGGACCTTGATTGAGTTTAATTTTTAATCAAAAATGAGTTTTAGATCACATCATTTTTACTCATCATTTACATTTCACCGTGTTAGTTTTTGCATACCTTTGCAAAGGAGAGAATTATGAGCAATTTTAAGCAACGTCTGACTAAAGAAACGCTATTAGGTACATTTGTTAAAACCCCTCATCCTCACATTATCGAGGTATTGGCACTGGCAGAGTTGCCTTTTGTGGTACTGGATGCAGAGCACGCACCTTTCGATCGCTCCTCGCTTGATCTGTGCATCATGGCGGCCAGAGCGAATGACCTCGCGTGCGTGGTACGAGTACAAGACAGCGCCCCTTCAACCATTTTGAACGCGCTTGACTGTGGCGCGGCGGGTGTACAAATTCCCCATGTTTGTACTGCTGAGCAAGCGACGCAACTGGCGAAAATCTGCCATTACGGAGAAGGTGGCCGAGGGTATGCTGGTTCCAGTCGAGCAGCGCAATACGCCACTAAGCCCATGGTTGAACACTTAAAAGACAGCCGTGCGAATACGATTGTCATTGCACAGATTGAAGACCCTCAAGGGGTCGAAAATGTTGAAGCGATTGCCAATGTTGAAGGAATTGATGCGCTCTTCATTGGCCAAGTTGATCTCACTGTCGCTTATGGTGCTGATAGCGTTCATGATGAGAAAGTCGCACAAGTAAGTATGCGAGTAATCGAAGCGGCCAGAGCCGCCAATAAACCTGTTGGCATGTTTGTCTCGACGGCTCAACAAGCTCGGGAATGGCGTGAACTCGGCGTTAGCTTCTTTTGTGTTGGGTCTGAACACAAAATGATCATTGATGGCTTCCAACAAGAGAGAAATGTGATGAATTCTTGAGTTTTCTCTGATATTTACGCCTTATCAATGTAATGCTCTAGACACAGAAATCCCCTAGCCCATACACTCAGCACGTATGAGCAGGTTCAATGGCCTTAAATAAGGAGTATCACCATTAAAGCGAAAGTAACTTCGATCGACGTCGCGAAGATGCTCGGCGTCTCTCAATCGACGGTATCTAGAGCATTCAGCCCGACTGCGAGTATTAGCGAGAAGAAACGCAAAATGGTGATGGATGCCGCAGCTAAGCTCGGATACACACCGAATGCCATCGCCCGAGGTCTGATTTCGAATCGTTCAGGCTTAGTGGCGATTGCGTTAGATAGCGAATCAAACCCAATGTACGACATGCAATCTCGTGCTTTGGCTGTCGAAATTCAAAAGCGAGGCGGACAAGTTGTGCTTTGCCCTATCGACAAGGACGACCTCGATCTCGCCATTTCACGCGCCATTGAATACCAAGTGGACGGACTCGTTATCGCCACCAGCCGTTTAACTTCACGCGCGTTTGCCCAATGCGAAAAGTTTGGCGTTCACTTAAGCCTGATCAACCGTTATGCCGAAGGCATTAATGCCAACAGCTCTGGTATTGATAACCGATTAGCGGGCCAACAAGCAGCTGAGTATTTAACACAGAAAGGCGCAAAACAATGTGCTTACATCAGTGGTGATGCAGGTTCAATGACCAGTGAAGAGCGCTGGCTTGGCTTCTCTTCAAAGCTGCAAGAACTCGGCGCTCCATCCCCGACCTTTATTCAAGCCAAATACAGTTTTGAAGCTGGCCTAGAAGCGGCGAAAGAAATCTTGTCACATACCAGTAAACCCGATGCAATTTTTTGTGCAAACGACATCCTCGCCATGGGTGTGATGGATGGCTTGCGACAAGCCGGAGCAAAGATCCCCCAAGACTTCTCTGTGATGGGTGTAGATAACATTCCGATGTCTGCATGGCCGAGCTATGATTTGACCACCATTGCTCAACCAGTCGACAAAATTGTTAAACGAGCGGTTGAAGATTTGATGAATCGAATCAACGGCAACCTGGATGCAACTGGCGAATACCTTTTCGAGCAAGGCACCTTGATCGAACGTAGTAGCACCATTTAATAAATCCATTTTTATTCATTCTTCATAAACAAAATGCCTTGCTTTCGAGTAAGGCATTTTCTGTGATCACGATTAAATTTTCACCAATCGTTATTTAACTCCTCATCAATTCATCAATCTTGTTATTGACTTGTTACTTTAATGTTTTATTTTGGATTCGTATGCAAAATGGATATGAATTGCTCAACTAATTTATAAAAACATAAAAAGTTGTGTGACTTGCCGACGAATGCCAATGGCAGGTCATACCAGAAACAAGGAAGAACGATGAAGAAAGTAATCCTTACTTCACTTACCGCACTGGGGCTTGCATTTAGCAGTATGAATACGTTTGCAACCAGTGTTATTCGTCTTGCTCATGACAGTCAAGAAACCTCTCCCGTACACAAAGCAATGCTCTATTTCGAACAAGAAGTGGAAGCTCGCTCAAACGGTGAGATAGAAGTTGAAATCTATCCGGCAAGACAACTAGGCGATGTGCGTGAGACGACTGAACTAGTACAGCAAGGCAACTTACAAATGACGTTTGGTGCGTCAGTTTTACTCTCTCCCTACGTCCCAGAGTTTAACGTGCTCGACGTGTTCTACCTTTTTGATAGCGAAGAGCAAGCACACAAAGCGCTCGACAGTGAGAAGATCGGACAACCATTGTTGAATGCTATGGAATCAAAAGGCTTTCATGGACTTGGCTTTATGGAGGTCGGCTTTCGTAGCGTGACCAACAACAAACAGCCAATTGATAGTATTGAGGACCTGAAAGGGCTAAAGATTCGCTCGGCATCTAACCCCACTCAAATAAGCGCGTGGAAATCTATTGGTACTGCGCCAACACCTCTGTCTTGGGGAGAAATTTTCACCTCGTTACAACAAGGCCTGATTAACGCTCAAGAAAGTGCTATCTACTCTATTTATGCCGAACGTTTTTACGAGGCACAAAAGTACCTCTCTTTAACTAACCATATATACACCAACTACGTGTTATTCATGAACAAATCGTTTTGGGATTCACTGCCGGCCGCACAACAAGCGCTGATCAGTGAAGTAAGCAAAGAAACCATCGCAAAACAGCGTGAGCTCGCCGCTAAGCAAAACCAAGAAGTAATCAAAGAGCTCGAAGCAAAAGGCATGACGGTTAACATCGTCCCAGACGAGGTACGCAGCATCATGAAAGAAAAAATGAATGCAGCCGTGTACCAAGATCTGCGTAGCAAGACAGGTGAAGACTTGTTTGACAACGTGATTGCCGAGATAGAACGCTTATAACTCCCACTCTTTTGCACGATCTGGCAACAGGTCGTGCTTTCTCGTTTTGGAGGTGAACATGAAGTGGTTTCGCTTACTAGACAAATACCTAGAACCTACCCTTATCGTTATCGCGATCTCGACGATGACAACTTTACTGTGCTTGCAAATCACACTACGCCTATTTGACGCAACGATCGCGTGGGCTGAAGAGCTGGCACGTTATTTATTCGTATGGGCGATGTACCTGAGCATCAGCTATTGTATCCGAGATGATCGACACATCCGCATTCGTGTGTTCATCGATAAACTTCCGGGCAATTGGACGCAATTCAGTTTGATTGTTTCTGATCTTATCTACCTTGCCTTTAGTGCCACTGTCGCCTGGTTTGGATTTAAGGTGATCAATCGCAGCCTGCAACTCGGTCAGATTGCACCCGCAATGGAAATTCCTATTGCGTGTTTGTATGCCTCTGTTTTAGTTTGCGCACTATTAAGCTGCGCGCGCCTAGTGACAAGCATTTATCAACGTGTGAACGCGTGCTCCACCAGCAATGAACGAGTTCGCTTTTCTCGCCAACGCTATCGCCATATCAAAGCAAAGTACCGTACTTCTAACCGACTATTGGAGTTTAACGCATGACGTCTGCACTTTTGTTTAGCAGCTTTGGTCTGCTTCTGCTCATTGGCGTTCCGGTCGGTATTGCTCTGGCGGCAGCCAGTATGGTCGCGATACTCAGTCTGCCGTTTCTTAACATCGAGTTTTTAGTCCAAGGAATGGTAACAGGGCTCGACTCTTTCCCTCTCCTCGCCGTCGTTCTATTTACCTTGGCAGGTAACCTTATGAGCCAAGGAGGGATCTCAAAACGATTATTACACGTGGCGGAGGTCTTCTTTGGCCACTTTACTGGTGGGCTTGGCATCGTCGCCATTGTGGCGTGCATGTTCTTCGCTTCCATCTCTGGTACGGGGTCTGCCACTGTTGCCGCTATCGGCCTGACGATGATTCCCTCGATGGTGAAGAAAGGCTACGACCGCAGCTTTGCCGGTGCCTTGATAGCCTCTTCCGGCGGAATTGGCGTCATTATTCCACCCTCTGTGGTGATGATCGTCTACGCGATCACAGCTGAAGTCTCGGTAACTAAGATGTTCATGGCGGGCATCATTCCTGGCTTGGTCGTCGGTATGGTATTGATCGGCTATTGTCTAATTGTCTCAAAATTGCGGGGCTACACAGGTAACGAGCACAAAGCGACCTGGGCAGAGCGTCTTGATGCGCTAAAAGAAGCCAGTTGGGCAATGCTACTCCCCGTGATCATTCTCGGCGGTATCTATTCCGGTATCTTCACACCTACCGAATCAGCCGCCATTGGTGTGCTCTATGGCTTATTCTTTGGCATGTTTGTTTATAAAGAGCTCAAACCAGCGCAAGTTGTGAAAATCATTCTAGAGTCGTCACTGCTAGTTGGCGCAGTACTCGTCATTGTGGGTGCGTCCGTGACGTTTGGCCGCATATTGACCCTAGAACGTCTACCGGCCGAGATTGCTCAGTTCATTCTATCGATTACTGAAAACAAACTTCTGATACTGCTTTGCATCAATGTCCTGTTGTTGCTTGTCGGTACCTTTATGGAAACGCTGGCAGCCATTGTTATTCTCACGCCAATTCTGTTACCCATTACGTCAGCACTCGGCATGGACCCCGTTCATTTTGGGATCGTGATGATCGTGAACTTGGCCATTGGCTTTGTTACGCCTCCTCTGGGTGCCAACCTGTTTATGGCAAGTCAGGTAGGCAAAGTACCGATAGAGTCGCTCTCTAAAGCCATTATGGGCTGGATTGGAGCAATGATAGTGGCCTTGATGTTGATTACCTTCATCCCTGCCATCTCGCTATCATTACCTGCGCTTTTATCCTGATCGTTGCACTCATAGGACGCTTATGACTGTTATAGCCACTAGATAAACACCTTTCTAGTGGCTTATTCGTTATCTACTTCCGATTTAATAAAAAACCCTTTAAGCATTCGTATGCAAAAGGAAAAACTGAAAGATATTAGGATAATTGACACCAAAATAGCTGAATATTAGCGATAAAGTCCATTTGGGAGCCTTGAGCTGCACGATTATCAGTTTTGGCTTAATCATTTGGTTCCATTCAAACAGAGCAAAATAAATTAAACGATTAAAAAACAATAATATATTAGAAAATTCATACAAAAAACTTTGACCTCCTTTCTTATTAACACGTCTCGATAAGAGATAGCTTCCATCTCGCCTGTACTTTTTTAGTTTATTTTCCGCTCAATTGTTAAAAACCTGATCATCAGCACGCTATTTAAACAATCGAAAAACAATCCGTTGACAAAATGGCAACATGATATATTTTGAATACGTAATCAAAAACAAAATTAAAACATAATTATTCAATTACGGAGGTGATTTATGGCCATGGTTGGCTTCGATGAAAAGTGGCGTGATTTTCCCGACTACATTCTTGGTATCACAAAAGAGATTTGGGAAGACCGAGGTTTAAACACCTTAGAACACTACTACTCTCCCGACATTGTTGTGCGTACTCCACTCTCTATCGTTCAAGGAAACGAAGGGGTGATCAGTGCAACAATGGCGACACTGGCCGAGTTTCCCGATCGCACGCTATATGGCGAAGACGTCATTTGGTCAGGCACCCCGGAACAAGGCATGCTTTCTTCTCATCGAATCATCTCTACTGCAACACACAGTGGCAACGGCTTCTACGGGCAAGCCTCGAACCGCAAACTTCGTTTCCGTATTATCGCAGATTGCCACGCTATCAATAACCAAATCAATGACGAATGGTTGGTTCGCGATCAAGCCGATATCGCGAAACAACTGGGTATGATGTCAGAAGAGTTTGCACGCCAACAAATCGAATTTGAAGGTGGCGTGGAATCAAGCCCATTTCCGTTCACACCTGAAGTCGACATTCCTGGACCTTATTTGGGCGTAGGCAACGACAACGAATATGGTCAGCGCTATGAAGCAATTCTCAGAAGCCTTATGAATGCCGAGTTCTCTATAGTACCGAAAGAGTACGACCGCGCTTGCATCGGCGAATACACTGGAGGTCAAACTGCCCTATCACACTCGGAAGTCGATCATTTTTGGATGGCACTTCGTTCGTCTTTCCCAAATGCTCAATTTACCGTTCACCATCGTATTGGCCGAGATGACGACATGATGTCACCACGCGCGGCAATTCGATGGTCTTTGCACGGTAAGCATGAGGGATATGGGATGTTTGGTAAGCCTTCAGGAAAAGAAGTTTACATCATGGGGATCAGCCACGCTGAGTTTGGCCCTTGGGGTCTTCGTCGCGAATTCACTTTGTTTGACGAGACCGCAATCTGGAAGCAAATCCTGCTTCAGCAAGGCTAACGGTTGACTAAACACTATTTATTAAAATCACAGACAGTAAGGAAGCAACATGTCACTCAACATCATCGAACAGTTCTACCAGAACTACTTCAAAGCCGCAGACATCGAGCAAAAACAGGCCGCTCTGCAAACTTTGAACCCTGACGTAAAATGGTGCGTGGCGCACCCTGTGAACGATCTTAATGGCCCAGATGCAACCCACGAATCTTTCCTCTCACCACTTGTTAATGCTTTACCTGATGCCGAGCGCCGACCAATGATTGTGATGCACGGCGAATACGAAGGCCGCACTTGGTACAACTCTACTGGTTACTTTATCGGTACGTTTGAACAGCCACTGTTTGGCATCCCAGCAACAGGGAAAACACTCTACTTACGTTACACCGAAATGGTGTGTGTGGAGAACGAACAAATCACCGAATCATACATGATTCCAGACTTCATCGATGCGATGAATCAAGCTGGAAGCAACCCTCTTAGAAAGAGCTTAGGCCACGATGGGTTGGTCCCTTCTCCTGCGACTTCTAATGGTATCCAACATTCTGTTGTGTCTTTGGAAGAAAGTGAAAAGAGCGCCCAGCTGGTTGAAGATATGCTGTCTTGCTTGGGTCGTTTTGATGGCAAAGATCTTTTCTCGATGGATCTTGAAAACTACTGGCACAATGACTTCATGTGGTACGGCCCTGCTGGTATTGGTACTACGCGCGGTATCAAAGGTTTCCGTAACCACCACCAAGCCCCTTTCGTGTTTGCGTTCCCTGACCGAAGTGTCGATATTGAGGTCAATTTTTTGGCCAAAAATGACTACGTATCCACAGGTGGTTGGCCACATATGCATGGTACTCACACTGGTCACAGTGGCTGGCTCGGTCTCGCCCCGACAGGAAAACACATCGAACTTCGCGTTATGGACATTTGGCGACGCGAAGGCGATTTACTGAAGGAAAACTGGGTGGCGATCGACATCGTTCATATCCTACTGCAACTTGGCTATGACGTGTTTGCACAAATGAAAGAACAGTTAGAAGGACCTAATTATGCATGAGTTTGGCGCACTTAACTGGAGCATCCTTGGGGGATACATCGCCCTCACGCTAGTACTGGGGGCGGTAATTGGAAAGCGAGTCACTTCAGCTAGCCAATTCGCCTTGGGTGATAAGAGCATCCCTTGGTGGGCGATCGGTATTTCTGTCGTTTGTACTTACGTGAGTGCCATGTCGTTCCTTGGCGGGCCAGCTTGGTCTTACAAAGAAGGCCTGTCGGTTATCGCGATTCACCTCAATTATCCGCTGGTGATCTTCTTCATCGTGGCTGTGTTTATGCCGTTTTTCTACAACAGCGGTTTAACCTCCATCTACGAGTATCAAGAACGACGCTTCGGTAAGGCTTCAAGACTGACTTTGTCGTTTATCTTCCTTATCAAACAAGCGTTGAGCTCGGCAGCCGTACTCTACGCGACAGCAATGATTTTAGAGTTCATTACTGGTATCGACGTGATGTACTGCATCATGATCGTCACTGCAATTGCCCTTATCTACACCGTAATGGGCGGTATCGCGGCTGTCATTTGGACCGATGTGATTCAAGCAGTAATCTTATTTATTGGCGCATTCATCATCATTGAAGCCGTTTGGAATGGCATGCCTGCTCCAATGACGGAGGTCATGGCAGAACTCAAAGCGAAAGGAATGACCGATGCCCTACAGACAAGTTTTGACCTAAGCCAAGTAACGACGGTATGGGCTGGTGTTATCGCAATGACGATGTTCCACACCACCGTGTATGGCGGTAACCAGATGATGGTCCAACGATGTATGGCCGCGAAAAACATGGGCGATGCGAAAAAGGCAATGCTGATGATGGGCTACGTGGCCTTCTTTATTTACTTTGTCTTTATCTTGCTTGGCGTCCTGTTCAACGCTTATTACGACGGTAAAGAGTTCGAAAACGGCAACACCATCATTCTTCATTATGCGAGTGAATATGGAATGCCAGGCTTGATGGGCATCATTGCCGCTGCGATTCTGGCGGCAAGTATGTCGAGTCTCGATTCCGCATTTAACTCAATGGCGACCGTTTCTGTGGCTGACTTTTACAAACGCTTCTACAAGCAAAACGAGTCGGAAGAGCATTACTTAAAGGTATCGCGTTTCTTCACGGTGGCGTGGGCGATTTTGGTCATCATTCCAGCGATCATGTTTGCCACCAGCACAGGCTCGGTACTGGAAGTGCTGAGTAAGGCAGGCTCTTACTTTGTCGGTGCGAGCTTCTGTATGTTCGTCCTTGGTTTCTACTCAAAACACATTACGGAAAAAGGCTTGTTAATTGGCGTTGCTGCTAGCTTCTTGGTGATCTGGTATGTAGCCGTTGCGACCGATATTGCGTGGCCTTGGTATTGCGTGATTGGCGTCCTTGTGAATGCCGTTGTCGCTTACATTGCTAGCCTTCTCCTGACGGGTAAACAAGATGAAATGCATCTTTACACAGTGAAAGGCCAGCAAGCGGAATATGCTCGTCTAAATAAACCAATCAAGGAAGATGGTTGGTATGTCGTTCCCGGCAAAATCGATGCTCCATGTTATGGCTTACTAGTGATGTTTGTATTCTCTCTCGTGATGCTTTGGGGGATCAACGCGTTTACCGACAACGCTCCTATGCTGATTAACTTTATGCGTGGCTGCTCTATTCTTGTCGCTACCGCTTGCATCGGATACATGGGGTATTCACTCCTCTCCCCGAAACGTAAAGTTGCAGTCAAACAAGCAAATTAATGTTCTTTACGTAGATACTGTACGTCTAACAAACGGACAGTATCTACGCTCTAGATCTAGTGCTAGCTCAAAGCAAATCGAATGGGTTAACCCACATTTTGCTTTTTAATACTCCAAAGCCATTATTCTACTTAGGATACCCGTTAGAACATTTATGAATACGTACCTATTTATGCTAGTCTTATGACCTCAATTACTGGCAACTAAGTTTTATTCATGAAATCAATTAAACACGTAGTCACATCAAAAGATGTGGCAAAGATGGCAGGCGTCTCTCAATCTACTGTATCGCGCGTGTTTGTTCCGGGTAGCTCAGTATCCGAAAAGACCAAGCAAAAAGTCTTTGAAGCGGCTAAAGCCCTTAACTACCGCCCTAACGCCTTTGCACGTAGCCTGACCACAAACGAATCGAAATTGATAGGTTTAGTGTTTCCTGATGCGGATTACCCTATCCATATGAAAACACTGCAATTAATTTCCAGTGAGTTACAGAAAAAAGGTTATTCTGCCGTATTGATTCCATGGCAAGTGGATGAAGAAGAGGGCCACTCAATCCCAAATATCTTCCAGTATCGCGTCGATGGTGTCATTGCCGCTTCCGCAACCTTCAATAAGTCCCTTTATGAAGAATGTGAAGAGTTTAATATCCCAATTGTTCAATACGCACGAGTTGTTGAAGGTACTAGGAGTAGCTACGTTATCAGTGACAACTACGAAGCAGGCCAACAAGCCGCGCAACTTCTGCACAAAAGTGGCGTGAAGAACGCGGTTTATTTGACGGGAGAAGTGCCAACCTTTACGAATGACGAACGCCAAAGCGGCTTCTGCTCTGAATTTGAAGACCTAACCGGCAAGACGCCACGCATCATTGAAGCCAGTTATGACTACGCGAGCTCACTTGATAAAGTCCGTGCCATACTGGCAGACAAAAATCGGCCTGAAGCGGTGTTCTGTGCAACCGATAACCTTGCTATGGCGGTCATGGATATCGCCCGTATAGAATGCGGGTTGAGCATTCCTCAGGACTTACAAGTCATTGGCTTTGATAATATTCCTCAGACAGAATGGTTGAGCTATCAACTAACCACATTCCGCCAGGATTTCCGTCGCCTCGCTCGCGAGTGCGTGAAGATCATTGTTGATCAAATTAATACGAAAAACGGCAGCCTAGTAAAAATGATGGTGCCAGTGAAGTTAATCGAGCGCCAGACAACAAAAGCTTAAATAGCTATAGCCAGCCATTCGGTTGGCTTTTTTATTTGCCTCTGACACCCAAACGGCTCATTTAGTGTTGTAAGCATTAATGAACCCATGTATATTTATGAGCCATCACACTATATGAACCAAAAAAAGAGGCTCATAATCCTTATGACCACGTATCTTTACACTCGTTATTCGCCAAAAAATCGAGCTTACCAAGAGCACCTTAATACTCTAAAAGCTTTTGCGCCCGAAGCTCAGCATTTTGAGGATAAGGTTCGTGGTTGCATGCCTCCAACCGAGAGAGAGGCATTCTTACGACTGCTCGATTCCGTCAGAGCTGGGGATACGATTGTGCTCTGGTGGCTGACCGCATTTGGTCGCGACTTTAGTCAAGCATTGAACACGATAAAAATGCTACTCGATAAAGGGGTAACATTGAAAACCGTATGTGAATCACTAACTTTTGAGCCAGGTTCTGTTCAAACTCAAACACTACTCACAGTGTTATCTGGATATGGGAAAGTGCAGACTGAACATCGCCTGTTTGCCGCAGAGCAAGGGCGACAGGCCATTAAAGAGCAGCCAGAATTATGGAAACAGAAGTTTCGCGGCCGCCCCGCAAACAAAACCAAACACCAACAGATCGCAACGTTACTGCTAGAAGGCTACACATTGCAAAACGTAGCAGAGAAATGCGAAGTCAGTCTATCGACTGTGAAGCGGGTCAAAGCAAAGCTAAATGAAGTGGATGACGAAGGCGGCTTAAGATCACGACGCCAAAAAGGTTGTTTGAATGGAGACCAGTCATGAGTCGCCCAATCAACTTTCATACTATACTACTCGCCTGTCTTATTATTAGCGTTGGCCAGTTGAGCATGGGGCTAGTCATGCCCTCTTTGCCATGGATAGCAAAAGACTTTTCCATCTCCCTCGACCAAGCTCAACTACTTGTGAGTATTTATTTGCTCGGCTTTGGCCCCTCTCAATTTATCTACGGGCCAGTGTCAGATGCTTTAGGACGAAAAAGAGTATTACTTACCGGTTTACTCATCGCGATGTCTGGTCTGCTGATGATTATTTTCTTCAGTGACACATTTACAGGGATGGTGATGGGGCGCTTTTTACAAGGGTTAGGTACAGGATGCTGCGCGGTACTCGCGAGGGCGTCGACTCGAGATAGATTTAGCGGGGATGAACTCCCAGTGGCAATGTCTTACATCGCCATGGCGGCTTCAATCACGCCACTTATTGCACCTGTGATTGGCGGCTTTATCAACTTCCACTTCGGTTGGAGTATGGTGTTTATTTCTCTGTTGGGCTATGTCTCGCTGGCTTGGGTAATCATCGCCTTTAAGTTCACAGAAACCATCACAAAACGTTCTGTCATTCCGTCACCCCGAAAAATGTTACTCCAATACAAGAGCTTACTTACGTCTCGTTACTTTATGAGTTTCACCAGTATCAGTTGGTTAAACTTCAGCTTAATGATTACGACAGTCTCTGTGATGCCATTTATCATGCAAGATCAAATTGGCATGACCTCCGCTCAATACGCGATGTGGGCGCTCATTCCCGCTTTGGGTATGTTATGTGGTACCACGATTTGTAACCGAGTAAGGCCAATTATTGGCAATAAAAAAATGCTGCTCTGCACCCCATTTCTTCACCTCGCTGCCGCAATATGGTTATTTTTCTGTCCTGTTGAGCCTCTATTTCTGATGCTAGGACAGCTATTAATGATCTTGGGGAATGGTATTGCCCTACCTTGTGCACAAGCGATGGTAATGCAACCTTATAAAAAGCAAGCAGGTGCCGCAGCGGCAATGTCTGGTGGTGGACAAATGGTCGTCTCCTCATTGGTCAGCTTAACTCTGGTACAGCTTGGATTGAGTCAAGCATGGCATCTAGCGATCGTTATCGTAATATTTGCATCGCTTACCTTCACCAACATTCAACGTGGCTTCAGTGCAGAGCAACCTTCAGAACGATAACAAAAAACATACTATTGTCCTTATAGTTACGACAAATCGTATAAACTTAAATTTAGGAAAAGTTGGCGGATACTAACATGATGTTGCATTTAAGAATTGGCGCCTTAACACTCGCCACATTGATATCCGCTGGTACTGATGCGAGCGCCAACGAGAACTGGCAGTTCGAGAGTGACAAGAATGGAATCACAATTTACTCCCGAGAACATAGTGACGGTTTAGTTGAGATCCGTGCCCGGATGTTCACACCCACCAGCTATGGTGCATTTTTAACGCTACTGGAAGACAGTGACAATATCCCGAACTGGATTGACAATGCCAGTCATAGCCGGGTTTTAAATCAAATATCGGCCACCGAGAACATCGTTTACACCCAGTTTAAAGCGCCATGGCCTGCCAAAAATCGGGATATGGTCACCTACTCAAAGTACTGGGTCGATGAGCTGGGATTCACGATAGAAATCAAAAGCGCACCTGACTCATATCTTGCTGAACAAAATGGTTATGTTCGAATTCGCTCGGTTGATGCGACTTGGGAGTTACAAAAACTCACAAACGATACAACACTCGTGGAATACAAGGCGTTTGCTGATCCCGGAGGTCTATTGCCAAACTGGCTGATCAACAAACTTTCAAAAGAAAGTGCATGGGCGACATTTAGTAACTTAAGAAAAGAGTTACCTGAATATCAGCAATACTCTCATCCTCAAATAGATGAGTAAGCGTCGTTCTTCCCACTCGCTTTTTAATACGGTACATAATAACAAAAGGCGGCATTGCGCCGCCTTTTTCTACGCAACGTGTTACTGCTGTGCAACCGTTACAGATTTAGTTGCACCACGGTAATCAAACTCAAAACCAATACCTTGGTCTGTCACGTCCATCGTCATACCACCAACAAGCTCGCCTTGTAAGCTTTTGACAACATCATCCGGAACCGGCTCCCCAGTGATTGACGACGCACTCTCTAACACTTCCAAAATACGCTCTGAATCAAAATCAAAGCTGAACAAGCCATTTGGAGAAAGTGATTGCGCCATCACTTCTTTGCTTGCTTCCGCAGCACTATCACCACTGTAAAGGGTGAAATGGTTTTCGTTTAGACGAGCAAACACGTCCACCTTCATGCCAGTATGCATTTCTAATAGCTCACTGACATTAACAGGTTGGTTATCCGGTTGAATTTGCAATTGAGCAAGTTCAGGAACGAACATTTGCGCAGTTTGAATAAGCATCATTGGATCATTGGCAGAAAGAGACAACATACCATCTAGCTGGCTAAATACTTCACCATGCTGAGCATTAGTATCTACTTTGATATCAAACATTTGCAGGCTTAACCCTTTAAGGCCATTAACCATGCCTGACCCCATGCTTACAGCGGCTGCTGGATTCTGGCCGCCCATCTCTTGCTGCATTTGTGTCAATAAAGAGCATTGGTATTGAGGCTGAGTCAAGTCAGCCCAAATCTGACCAATCGATGGCGCTAGCGTATTAATGTCTAAACCAAGCGCCATACTAAAGAAACTCTTATCACTTTTAGACTCTGCCAATACACCACGAATCGACTTGAGCGCATCTAGAATCACTTTATTGTTGGACTCAACAACAAAAGAACCTTTAATGAACGCCTGATCGCCTTTCATCTTGTATTCTGCAAACGCGACGGACTGAGGCCAGTTTTCTGCAACTTGAGTGAGCTCAGTATGGCAGGCTGGTGAACGCATTTCCTCAATAGTTGGTTCAGGATCTATTGCATCCAACGTGCTGATTTGACGAGCAAACATATTGCCATCTTTCGTCGTCAAACCTTTAATCACTTCGCGATGATCAAAGTAACCAAAAGAGTTGTTGTTTTCACCGTATTTGGCTTGCAACGCCTCAAGGCGTCCACTGTCAGCAATATTTTGACTTGGTGCTTCAAGCCCTAATGCCATTTTAATCGGGTTTTGAACGCCCAGTTGCGGAACATCAACCGTTAACGTAAGCACGTTATCAACCACGGCTACAACCAAGCCAATACCGTCCTGCGGGTCAATTGAATCAGTCATCTCGTAACGACGATACTCGACGTCACCAAGCTTAACCAACTCATGCTTAGCGCCGCTCATCTGCTCTTCATGATCCAGTGTTTTCCATAACGCGGCAGGGTCTTCAATATCCACTTTGTACACCGGTACCATACCAATTGTGTACAACACAGGATTAATGTTTTCCCCGGTGCCCAAATAAGCTTTTAATGTTTCTGGCGACGCAGCACTCTCTAGGTACCCATCGAATAAGTTAACTGCAAACTGCTGTTGTGGAGACAGTGGTTCATCGGCAAAAAGTTCTGCAATCGAGCCTTGATTCGCCGTACCGAATGCGTTCATGTATTTATAATGGTTAAAAGGTTCTGTCTGATACGTCACCATAAGTGAATCTGCAGGAACTTGCGTTAACAGTGAGCCTGCATCACTCGCGGTAGTATTGTTTTGGTACAGGTAGCCAGCGCCCCCTGCTGCTGCGACCACTGCTGTAGCCAATAGTAGTTTTTTCACGACCAACTCCGTTGTCATAGTTATGTGTTCCTAAACGAAATGTAACGCTTAGGTTTAAAGCCAATGAATAGTGCTTTATATCAACCGCTATCATAAACAAGTTATCGATGTAATGAATGTCGGTTTGATAAATTATCCAACATTTATAAGGCAAACCGTGAAGTAAGTTGAATTGCGTGCGGATGCTATTGGCAATATTCACAATCCAATTTCTCGGATAACCGCCTTAAAAATCATAATATTCAGTTAAATGAAGCGATTTGGAGTAATTACGACCAAAATCAGCAGAATATTAAATCTTTATTGAGTCTTTTATCTAATATCTGAAAACGCCTCACGACCTGACACTTCTTTCCAATTTGCCTCTGGCGGTCCCTACTCGTTTTCCTTACATTCCTACTAACTCAGTGACGAGACGTATACCAAATACGAGCAATAGAAGACGATGAAAGACCAGTTGACGATCTCTATATCAACTATCAATGGCTCAAGACATTGGTACTTCAGTAAAAGGATGCAACGCAACATAAAAACGTTTTTCGTTTTTTTTGTTGTTGCTCTGGCCGCGACCGTAATCTTAATTCATCACTTGTACACTCGCGTTGATAATGCAGCGTTAAAACAAGCTGAATTGACAGAGCATTCACGCACCATGGGTGAAGAGCTCAGCACACTGAAAACACTTAAATCAGAGCTAGAAAATGACCTTTCAGAACGGGAAGAACGGGTACAACTTGTTTCGGAACGTTTGGGTGAATTAGAGAAAGTGCTTGGGGTTGGAGAACATACCTCGACAAATAACTTGGATGCTAGGCTCGATGCAGCAGCGATAACCTCAAACGTTCGCATGGTGTTATTAAACCAAATACCAAGTGGCTCTCCAGTCGGCAACGTACGACTATCTTCCGGATTCGGTAAGCGTATCCATCCGGTGACAAAAGTTGCCAAGATGCATCGTGGGCTCGATTTTGCCGTAAATATCGGCACCAAAATTTATGCCCCTGCCGATGGGGTAGTGGAAGTCACCCGCCGCAGTAATAAAGGCTCTGGTAACTTCCTCAGGCTACAACATTCTTTCGGTTTTTCGAGTTCTTATTCGCACTTGAAAGCGTTCAAAGTAAAAAGTGGTCAGTTCGTCAAAAAAGGGCAGCTGATTGCAATTTCCGGCAACAGTGGGCTCTCTTCTGGCCCTCACCTGCATTACGAGGTGCGATTTGTTGGGCGAGCACTGAATCCGAAACCATTTGTCGATTGGAGCCTTAATGATTTCGAAGACATTTTTACTAAGGAGCGAAGAATACGATGGGAATCTTTAATCAAAACAGTGGAACAACGAGTAGCTCAGCAGCTTCAACTCTCATCGCCAAAGGCTGTTCTCTTAGCGGAGAACTCAAAGTAGAAAACGATGTCCAGATTGATGGCATCGTCGATGGTCAAATTAACGTGGAAGGCACTCTCGTTGTCGCAGAAAGCGGGCGAGTAAACGGTGAAATTTACGCTAAACAGCTGATCATTAACGGCATGATGGACGGAAACTGTCACGCAGAACACATTCAAGTGCTTGCCAAGGGACGCGTAAGCGGTAGGATCTGGAGCAATAACCTCAGCATTGAACCTGGTGGCAAATTCTTTGGTGAAGCAGCCGAATTACCTGAAAAGGAAGTGGTAACGTTAAAGGGTAAGGCTCAAGACAGTGCGATCACAAAAGAAAACAACACCAACAATGAAAAGCGACTTTCGCGTAAATCAGCATAAAAGCTTTGATTAAAGTGCTTAAAAAAGACGGCTTTCACGCCGTCTTTTTATTACTATTGCCACGATTTTCGTCAGAAACTACGTGATTATTCGGCCGGATTTAAAACCATCACCGAGCGTTTTGCTTGTGGGCCAAAAGCTGATTTTGCATGCGCTTTCACTTCATCTAACGTCACACTTTTAGCCACTTTCTCAACGTCAAGTAACACATCGACGCCGTAATCATGCACCAAATAACGAGTATATGCCCATGATCTCTGTGCTGGGTTATCATCCAATCCTTGCATCGCGACTGCCAGTTGTTTCGCGGCCGTATCCACTTCTTCTTGGGTAATATTTGACGCTAAATCATCAAACACTTTGCCCAGTTTACTCTCTAAAAGAGCCACGTCTTCGGGCTCGACTTGAGACTCCAAGAGCCAATCAGAGATGGGTTCGCGATCTTGTGTCATGGTGTAAATGCTCGGGCTGTAATCAAGGCTAGACTCTTCTCGCACAATATCCAAAACACGCGCATTACTAATACGTTGCAAAATATCTTCGATAACCGTGTCTCTTGCCGTACGTTGGTAATCGCTCGTATTAGTCAAACGCATTACATACAACGATGAAGGTTCATGCCCATCCGCAACCACAGTTCGCTCCGGCACTTCCGGGTTAAACGCAACGCGATAATCAATCGAACGACTAGGTTTCATTTCGATAGAGGCCACATACTTACGCAAAAGTGGTGTAATTTCTTCCGGCTCTACGTTTGCAACAATAACCATCTTAAAACCATCATTGGTTTTGAAAAGTTGCTCATGCACCGCTAGTATCTGCTCGGAAGTCACTTGTTCAACATCATCACTGGACACTATACGATGACGACTCCCCGGCAAATAAGAATTGCCGTTTGCTTTTTGAATCAGTTTTCCCATCGGTGATTCAAAAAAAGCGCCGCTCTGCTGTTTAAACTCTTGCTTCGCTGCCGCCATCTGGTGCTCGTCGACTTTAATCTCCGTCGCTAGGTTGTATAGTCCATTCAAAGCATCGGTTAGGTGCGTATTTGGCGCCGTAATTTGCGCTCCGTGACTGGTCGCATCAAGCATCGCGCCAAGCGCAATGTTGTTTTTGCGTAAGTAGCTATCTAGCTCTGAACCAGAAAATGCCCCTAACCCACTGCGTATTGCCGTTGTTGCTGCGATTTCATAAGCGGCATACAACGTCGGATCAACAGCGGCTTTACCACCTTGGCTCGCATAGTAAATATACGCTCGACCACCCGCTTTAGTATCTTTTTGGAACCACACTTCGACACCGTTTGATAGCGTATAGACTTGAAAACCACCCGCTTCCTGACGCATGCTCGTGATGCTGCCTTCCTGGGTAGGCTTTAAGAATCCATCCACTTTGTCATACATCTCTAACGGTTTTTCGCCAGTTTGAAGATAGGCACTGTTTAGAGCGGCAAATACACCATTGAACTGTTCTGACGTTTCGCTTTTCCCCAAACCAATAAAAAAGCTTGGCTGCTGAGATAACAAGGCATCCAATTGTGTGTTAATGCTCTCTAAATTCTCGTTGTTGATGAATTCTGCCAAACTCTGGGCATAATTCTCTTTTGATTGGCTGACACTGTCTTGTCCAATTTGAAAAACACGTGCTTCTGCGTAACTGTTTGGCTTACGCTGACTCCAATCTGAATCAATATTTGCAAGTTCACCTTGCCAATTTGACATAACGCTATCTAACTCGGATTGAGTCGCACCATAATCTCTCAACGACGCCAAGGTACGAATGAAAGTCTGGTGCATTTGTTCGCGGCGATCTGGTGCAAACGAAATCCCTGCCGACATCATACGCTGATAGTTAGAGTAATAGGGCTCTGCATAAGCGTATTGAAAAGGTTCAGCGGCATCACTGAGTACACGGATCAAACGCTGTTGAATGAGTTGTGTTGCGACTTCATCACGCCACACTTCATGTTGTTGCTCAATCGTCGTACCGCCACTTAGACCACGCTCAATCACTAAATGAAGACTTGGTGATTCCATCGTGTTACTTGGCAAGATTCTGTTTTCGTTGTTCACTCGAATATCACGGCGCTTCTCTATTACCGTATCCGAGGTACTTTCCCAGTTCGAGAACTTGCTTTTGATAATCTTGGACAGTGAATCTATGTCGATATTACCGGTCACAATCAACTCGGCATTTTGTGGCTGGTACCACTTGTCGTAAAACGCCTTTAACTTACTCGAGGAAGCGTTTTGAATCGCTTCGCGAGTACCAATTGGGTCATGCTCACCATACATAGTGCCTTCAATCGAGGCTTGGTAAGCATGCATAGAAAAGGACTTATCATCCGGATTAGCACGTCGCCATTCACCGAGAATCACCCCTTTTTCTTTCTCTACTTGCTCAGGAGCAAACTCAAGCCCGTTACCGATATCTCTCATCCACTTCAGGGCATCTTCTAGCTTCGTATTATTCGCAAGGTCAAGTTGGTAAGACGTTTGCTGATAACTGGTAAAAGCGTTGATATCAGCGCCAAAGCTACCACCAGATTGCTCGAAAAGTTTGACAACGTCGTTACCGGTAAAATGCTCACTACCATTAAACGCCATATGCTCAACAAAGTGAGCGTAACCCTTTTGAGAGGATGTTTCTTGGAATGAGCCGATATTCATCACCAAACGGACCGAGACTTCTTGGTCTTCTGTTGGATAAAGATGGTATTTCATACCGTTCGATAACTGGTCCACGTGCCAGTTGGCGTCAGGTTGAATCGGCGTCGACTGTTGTATCAGAGCACACCCTGACACTAATAACGCGGGGACTAACAATATACTGCGCATAACGATTGCCCATAACAATGATTAAGCTAATCAATATATATCCGGTGCTATAACCTTCACATTTTTAATGGATTATCAAATACGCAAATGTGATAAAGATCACCATTTATTGAAATGAATTCTCATTTACAAAAATCGACAAATCCTTACTTTACAAATACATAAATAATATCGTCCCAAATCCTTTTGCTTATTTGATGTAAAACTCAAATTCGCGACATGGAGTCAGTATTTATTTTGAGCAATAAAATATAATTATTGAACAGATTCGAATCTGACTTTCTGCTGCATATTCAACAGCGCAGAGAGCACTGATGAGAATAAAAACACAACAACTATTATTCAAAGATCTATTATTCGCTTTATGTTCAAAAATCTATCATTAAAAAACAAACTGGCAATCTCTGCCAGTGCCGCCATCATTCTAGGGGGAGTGCTGGTAGAGGGGCTGTCTTTTCGAGATTCATTAAATAGGCTCGATGTCGAAGTCGCACAGCGACTAGAAAGCACTAGCGCATCTTACAATCAATACGTAAAGGACTGGCTACTCTCTAAAGAGCGCGCACTGACTTCACTCTCTTCTGATTCAGAGAAACGTTCTCTGGTTACACATTTGAAACAAGTCCGAGACTCTGGCGCGTTCGATAACGTTTTCCTCGCTTACCCGGACGGGTCACAAGACAACGCTAATGGGGTGGTTTTGCCACCAGGTAATAACGATCCTCGCAAGTGGGGCTGGTACACCAACGCCATTGCCAATCCATCGAAAGTCTTTATGGATAATCCGACCGTTGCTGCTGCAACTGGTGCGAATGTGGTGTCGCTCGGTAAAGCCCTGCAATTGCATGGTCAAACCGTCGTTCTGGGTGCTGACGTAGAGATCGGTGATATCCTGAACAGCCTCAACCAAGTGATCCTACCGGGTGAAGGTTATATGTTTATTGCCAATGAACAGGGCAATATTTTCACTCATAACAACGGTAAACTGCTGAATCAACCGGTTAGCAAGCTAGGCCTCAACAACAACGACATTACGTCAGCCGCACGTTCAGGTACAGAACGTCGCGTCTCTATTAACGGCATCGAATATGTGATTTACGCGCGCCACATAGAGGGTACCAAACTCACAACGGTCACAGTGTTAGATCAAAACTCGTTGGTTGCCCCACTTTACGATGCAGTTTGGGATCAAATCATCGCAACCACTATCGTCGTCGTTATCTGTGTGGCTTTGTTTAACCTGCTATGTAACATCTTGTTCCGTCCGCTCTACAATGTTTCGAATGCGCTTGCGCAAATCGCCAACGGTAGCGGCGATCTGACTCAACGCATCAAAGTAGAAAACCGTGACGAAGTTGGTGAACTGGCTGAAAACTTCAACCAGTTTGTTGAAAGTTTACAGCAGCTTATTGGTCATATTCGTCACCAAGCGGAAGAACTGAGCCAACAATCGGAGCTGAGCACGAATCGCGCGAATCAATCGGTTTCCGATCTGAACCATCAGCAACAAGAAATCACTATGGTGGCGACCGCTGTGACTGAAATGGCATCAGCAACGCAAGAGATTGCAGCACATGCAGAGCAGACGGCTAAAGCCGCTCAAGACTCTTCAGCGAGCACACAAAATGGTCATGAGTTAGTGGTCAACTCCAAGTCATCCATCAACAATTTGTCTTCTGAAGTCAACCAAGCGAGCGTTGTCATCGGCGAGCTCAACCAGCACGCGCAAGACATCTCAACCGTACTATCAACGATTCGAGACATCGCAGAACAAACCAACTTACTGGCTCTGAATGCGGCGATTGAAGCGGCGCGTGCAGGTGAACAAGGTCGCGGTTTTGCCGTTGTTGCAGACGAGGTTCGCGTGCTATCACAACGCACACACACCTCAACCGAAGAGATTCGCTCGACGATCGAGACCTTGCAGCAAACCACACAACGCGCTGTGACCATCATGGATACAAGCTCTCAGCTCGCGCAAGGTTCGGTGGAAGATGCAGATCGCGCAGCACTGGCTCTGGATGAAATCAACGCGGCCGTTGCGCTGATCAGCGATATGGCAACGCAAATCGCGACCGCCGCCGAAGAGCAAACGCACGTAACCAATGAAATCACGCAAAATGTCACGTCCATTAAAGATGTGACCGATCACTTGGTAGTTGGTGCCGAAGAATCGATGAATCAATCTGCTGAGCTGAAATCGCAAGCTGAGGATCTCAACTCGAAAGTGGCGACGTTTAAACTGGCTTAAACGCCACATTAAGGACGCTCTTAAAAACAACAAACCCCGCTAGCAACTTTGTTACTAGCGGGGTTTGTTTTTATGGATCGACGTTTTTATTGCAGATAGCTTTCCAAAGACGTAAACCTACACCGCCACACACATCGGCGTGCCTGAGATTGGGTCATTAAATACTCTCGCTTGTATATCAAACACCGATGACAACATGCCTTCTGTCATTACCTCTTGCGGTGTTCCCTGCGTGACTAACTGACCTTTTTCCAACACCACCAAATGATCGCAGTAACGGCACGCTTGGTTTAGATCGTGCAGCACTACGACCACTGTTTTGCCTTTGTCGTTCATCTGCCTCATGAGTTTCATCAGCTCAACTTGGTGAGAGAGATCCAAGTAAGTGGTTGGCTCATCAAGCATCACTACGTCGGTATCTTGCGCCATTACCATCGCAATCCACGCTCTTTGCCTTTGACCGCCAGACAACGATTCAACTGGCTTGTCAGCAAACTCAATCACGCCAGTATCTTGCATTGCTTGCTCGACCAAGGCTTTGTCTTGTTGACTTAACCTGCCCCAATGAGAGAGATAAGGCGAGCGGCCATATTCGACCAGTTTTCTGACGGTAATACCTTCAGGACTGACAAGAATCTGCGGCAGCAAAGACAACGAACGCGCCAAGCGTTTATCACCGTAGCTGCTTAGTGGTTTGTCGTCATACAACACTTGGCCAGAAGCGGGTTTATTGATGCGTACCAAGGTTTTTAATAGTGTCGATTTACCGCAACCATTTGGACCAACTAGTGCGGTAATTTTACCTTGAGGAATCGACAAAGAGAGATCTGGAATGATGGTCTGTTTGCCGTACGCGACGGATAAGTTCTGCGTTCGTAACATGCTTACCAACCTCTATAACGATACAAAAGAAAAATGAAATATGGTGCGCCAATAACAGATGTCAGCACTCCCGCTGGTAGCTCAATTGGCGGCTGTAAGCCTCTCGCTAAACCATCGGCGCAAATCACCAACAAAGCGCCAAGGGTTGCAGCGGCTGGAGTCAACAACTTGTGGTTGTGGCCAAACAGCAAACGCGCAAGATGCGGCGCAAGCAGGCCAACAAAGCTGATCGTGCCTGCCACAGACACACTGATACTCGCCAATAGCACGGCAGCAATCAACGCAATAATTTGGATCTGTCTTGGTTTCGTGCCAAGTGTAGTGGCGCTTTCTTCTCCCAGTCCCATCACATCTAGCCGCCAAGCCAGCCAAAACGCCAATGGTAGTAGCAGCAATAAAGCACTCCAAATAAACGGCACTTGTTGCCAGTTTCGTCCCCACAAACTGCCGGTTAGCCATACCATCGCCGTGTTGATTTCGATAGGGTGCACAATCAGAAGAAAATCGATACCGCTGGCTAAAAATGCGCTGACAGCAACACCAATCAGCGCCAAACGTGCTGGTGTTGGTTTCGACCAGTAAGCCAGCACAGCAATAAAGCCAGCAGCAAGCAAGCCTCCCGCCATGGCGACCATCGGCAACATTGCCACTGGCGCATTCGGATACAGCACCAAACAAGCGGTAGCCGCCAGTCCTGCTCCGGCGCTTATCCCCATTAAATCTGGTGAGGCAAGTGGATTACGGATGACGCCTTGAACTAAAACGCCTGACAGCCCCAACCCAGCGCCCACGCCAATGGCGAGCAACATTCTCGGTAATCGATATTGGTGAATCACAAAGTCCGATTCAGAGAAAGAAAACAGTAATGCAAAAACCTGTTGAGCCGACATGTTCGCCGCGCCAACAAACAGCGTGAGAGAAGACGCAATCAGCAACAATCCAACTAATGCAAACAGTTTGGTTTGATTCATCATGATGATTTCCTCATTGCAATCGCGATAAAGCAAGGTGTGCCCAACAGCGCGGTAATCACGCCCACTGGCGTTTCAGCCGGAAAGGCAATCGCTCGTGATAAAGCATCTGACCACGTCACCAATGCCGCGCCACACAAGGCGGAAACCGGAATGAGAATGTGATAGTTGTGACCAACAATCGGGCGTACCAAGTGCGGCACTAACAACCCGACAAAGCCAATTGGCCCAGCAATCGCTACGCTAGTTCCTGCCAACAGCACAACCGCTAAACCACTGATAAATCGAGTAAGACGAATGTTACCACCTAGCCCAACAGCAACTTCGTCCCCCAACGCGAGTAAATTTAAGTTTCGCGCTAAGCCCATGGCGAGCACCAAACCTAAAGTCGCAAAAGGCCACAGTTGCTGCAACTGCTCAGAATCTACCGCAGAGAGTGAACCCGTTAACCAATGCAACACGCTGTAAGCCATGTCATCCGCCAAAATTACCGACGCACGAGTTAACCCTATCAGCAGTGCACTGATGGCAATGCCCGCTAGCACTAAACGCAATGGGTGAGAACGCGCGGAGAAAAAACCACCCAACAACATGACCGCACCACCACTTAGTAGCGCGCCGAGTACTGCGTTGATGATTGGGTTCAATTGACTAAAGAATGGTACGCCGATGGACGCCAAGGCCATAAAACAAGCCGCACCAGCATTAATGCCGAGAATGGATGGCGACGCCAAAGGGTTACGAGTTAATCCTTGCATCAGCACTCCGGATACCGCAAGCGAAGCGCCAATTAATAACCCAGCATAGGCACGAGGCGCACGCAGCGTCGCGAGGATTTGATGCAGCATATTGCCCTCATCAAACGCAAACCAATAGCTTGTCAGATCATTAACGCTCAAAGAAAAGTTGGACCAGCCAATCATTGAGGCTGCATAGCCTGAGAGCGTACACAACGCCATAGCACAGACAAACAAGCTCGCTTTCCAATGCGATTTGCTAACCGAAGACGCGCTTTCCGAGCTTATCGCCGAACTCATGAGCGCTCCAATAACGCTTCAAGATTGCGGGCAATTTCTTCCGCAGCCAACATGCCGCGATTTAACGACCACAGTTCAGGAGATACCTCAACAAGTTGCTGTTTTTTCGCAGCGGTTAGCAGCTTAAATAATGGGTTTTTGCGCCACTCATCCACAATATTTGGTTGAGAGTAAAGTCCAACTAGTAACCAATCAGGGTTGGTTTTTAGTAAAAGTTCGAAACTGGTTGGGATATACGCTTTTTGCTCAGATGGAGCCAGCGGGCTTTGGATGCCCAGCGTACTCAAAACGCCCCCAGCGTAAGAAACCGGGCTATGCAGCCACATCCCTTTGTCAGAAACCACACCAAACTGAATGGTTTCTTGTGTCGCAAAATGCTGTTTGAACTCCGCCATTGTCTGTTTGTGCTGCTCAATTCGTTGTGTCATTTTCGCTTGTTTGCCAATTGCCACGCCGATTTTGTGTGCGGATTCAAGATTTTCTTGATATGTCTCACCACGGCTTTTTAACAGCAAAGTTGGCGCAATTCGCTGCAAATCTTGATAAATCGCACGATGACGTTCTGCATCAGCAATGATCAAATCCGGCTTGAGCACCGCAATCGCCTCTAAACTCGGTTGCGAGCGCATGCCGACCGATTGCCAAGGCTCAACCTTGGCACGAACAGCAGAAATGACTCGTGTGGCATCGTTGTCATCGGCGACGCCTACCGGTGAGACATCGACTGCCGCTAATGCATCGACAAACGAAAATTCTAAAACCACAATACGTTGAGGTATCGCTTCTAGCTCAAAAGTGCCTTGCTCATCTTGCACGCTGCGCACCTGAGAAAATGCGCTAAATGACATCAAAGCTGAGCTCAGTAGCATCAGCAAAACGGTTGAAAAGTGTTTGATCGTAAATTGTTTTTTATTTTTCATCTTGCTTTTTCCAGTGCTAAGAGTTTTCCAGTACCTAAGATCGGCAAAGTCGCCAAGGTAAATTGGCGACTTTTCTTTTCAAACTCGGTGAACGAAACGCTTAAAACTGATAGTTCAGATCCAGTGTATAAGAGCGTCCCGGAGCTGGGTACCGACCAACTGGGCTGGTATCAATCCCGCGGAAGTAATACTCCTCGTCAAACAAGTTGTTCACCGCAACATTCATGCGTAACTTGCCTTTGTCGTCTTTGTATAAATCCGTCCCCAAGTTGAAGTTCCACACCATGTAAGATGGTACTTTACCCGTTGCGCCTGTTGCATCTTCGGCACTGGTGTTGGCGTTATCGGTATACGAATCACTGAAGTAGAAGCCCGATAGCGTGGTGTCCATGCCGTAAAATGCGTAAGTTGCATCCCAACCAAGCTGATGCTTAGAGGTGTAAGGCAGTTGATTACCTTTATTCGCGCCTTCTTCTTCAAGCGTAGCGTCTAGATAATTGTAGCTTGCGCCTAAACTCAGTGCAGGTAGAACTTCAGGCACATAACGAGCAGAAAGCTCTATGCCTTGGTGAAGTGTTTTTCCGATGTTATCGAAAGTCTGCGTTGAGCTTTGCCATTGCAATTGATCTTCAAAGTCGATGCGATAAAGTGCAGCGTTAAAGCTGGTCGCATCTTGGGTGTAACGCGCGCCGACTTCGTAGTTCCAAGCCAGTTCGCTACCTTCTTCACCCAAGCCTCGGATGTAGGCAATTTGTGGCGCACGAAGTGATTTTTGCGCGTTCGCATACGTCACCCACTGATCAGTTAAGTTGTATGCCACCGTCAAACCTGGCAACCATTCCGTCACGGTGTTGTCTGCTGTTTGTTTTTTACCACGATCGGTAAACGTCATTCGAACCGACTCAACACGCAACCCAGGCGTTACCTTCAATGTATCATTGAACAAACCAATTTCGTTGCTAACGTATCCAGCAAACGCGTCCGTATCTAAATGCCAATCACGCGGAACGCTGGTTGCACCACCGGCGATTGGAGTCTGAGTGAGTTTGTAGTCGATGTCTTCGTTAACATAACGGGTACCCACGATCCAGTTTTGAGTAACGGATTTACCTTCGCCAAAGTACATCGCCATTTTTGGCTCTATACCATACACGGTAAATTCACGTGGAGAGGTACGAACGTCCGTCGCTGGCAGAGCCGGATCCGCCCAATGGCCACCCGCGCTGTTAAAGCCCCACTTGAAAAGACGCTCTGACTTATGGCCAAACGTTAGCACTTCTAGCTCAGCACTGTCGGCAAATGGCAAATCGTGGATGTACTTAACACTCCAGCGCGTCGACTTACCTTCATAATCATCGTAAGGACGTTTCGATTGGTGACGATCTTGCTCGTAATCTTGTGGCGAAAGTGCGCCCGGCATTTGCGTTTCAGCATCGTAACGTTGCAGGAATG
This sequence comes from Vibrio sp. Vb0937, assembly GCF_033338855.1. Lineage (NCBI taxonomy): Bacteria > Pseudomonadati > Pseudomonadota > Gammaproteobacteria > Vibrionales > Vibrionaceae > Vibrio > Vibrio sp. Vb0937. The sequence goes on along the minus strand of NZ_JAWOTK010000001.1, from coordinate 198,887 downwards.
CTTGAATCTCTTGAGTGTCACTCAGTAGCCACTGTGCTTTGGCTTGGAAGTTCTTCACGTCCGTATCGGAATTTTCACGGAAGCTTTCACCTTTTAGGAAGTTACCTTCCAACTGTAGTGCAAATGTGTCGCTTAACCAGCCGCCCGTGCGTAGGTAAAAATCATTCAGCGGCGCATCACCGCCATCAAACACGGTAAGGCGGTTACTGATTTCAGTTTGCCACGTGTGTGGAATCGGTTTGGTCACTAAGTTGATCACACCACCGACGTTGTTTGGGCCGTACTGTACTGCAGCACCACCGCGTACAATGTCAATACGATCAAGCATCGACAGTGTTGCTGGGAAGATAGACTGACCAGTGTGACCATATGGCGCAAGTGTTAGCGGTACACCATCCATCAAGAACTGAGCATGACCACTACGGCTTGCTTTCAAACCACGTACGGAAATGTTAGGCAATACGCCCGTTCCGCTTTCATCCTGAACTTTAATACCCGGCACGCGCTGTAGCGCGTTATCAATCGAGCCTGCGGCGGTTTTCTCGATTTGATCGCGGGTAATGACGGTACGAGCACCTGGGTACTCTTTGACGTCTTCAATTTCAGATTTACCAATCACGCTACCAGTGACAACGACGGTTTCCATCGCGGTAGTTTGTTCTTTTTTAGCAGGAGCGGCAACCGCGCTCATGGATGTGGCAGAAGCGATTGCAATCGCAAGCACACTGTAAGTGGTAGACAAACCAGCACGTACACGCACTTTACCATCCAAATTCTGGTAAGACATTAAGATCTCCTTTGCGAGAAATTGAGCCTCGGGCAGAATATATCCCGTAGGCTCTCGGGGCTAAACATCCTCAATATGAGGCAAAAATCGGCTAACAGGCGCTAACTACGCACAAAAAGCCTAGAACTGATATCCGTAGCTGAGCATGAACTCGGCTGGTGCGCCATAGCCAATCTGGTTTAAGCCAGACGTGCCGTTTGTTGCGCCAAGAATGTATTTCTCATCCAAAATGTTGTAAGCGTTCGCTTGGATTTTGTGACGACCAGTGGTGTACGCCGCCATCAAATCCACCGTTGTGTAATCGCCAAGTGCGACGGCTTCGTCGTTACCTGCGTAACGGTCGCCCACGTACTTCACACCACCGCCTAAACGCCAGTTGTCATCCAATTGGTAAGTGCTCCAAAGAGAGAACAAGTGGTCTGATACATCGTTAGGCTTTTTGCCTGTGGCTTTGTCTTCCGCATCTAAGTAGCTGTAACCCACAGAGATGTCCCACTGTTTGGTGATTTGACCGCGAGCCTCTAATTCAATACCTTGGTGACGCACTTCAATTTTATCGATCACATCGCCGTCCACGTTAGTTTGTGGTTGCTCTTGATCAATCTGGAACAGTGCCGCATTCAACATTAATGCGTTATCCAAAAGGTACGCTTTCGCACCCACCTCTTTTAAGTCGGTGTGGAAGAATTCCGCCAATTTTGGATTGATGTAGATACCAGCGTACGGTAACTGCCAAGAGCGCGCTAAACTGGCGTATACGGATGTGTCGGAATTGATGCGGTATACCAAACCAGCACGGTAGCTGACTTTGTCATCATCCAATTTTTCCTTATCTGAGCCCGCTTTTTGTTGTTCGAGTTCCATCGAGTCGTAACGCACGTTACCGATCAAAGAAAGGTCACCCCACGTATAGACGTCTTGCACATACAAACCTGTCGTGGTGGTGGTATTGTCACGAAATGGCTTAAAGCCCGGATCAGGCGTTGGACCAACGACTGGGTCGTAGATATTTTGCGGAGGAAGCGTTTTGTCACTTGCCAACGTTAGGTCGATATCGATCTGGTTGAAATCTGCACCCACCATCAATTGATTGTCCCTGGTTTCCCAAACCAACTCAGATTGTAAAGTGGTCGTAGTACGTGGATCGTAACCAAAGTTGTTAACGGTTTGAGACACTTCATTACCCGTCACTTTGCCCTGACGCGTGCCTTTTTGCTCAAGTTCGATATGGTTGAACGCCGCTCGGTTGTTCCATACCCATTGATCATTCAGACGCCATTCGTAATCCACCGCAATACGGAGACTGTCTGACTCCTGATAGTCGTTTGTGCCGCCAAAGTAAGTGCTTACTGGCAAATCAACTGGCTTGCCATTTTTTGATGGCACACCACGATACGGCACTAGTTCTTGATGGGCGTATTCCACGTCAATATCAATGGTGTGACCTTCCGCTGGTAACACACGAATGGTCGGTGCAATGAAGAAATCGTTTGAATCAACATGATCAACGTACGAGTCGGCTTGACGGTATTCCAAGTTAATACGCCCGTTGACCTTATCTGTAAACGCCATTGAGCTGTCGACCTGACCAACATACTGGTTGTTGCTGCCTACACTACCGTTTACGTGAGTAAAATTCTCACCGTTAGCGCGTTTCGTCACCAAGTTGATGATGCCCCCAGCCGAACCACGGCCATACAAAGCACCCGCAGGGCCTTTCACAATTTCAACGCGTTCAACGTTCGCTAAGCTGCGGTAAGACTGCAACGTACCGTCATCTCGCAAGCCATCACGGTACATATCGTTGAGTGAATCAAAACCACGTATCATGAACTGATCGCGGCTGCCTTCGCCCAAGGTGTTATTGACCCCGGCTACCCCATCTAGCGCATCCACTAAGCGCACCGCGCCTCGGTCTTGCATTTCTGTTTTCGTTACTACGGATACCGCTTGTGGCACATCAAGCCATTCCACATCGGTTTTGGTGCCTGATTGAGGCATGTGTTCAGCATAACCTTCGTACTGATGCCCGAAGACTTGAATCGTTTCAGTTGCTGATGAGGTTGAGTTCGTCTCTTCTGAAGCCACTGCGCTTGGTGCTACTAGTGAAGAACCAATCGCGACCGCCAAGGGGGTCAGGGTCAATAATTTATTCATTCCATAATTCCGTTTAGTTGTTATAAAGCCAACGGATGGAAATAAGAACAAATATTATTTCTATTTGCAATATTAATTTTATGCTCTATATTTATTTACCCTAAAAACACAACTAACAACAAAAAAAACCAAACATCATAACAATAAATACTAAAACTTCTGCCCTCCGTCTCGCGAGAGGCACATTGGAAGACGACCGTGAGCGACTTTATCAACGTTAGAAGAAAATGTTAGAAAATTAGGAAAGCTCATGAAATCTACGATGATTATCGTAAGTCATGTCGTTAACGATGCAGTCACTCACGGCTTCGTGCCTGCAGCTAAAGCGATGGACCTTCACGTCGTTCTTATCACCGACCATAAGCTCAGCCATTTAGAGCTGGCGAGTCGTGATAGTCACTTTAATCCGGATACCATTCTAGAATGTGATGTCTTCAACCCATTAGAACTCATCGAAACCATCACGGAGCATGAATTAAAGCCAGACGCTATTTTTAGCAATAGTGATCACTTACAAACTTCCACCGCCATCTGCGCGCAATTTTTTGGCCTCCCATCCAAAGATTGGTCTGTCACGTTAAAGGCCAAAAACAAACACTTAACTCGACAAGTGTTAAATGAAAAAGCCCTACCCAACACACAAAGCTGTTTGCTGCACCGCCATTCGAATGCGGCATTAGGCATGGCCTTCCCTGTCGTAGCAAAACCCAAAGAAGGCGTGGCAAGTTTAGATGTACAGCGCTGTGACTCCCAAAGCGAGCTCGATGCTTACTGCGAGGCGTTTTGGCAAAAGCACCCAAACGCCGCCATTCTGGTGGAGCAGTTTCTTCAAGGACCGTTGGTTACGCTCGAAACTTTAGGAGACGGTAACCAACTTATCGCCGTGGGCGGTTTTGATGTGTCGCTCTCTGAGCCGCCTTACTTTATCGAAACCGCCGCAGACTGGAACGGACCAAACGGCATTGCTCACCGAGAAGCTTGCTTGGCTCAACTGAAAGCGTTCGGCGTTGGTTTTGGAGTTTGCCACAGCGAATTTATCATCACGGAAAACGGCCCGGTTCTGGTGGAAATTAACTACCGCAGTATTGGAGATGGCCGCGAATTCTTGCTCAACAATCTCGCTCACTTCGGCTGGTTTAGCACGATTTTGGGTCTGCATCTGGGTCGAAGATTGGACGGCGATTACCAAATTCATGGGTCAGCGCACGTGCACTACGTAGTTGCGGGACACAGTGGTGTGATTGACGGAGGTTCGACGTCGTTCATCCAACACGATGACGATATCATCACCCAGCAACAGGTACTAAAAACCGCTGGAGAACACTTCCAACAGAGTTATTCCAATAAGGATTATCTCGCCCGAATTTCGATTGTCTCACCATCAGGGCGAAACCTCGACCAAGCGCTGCAGAACGCGCTTAGCAATTTCGATCTCGCTCCGACTCGTGAGGTGGCAGCATGAATGACAACGCTTTGTATCTAACGCAACGATTGATCGACACTTGCTTGCGCGAAGACATGTTTGGCATTTTGTCGAAGGCCAAGTTCAGTAGAGACGCGCCAAAAGGGGTAATTGTTCCTCAAGACGAGCAAGTCTGGCTGATATTTGCCAACTCTGATTTCACGTTGTATTTACCTGTTGCGCCAACGTATTACATGCAGCACTGGCGCTACGGTCACGCCAATGACGAAACACCACCAGGTTGGTGGGTGGAGAAAAATGGCCAAGTCGAGCATCAACAGCATTACAAAGAGTGGATTGCGCTACTAACGGCACTGGCGCATGAGAGCTCTCACGAATTGTTGGCGGGGTATCTTCAAGAGCTGGAATGTGCAGAGAAACACAAAGCGCTGTGTGACCAAGCGTTTCATCATCACGCAGACCACATTTCTCAACCAATATCCAAGCTTGGCTCTTGGCATCAAAAACTGCTGCTTGCCGACCAGATCGCTTCTTACCTTGACCACCCGTACTATCCAACTGCGCGTGCGAAGTTTGGTCTGAGCGATGAAGACCTTGCTAAGTACGCGCCCGAGTTCGCACAAAGCTTTGCTCTGCATTGGATTGCGATTGAAAAATCACTGGTGACATTAACCAGCGAACAACCTGATTGCTGGCCGACGATGGAGCAAGTGGGGCTTCCTGCTGATTTTGCACTGAGCCACGTACTGTTCCCTGCGCATCCGCTCACCCTTCGCTCTTTAGAAGCCTTACCCGAAGGCATGATAGAAGCGCCGTTTACGTACCTAGACGTGACGCCAACGCTTTCCGTTCGTACTGTGGTAGTCAACGACGCGCCGCATATTCACATCAAAGTTCCGCTGATCATGCGATCGCTAGGCACGAAAAACATTCGCTTAATCAAGCCTTCAACACTGTATGACGGCCACTGGTTTGAACGCCTACTCAGCCACCTTGAACAAACGGACGCCGACTTAAACAGTCGCTTGTTCCATTGCAACGAAAAGCACGGTGGACACGTCGGCGAGGATAAAACCTTCGCGTACATCGTACGTGAGTACCCACTTACTCATTGCGAAGACAAAGCGTTAGTTCCGGTTGCAGCACTGGCTAGCCCAATGCCTGATGGTCGCTTGTTCTTAGAACATTTGGCGGAGCAGTACTATCAACAAGATACGCTGGCGTGGTTCAAAGATTACGTCGACCTATTATGCCAAGTACACCTTACCTTGTGGCTGCGTTATGGCATCGCATTGGAGTCCAACCAGCAAAACGCCATCGTTGCATTTGATCAACAGGGCAAAATGACGCTCGCGATGAAAGACAACGACGCAGCGCGAATTTGGCCAGAGCGCTTCCACTTTGCAACAGAGCATGCTGCCCAAAAACACGGCGCAGGAACAACTCCCGTGGATTGTGATGAACTGCTCGACCAACGCATCAAAGTCGACAATGAATTGGCGCTCGGTCAGATGTTTACCACCATCACATTACAACTGGATATTGCAGCGATTGTAGAAGCTATGGCAGCGAAGTGCATTGCCTCTTCAGCATCGCTTTACGCCATCGTGGCCAAAAGCATTGCAGAGCAACTCAACCGATTGGAAGGCGAAGGGTTAGAGACAAAACTGGCACGCGAGTTACTGCAAGAAGCACCTGATTTGTACGCCAAGTACTTGTTGAGCTCTGGCAGTTTGCTCTCGAAAGAAGCCTCCGGCGCGAGCGACATCAATAAGTTCTATGGTTTGTCGGCTCCGAACTTCTTGCTGCTTTCTAGCGAAGAAGCGCAACGCGCCTACTTAGAAGCCATCAAAAAAAGCGTACGTTAAACGATTATGACCAAACTCATCTACAGTGTGTTGTTGTGCCACTTTATCGCTGCGTTTGCCGCGTTAGGTATGCCGCTATTTCTACCCGTCGTGTTGCCAACGTTAGGCGCAAGCATTGATGCGGACTGGGCAGGGGTATTGTTTATCCTACCCACGTTTTGTACTGCGTTGGCGGCGCGATTTTGGGGCAACTTTGCCGATCGCTACGGTCGCCGCCGCTCACTCTTGCGTGCACAACTTGGCCTTGCAGCAGGGTTTGCGCTGTGCGGCTTGGCAGACAACCTCGCCATGTTTGTGTTTGGTCTTATTGTTCAAGGAACCTTTGGCGGCACCATGGCCGCCTCGAACAGCTACTTATCTAGTCAAATTAAAGAAGCCAAAACACTCGGCAAGTCACTCAATAAAACCCAACTATCTGCTCGCTTGGCGCTGATCGTTGCGCCCATTGGGCTCGGCTGGAGCTTGTCAGAGACCAACCCGCTCAACGCGTACCTTTGGTTATGCGTTTTGCCTTTAATTGCTATGGGCATCACGCTAACACTGCCAGTGGATAAACCTGCCGAACGAAACCTCGAAAAGCCAAACTCAGAATCTCAGCAAGAAAAACCGGTTGCACAGAAAAACGCAATGCATGGCATTCGTTGGATCTTCTTTGCTCAGTTCGGGTTTGCGTTTTCCATGGTGGTGACCTTTCCTTATTTCTCGCCGTTTGTGCAGCAATATGGCATCACTAACCACGCATGGATCGGTTTTTTGTACGCACTGCCGCATGGCGTCTATCTGTTGCTGGCAGGCAAAATCCACGTGTTGTCAGATGGGCTGAATCGCCATCAACCGCTGCGCACGTTGTGGCTCGGGTTTGCATTGCTTGCCGTGAGCTCTGTCTTGCATTTGATTGCGTCCGAAATCGCACTCATTGCTGCGAGAATTATCTTCGGCATCGCGATGGTGTGTTGTTATCACGGATTGCATCAGCATCTTGCGAGCAATCTGGATCGCAAACTCAGTGGCAAAGTATTTTCTCGCTTTGATGCCATGTCCAAATGGGGTGGCGTGGCAGCGGGATTTTGCGCTTCTTTCATTTCTAGCTTGGGGCTACTTGAGGTTCCTTTCTTACTTTCTGCGATAGTCAGCGTAATCACCTTGATCGCGCTGGTTCTCCATTCAAAATTTGGAAATCAACATGTTACAAACTCAATCCTCTCAGACTAGCGAGTTGTGCGCGCATGATGTGCAGCTCAATCGCGAGAAGGCCCAACTCAACACGATAATGGGTGTTCTTAATTGTTACTTACGTGAATTTGCGCTACCGAATCAACAAGTGGAATGGCACTACCAATCGACATCGCTACCCCAAACGTTAAAACGCAACTATTCCGCCAAACAACGGGTAGCCGTTCATCTGTCTCAACAAAATGGCGTGTTGGTTTTGCCGATTCACTACGCGAGCAAACTGGGCAAAATCAAATTGGCAGAACTGCCTTGGGCGAAAATGCCGGGATCTGGTTGGGCGAAATTGGATGCCACGCAAACTCTTACGCTTTTGCTTAACTATCTCAAGCAGGTGTTGGCGATCCCATTTAACCATGAGCTGATCGAACAACTGGAAAATAGCGTGCTGGTTACCGAGCAGTTTCTCAACGTCGCGGCCAAATCGCATCACAACGAGTTTATCGCTTCGGAACAATCTCTGATTTGGGGGCATACTTTCCATCCGACCCCGAAAAGTCGTTCGGGCGTCACCATGGATGATCTCTTGGCGTTTTCTCCAGAAGTCGGCGCGCAAGTCCCGTTGTACTGGTTTGAAGTGGATACGTCCTTACTTGATGTGCTGAGTTCTGACGGAGAAGCTAACCCTGCGCAGCGCATGCTACAACAGCTCGCGCCACAACACGCCACCAACAATGGGAAGACCCTCTACCCTTGCCATCCTTGGGAAAGCTACACCATTTTGAGCAACCCAAGCGTGAAGCGTGCCATTGAACAAGGCAAGATCACGCCACTGGGGTTAGGTGGTGAAAAGATGCAGCCAACCTCTTCAGTTCGTACCCTCTACCACCCAGACATGGACTGGTTTTCGAAATTCTCCATCAACGTACGATTAACCAATTGCGTGCGCAAAAACGCGTGGTACGAACTCGACAGCGCCGTGCAGATCACGTCGATTCTTAAACCAATTAGAGAAAACGAACAGCTGCACAACCCCGTATTTAAGGTGATGACGGAGCCTTACGCCACCACGTTGAATCTAGAAAGTGTCGCTGAGCGCAATTGGGATGACAACACCAAAGCGCGCGAATCGTTTGGGATTTTGTATCGCGAAAATTTCTCGCTGAGCGAAGTCGACATCTTAAAACCAACCCTCGCAGGCGCTCTGTTTGCTTACGACAAAAACGGCAACAGTTGCATTGCTCAACGCCTTAAAAACAAAGCGCGTACTACGCAAAATCGCTATTCCGACATCGCGACACTGTGGTTTGAACGCTATTTGCATTGCCTAATTCCGGGCGTGTTTAATTACTACTTCAAACACGGGGTGGCGTTTGAGCCGCATTTGCAAAACACCTTGATTGGCTTTGAGCAAGAGATGCCGTGTTGTGTTTGGATTCGTGATTTGGAAGGCACTAAATTACTGCCGGAGTTCTGGCCAGCAGAAACATTAACTGATTTGTCTGAACGCGCGCGACAATCGGTTTACTACAGTCGCGAACAAGGCTGGAATCGCATCGGATACTGCACCTTTATCAACAACATCAGCGAAGCGATTTTCTTCATCGCAGAAGATGATGAGCCACTAGAGCAAACGCTGTGGAATGCGGTGCAAAGTGCCATTGTGCGTTGGCAATCAGTGAGTGGAAAACAGCCGGAACTAGAAGCGTTGCTGAATGGCGGTCACTTCCCAAGCAAAAATAATTTCACCACGCGCTTGATGCAAAAAGCCGATAAAGAGTCGGGCTATACCCAAGTCGCCGCGCCTTGGCAGCAACACGAAAAAGGAGCGCAACATGTCTAATTCCCTCTCTCTACCGACACGCGTTAGCCAACAAGTTCACACGCTCGCACAGCAGCAAAATCAACCTTTGTGCGCGTACTTGTATGACCTAAACGCCTTAGAAGAACACATCAAACAACTGCGTCACGTTTTGCCGAAAAATGTCGAGCTATTTTACGCGGCCAAAGCCAATCCATCGGGCCCGATTCTTAAAACGCTCGCGCCGTATGTCGATGGTTTTGAAGCGGCATCTGGCGGGGAGTTGACACACCTCCACCAGCAACAACTCGATAAGCCATTGATCTTCGGTGGCCCAGGAAAAATGCCAAGTGAATTGCAACAAGCGATTGAGCTTGATGTCGATGCAATTCACGTCGAAAGCCTCACCGAGCTACAACGCATTGGAGCACTAACCGAGCGCCTCAACCGCCCTGCTTCGATCTTTTTGCGTATGAACATTGATATCGGCGACATCACGCTCAGCAAGTTAGCGATGGGCGGCAAGCCGACCCCTTTTGGTTTTGACGAGTCCGAACTGAGCAATGCTTTGATGTTGCTGCGCGATTTCCCGCAAGTGTCACTCAAAGGCTTCCATTTTCACTTGATGTCGCATCAGCTCGATGTTGAACGTCACTTAGCGTTAATGCAGCGCTATTTCCAAGTCGTGAAAGCGTGGCAACAAGAGTTTGAACTCGGTGAGCTGATGATCAACTTAGGCGGAGGCATGGGGATTAACTACCAAAACCCTGAGCAACACTTTCCGTGGATGGAGTTTTGCGACAAGTTGGAATTCCTCATCGCCAAAGAGCAAGTGCAAGATTGGACACTGCGTTTTGAATGCGGACGTTTCATCACGGCGGCATGCGGTTATTACGTGATGGAAGTGCTGGATATTAAGCAAAATCTTGGCGAAAACTTTGTCATCGCACGCGGAGGAACCCACCATTTCCGCACGCCAGCAGCGCAGAGCCATGATCATCCATTCGTCATCCTGAAAAGCGAGCAACACCATGAGATTTCTCACCCAATTCAGCATGCACAAGCGACCTTTGTCGGCCAGCTTTGTACGCCCAAAGATGTGCTGGCACGCAATCAACACGTCGCCCACGTCGATATTGGTGATTATGTTGTGTTTACCTTAGCGGGCGCCTATGCGTGGAACATCTCCCATCAAAACTTCTTGATGCATGAACCGCCGATCTTCCACTATTTCTAAACGGCATACTTCGCTTTACTCAAGCCCCAATCATTGGGGCTTTTTTATTCCACTCGGCACAAATTCATTGCCATTAACCGCTTTGCGAAATAGCAATAATGCGTTTTATCAGCTCGTCGGGTTCCATCTTGGGATTGCGGTAAAAGCGGAAAATTTCCGAGTTTATCGCTTGCTGGGCAACCGGATTGACCGCCATCGAATCAATCATACTCGGCACAGCGAGGTTGTGTTTAACGCCGTAGTGAAAGTCTTGATATGACTGGACCTGACACGGATTAAAATCGCTGATGTCGATATCGGTACGTACCGGAATCGAGCCTTTTACCTTATTGAACTTAGCTTGAAACTCGACATCTGCCAGCGCGCTTGCGGTTTGCTGAGCCGCCTCGGCAGAAAACGACTTGCTCGACATAAACACCAAGCTGTCCATGTTGTAGAGGAATACACCATCGCTGTCCGGCGTTGGGTAACAGCCGACCTCTTGCGGGACTGAGACTTGATTGGCGAGCAGCTCACCCAAAATCCAATCTCCGCCGATTTGAAACAGCGCTTGACCGTCGGCTAGCGCTTGGGTCGCCGTATCCCACTTACTGTCGGGTAATTGGTTGTCTATCAACAAGCTCAGGCGGCGAAATTGCGTCAGCGCTTGGCGCAGGGTGTCGCTGTCGATGCTGTCGCGTTCTAGTTTAACCATTGCATTGGTGTAGAACTCAACGCCGCCAGTGGAGATCACTAAGTTCTCGAAAAGTTGGGCGACTTGCCACGGCTGCTCACCGACCGCGATCGGTACAATGCCATTTTGCTTCGCAAGCTCCATGGCAGCGAACATCTCTTGCCAGTTTTTCGGCGCTGACAGATTCAGTTGTTTAAGCAGTTTGTGGTTGACCCACAACCAGTTCAAACGGTGCAGCGTAAGTGGCAGGGCGATATAGCCGTTTTGTGTTTTGTTGATTTCAATAGACAGCGGGTAGAGCACTTCGTCCCAGCGCTGCTCATCGGCAACCGCGTTGACGTTGTGCAAAATACCGATGGCATCCCACGCCTTAATACTTGGCCCTTCGATTTGCGCGAAGCTCGGTGGATTGCCCGCCAGCGCGCGAGCTTGCAGTACCGTCATTGCGCTGTCGCCACCACCGCCTAGCACCGGGCTTTGCAGCAGCTCAATATCGTGCCGTTTTAGCTGAGCTTTGAGTGTTTGCAGCGCTTGCTGTTCGCCGTCAGAAGTCCACCAATGTAAAAACTCTACCCCTTGTGGCGACTCAGCGTGAGCGACGCAAGGGGTGAGCAACAGTGGGAACAAGAATGCCAGTTTGTTCATAGTCAGTCTCTCGGGAAAGTCAGTGTGGCGCAGAGGCCGCCAAACTGAGAATGGCTCAGCAACAAGTTGCCGCCATGAGCCTTTGCAATACTCTGTGAAATGGTTAACCCCAGCCCACTGCCTTCTTTATAGTTGCTAGCGCGGAAGTATGGCTGGCAGAGCTTTTCAAGTAATAAATCGTCAACACCGTCACCGTGATCTTCAATTTCAATCTGGATCGACTCTGGGCTTTCACTCAGCGTAATGTCCGCTTGATGGCCGTATTTGAGCGCGTTATCGACCAGATTCTGAATGCAGCGCTTAATCGCTAACGGTTTACCAGCAAAGTGGGTGCGGATTTCACCGTGGATGTGAATCGTGTCCGGCGCATCGGCGATATTGGCGGAAATGTGCTGAATCAGTTGGGTGAAATTGATCGGCTCGATTTCCTCGTGGATATCGGTCTCTTTAATGCATTGCAATGCGCCTTTGACCATCAAATCTAGGTCGTTACTCAGGCGGATAAAGCGTTCTCGGTCGGCGTCGTCATCCAGCATTTCCGCCCGTAGTTTTAGGCAAGCAATCGGCGTTTTCAGATCGTGTGAAATGGCACTGAACAGCATCTCGCGGTCTTTAATGTGGCTGTCGATGCGTCGGTTCATTTTGTTAAACGCACGTACCGCCGCTTTCAGTTCGTTACTGCCGCGTTCAGAGACTTCGGGCACGTCTAATCGGCTCGACATCAGGGTTGCGGCTTTTGCCAGCTCTCGAATGGGTTGAATTTCTTTGCGAACGATAAACCAGGTACACAGCAACAGCATTAGCGCGGACACCAATAGCGTCAGCCATTGGCGCAGCTCAAAATAGTTAGTCTCTAGGTTGATGTAAGGCGCGGGTAGCACCGCCGCGAGATAAAACCATTCGTTCTGCGCGACTTCGACCTGCATCACCAGAATAGGCGGATTGAGGTCACCAAACGAAAGCGAATAATGCGCCCACAATAGCGGTAGTTCGTCGATAGGTAGCTCGTTGTTGAACACTTTGAGTTTGTCGCGCTGGGTGAACTCCACCTCGATATTAGGAATGCCGCTCAGCTCGCTTTCTAATACCTCGCGAACTTGGTTGATGACCAACGTTTTGCGCTCGCTCTCTGGCAGTGGGTCGACGTCAATCTGGTGATTGTTGAGTGAGACGAAAAAGCGCGTACCACCCATGTTGCGTAGTTGATTGAGCACCAAGTGGCGATATTCCGAAGGGAGGGTTTGAAAGAAAGCGATGGTGGAAGAAGCGCTCAATGCTAAGCTTTTGACTGTGGTGGTCAGGCCTTCTTTATCGCGTTCGCTGGCGTGTTGATACCAGATAATCCCGGATAATACCTGTGCCAAAATGATCACCAGCAACAAGAACACACTGGTGCGAACGACCAGTGATCCCGTCCAGCGTTTAATTCTCATAATGCACGTCCGTGGTCAGCATGTAGCCTTTGTTGCGCACTGTTAGGATCAGCGAACGATCTTTATCTTCAAGGTGATGACGCAAGCGGCTGATCTGCACGTCAATACCGCGTTCAAACGGGTCGGCATCGCGTCCCCAGATCTCGCGCGCAATGTCATCGCGAGACAATATTGATTGCGCGTGGTTGACGAACAAACCGAGCAGCGACAAATCCGCGCCACTCAGTTGCTTAACCTCGCGGCTAGCAACGTGGGTCAGTTGCCGGGTTACGGTATCTAATAACCAATCATCAAAACGCACTTTACGCGTCAGTTTGCTATTGGCGGTCGATTGGCTGCGTCTCAGAATGGTTTTGATGCGTGCGAGCAGTTCACGCGGACTGAATGATTTGGTGATGTAGTCGTCAGCGCCCATTTCTAGCCCTGCGACTCGGTCGGCTTCTTCAGTGACGGCGGTCAGCATGATGATCGGGATATCGGAGTTTTTGCGCAGTTTCTGGCACAGGGTAAAGCCGTCTTCACCGGGCATCATAATATCGAGGATGATTAAATCAGGATGGTGATCGTTGAGCAGTTGCCACATCACGCCGCCGTTTTCTGCGCAAAGCACTTCAAACCCAGCGCGGCCAAGGTAATCTGACAACGCTTCGCGAAGGTCGAGGTTGTCATCGACGACCAGTATCTGCTTGTTTTCCATCCTATTTCCCCTGTGTCCGTCCCTGTGTCTGCCCCTGAGTTTGGCGCTGGCCAATATGATGCATTCTTAAACGCCCATGCACAATCGAGCCGATTACAATTTTCACTTCTCGGTGTAAGAGATTTGTAAGCGGCCACTTACAAACTGATTGCCTTTTGTAACCTTAGGCGCCGCCTTGCTCGCTATGATCATCCTGACCTAACGTGAAACAACATGACCTGAAGGAATCAGGTCCTACAACACTGGCATTCGTCAGGAGGAAACCATGTTTGCAAGTATATTTGGACAACTACAAAAAATAGGGCGGTCGTTGATGCTGCCTGTGGCGGTGTTACCGGTGGCCGGCTTGATGCTGGGTATTGGTAACGCGGGGTTTGCGTTTATTCCAGACGCGGTCAACAAAGTGATGCTCGCCGCCGGTGAAGGCGTGTTCGGCAACATGCAGTTGATGTTTGCGGTCGGTGTAGCGCTCGGGTTATCAAAAGGCAATGACGGTGCCGCTGCGCTCGCTGGCTTAGTTGGCCTAATTATTATGAACGCATCGCTCGGTATCGTGACTGGCTTGCGCGGCTTAGAAACTGACGCCACCATCATGGGCGTTGAGACGCTGCAAACCGGGGTGTTTGGCGGCATCTTTATCGGTGCGGTCGCGGCAATCATGTACAACCGCTTCTACAACATCAAACTGCCGGAGTATTTGGGCTTCTTCGCGGGTAAGCGATTTGTGCCCATTGTCACCGGTTTATCGGCGATCGTCGTTGGTGCGATTCTCGCGTTTGCATGGCCACCTGTCGGACAACTTCTTGATGCATTCTCTCATTGGGCAGCGTACCAAAACCCTGTACTCGCGTGGGCGGTTTACGGCGCGGGCGAACGTTCATTACTCCCGGTTGGTTTGCACCACATCTGGAATGCGCCGTTCTTCTTTGAAGTCGGCAGCTATGTAGACCCAGAAACCGGCAAAGAGTTTACCGGTGAGCTCACTCGCTTCTTCGCGGGCGATAAAACCGCAGGTTATCTGTCTGGTGGCTTTATGTACTCCATGTGGGCACTACCAGCAGCGGCACTGGCGATTTACCACTGCGCGTCTCCTGAGCGTAAGAAAATCGTCGGCGGTTTGATGATGTCTGCGGCGTTGACCTCTTGGTTGACTGGTATCACAGAGCCAATCGAATTTACCTTCCTATTCGTCGCGCCAGTGCTGTACGTGATCCATATTTTCCTCACCGGTATTGCGTTTGCGATCACCGCGTTTTTGGAAATCAAACACAGTACTGACTTTGCGCACGGCGCGATCCAGTTCTTCCTTTACTACCCAATGTCGACCAACGCGTGGATGTTCATCATCATCGGTCCAATCTGGGCGACGCTGTACTATGGCTTGTTCCGCTTCCTAATTGTGAAGTTGGATCTGAAAACGCCGGGTCGTGAAACCGACATTGCAGAAGTGAAGATTGCCGGACAGCCTGATGAAATTGCGGTGGATGTAGTCGCTGCATTGGGCGGCAAAGCCAATATTAAGTCAGTCGATGCGTGTATCACTCGTCTGCGTGTCTCGGTGAAAGACATCGCTAACGTTGATGTTGCTAAGCTAAAAGCACTTGGCGCGCGAGATGTGTTAGTGATTGGCGACAGTTTACAAGCGATTTTCGGCACGCAGTCTGACTCAATTAAGTCAGAAGTGCACAGCGTACTCGCCACCTCCTGATCTTACCTCCCCCAATATAGGTAAGATTTGCCAACCTCCTTGTGAGGTTGGCTTTTTCGTTTTCGGAGTTAAAAAAGCGAAGCCAATAACCAACCCTACTTCGCCGCCGCGTTGGTTAAATTGCCCAGCACGCCGCTGATTTTGTTCAATACCTCGTCGCAGCCTTCAATATGATGGCGCTGTTTTAAATACATCGGATCGTTGTAAGCTAACCACGTTTTACCTTCAGCATCTTCATACACCAACACTTTTTGGGGTAAATCGAGCGCCACCTCCTGCGCACAGATCATCAGTGGTGTGCCCACTTTAGGGTTCCCAAACACGATAACTTCAGTTGGTCGCAACGTCATATCGACTTTCACTGCGTTCTCTTGATGGTTAATGCGCGCAAAGACGTTCAACCCTTTTTCTTGCGCGATAGCGACAAATTTATCCGCCGTATCTTTTGCTGAATGCGTGCTCGCAACGGTTACCACGCCCTCACCAGCCAACGCACTTAATGACGTCAACGCCACGACCAACCCGATGATTACTTTTTTCATTTGTCGTCCCTTCCTCTCTCTGAGTCGAAAACTAGATATAGAAAAACCAAGTGTAGGAAAACTATAGAAGTCAGATTCCGCTATCGCGAATTGCACTCTACCCACTCAAAAGTCGACCGTGTAACACGGATTAATTGATTCAGATTAATAAAGCATTAACTAGCTGAGCATCAAAAGCGTGAAATACGTAACATTTGCAGCCTATTTTAGTAAGAAAGAGAAAAGTAGTGACACGCGATCAATTTGAGTTATTAGCACCCGGTGGTGATTTAGATTCCATCAAAGCCGCCATTGCCGCTGGCGCCGATGCAATTTACTGTGGGCTCGACCGCTTCAATGCTCGTAACCGAGCGACCAACCTCACCTTAGATAACTTAAATGGCGTGTTAACGTTGGCTCATCAGCACAGCTGTAAGATTTTCCTAACATTGAATGTGCTGATTTTAGAAAGTGAAATTCCGGCGATTGTTCGCTTACTCAGCCAACTGAACACCACCAAAATCGATGGCGTGATCGTGCAAGATCTCGGTCTGACCTATATTCTCAAACATCACTTTCCCGATTTGGATGTGCACGCGTCAACGCAACTGAACACGCATAACGAAGGCCAAATCCTCTTTCTCAACCAGCTCACCGCAAGCCGAGTAAACTTATCTCGCGAACTTAACATCGATGAAATAAAACATCTGGCGCAATTTGGTCGCGAGCACAACGTAATGATGGAAGTGTTTGTCCACGGCTCATACTGCATCGGATTCTCCGGAATTTGCTACATCAGTTCAGCTCGCAATGGCGCATCAGGTAACCGTGGACGCTGTAGCCAACCTTGTCGCGAACAGTACGAAACGACCAAAACAGGCAACAACTACCCACTCAATATGAAAGACAACTCCGCATTTAGCGATTTAGAAGCGCTTGCTGATGCGGGTGTGTATTCCTTAAAAGTGGAAGGACGAATCAAGAAATCGCACTACGTCTATACCGTGGTCGATAACTGGCGTAAACAGATTGATCGCTTGTGCGAGGGTTTGGAACTCTCTGAAGACACCACAGAGTTATACACGGTGTTCAACCGTGATTTCTCCAACGCATTTTTGCAAGGTGATTTCGGCAAGGCGATGTACATCGACAACCCGCGCGACCATGCTGTAAAGCATTTTTCGAAGGTTTACCAATGCCAGTCTGCTGATGATGTACAAGCGGTGAAAAAGAAACTCTACGATGACAAAACCGCGATCATTGAGAAAGTGGCAGAGCAAACTAAGTCGTTCGATGTCACTTCAACACAAGTATCCGGCAGCAGCTTGAAAGGGTCGATTGATGTGCCAACTCTGCCAGCGTTACCTCAACCAGAACCTCGCCAAGGTGCGCCAAAATTATCGGTTCTGATCTCGTCAGCACAAGAAGCCATGCTGTGCGAATACCACGACATTGATGTTTACTATCAATTGCCAATGGGATTGTCTGGTGAACTGAGCGCGATGATTGAATTGTTCCAAGCCAACCCAATGCTCAAACCTTGGTTCCCTGCCATTTTGATTGGCGAAGACTACCAATCCGCTCGTGTATTTTTGGAAACCATCCAACCTGAATTGTTGATCACCAACAACTCAGGCGTCGGCATGCTCGCAAAAGAGCTCGGCTTAGGCTGGGTGGCAGGCCCACAAATGAACACGGTGAACTCATACGCGTTTAAATGCCTTCAAGACGAGTTCGCGGCAAGTGGCGCGTTTGTTTCTAACGAGCTGAATATGAAGCAGATGCGTCACATAAAGCGTCCGAAAAACATGCGCAGCTTCTACAGCATTTATCATCCAAATACCCTACTCACGAGCCGCCAATGTTTGTTCCAACAAACCGAAGGATGCCGTAAGGTGAAGGTCAACAAAGGTTGTTTGAAACGCTGTGATAAACGCACGTCTATCATCAACTTAAAAGACAATCCTTACGTGGTGCAAAAACAGAAAGGCAGCCACAATTCGATCTACAGCGAACACAACGTCTTAAACCTGCAAGTGCTGCACGATCTGCCTCAATTATTTACCGATGTGTTGATCGATCTGCGTGATATCCAGACCGAAACGAAAGTCTCAGCAAGCAAACCTGAGTTGATTGACGCGTTCTTAGCTCTACTTGAAGAACACAGCGAACAAACCGTCCAAACGCTGAATGCCATGATTCAACCAACAGCCAACGCGCAGTATTTGAAGGGGTTATAGGGGAACAAAACTAGGTTCTACAACTTTTGCTAAGGGCCAAACAAATAGGGGGAACTCTCAGGATTGCTTTGCCTGAGCGCCTCAATGCCAAGGTGAGAAAAATACCAATGAAGAGTACAAGTACCATCTTGGGACATCAGTGTATACGCTCCGGAGTTGAGCCATATCTTCTCTCCGACAGACACACCAACACCATCAATAAAGCAACGGTTCAAGCGATCACTCTCAAGCACGTACCAACCCGAGCGCAGTAAATCGCCTCGAACACTAGATTGTGTTTTTAACCCAAGAGTCAGAATAAACGGAGCAATAGATACATAGTGTTGCCGAAGAGCATCACGGTCCTCCTCTAATAACCAATCAGGAATTCGATAACTTTCGACGATGAGTATCGGCTTTACTGCACGAATTTCCTGCCAAACGTCATACTGACCCCGATAGTAGTTGTCTATCTTGATGGCAGATGTTCGCCAATGATAAGTAGATGGACGAAAAAGACCTATTCCTTCATAGGCAAAGACAGCGTCGTCAACTTGCGTGTGCCTTTCTATGAATGTTTGTAGGGCGACTTGGTGCTGATTATTATGTTGTACCGGATAGTGGAGGATACGAGCAATCACAATCAAGAATAGTACGATACAAGTGACGACCGTCCCTTTCGACCACTCCCGAGTAGATGAAACAACGTACTGGATTGAGAACGCAACAAATACCGCAAGTATAGGGTAAAGTGTGACCAAGTTATATGCATGATAGTGGGGGTTAGCCAAAACCGACAACACAGCTAATATAACCAAAGCTATCAAAAACTGAGCTTGCTTAAACGACAGTACTTTCCACTTATCGACACATATTCCCACTCCTATGAGAGCAAACAGCCAATAAACAATATCATGTAAAAAGTACTGTATCAGTACATCAACCTTCAGAGAGTTTGCGTCACTAACATGCGATGTCGAATACAGAAATAAATCAAACGTCGTGTACAAAAACAGTTCAAGTGAAGAGATTCCAACGGTCGCAACAAACAAAGCTACGCAAGAGATAATGCCTAACAAAAGCGCACTGACATCCAAGACAAAGTCACGTACGGAGCGCTTTTGAATTAGCCGAATAAGCCCGAAGAGCCCAATCACTACGCCAATCAAAATCGCCTTAAATTTGAAGAGTATCGCAAGCCCGAATAATAACCCCACCCAAAACAATTTATGAGCATCACTTCCTGGGCACACATACAACACAATGATTATTTGTAACCAAAGAAAAAGAATAACGAGGTCAGGACGAAGGTCAATGCCACGCATCACCATCGCAGAAGAGGCAAAGAGCAATAACAATGTAGTGAGTGCAATATTGACTGTAAATATTTGGCGAAGAAGCACATAGACTTGCCAACCTATCGCCAACAAAAACAAAACAAAAAACGAACGAAAAACGTAAATAAGCTCGAATCGTTCGCCAAAGAAAAAGTAAACTGGCGTCATCCAATCAAAAAGCAAAGTATAGCTATCAACATTGAAGTCAAGATTCGGCCGTTTCCCAACGCTCATTAACCATGTGGTATAAAGCGCCATGTAATCATCATTAACGAGCGCGAGATTGAATATGATGTAAACATAAAAACCGAATAACAGACTTAAGTTAATCCCAAGTAGCCATCTAACTCTTGCTTCACTCATCGCTTCTTAAGTATCCAAACTTGTTTCGTTTTGAGTAAACTCGGCCAAATTGACTCAAGCCATATCAACGGGCGCATTAAAATGCCTGGAATAAAGTTATAGACAAAGCTAGGAAAGAGCAGGATCACTTGAGAGTCTATAACCTCGAAACCGTGTGCATCTGCCAACTTGTAAATACTAGATGTGCTATTGGTGTAAACATCTCCTCCTAGCTGTTCAGAAAAAAGTCGGGTCCAAGTTCGCGGAGACCACCTTAGGCTATCAAAAATAAGATATCCTTCTGGTGCAATTACCCGTTCAAACTCCGAAAACAACCGATCTTGATCATCGCAATGAAACAGAAAACGACTAGATAATACTACTGAAAACTGCTGCTCTGGATATGTCGTTGAATAGATGTCTTGTTTAGAAAAATGTGTTTTTTGGAACAAAGGGTTCTCGTAACAAACTGCGAGCATCTCATCAGAGTAATCTGCCGCATAAACTTTTTTAAAGCCAGACGCCTTAATAGTTGGAAGCATTCTTCCCGTGCCACAGGGTATATCTAGAATTGACTCTTGCAAGGAGCAGATATTAAGAAACTGTGAAAACAAAGACACTTCAGACTGATGTACAAATTGTCCACCAACATTTGAAAAACGTAGATCTTCATACTTTTTCACCGTTTCAGAATCACTGTAGAAATCTTGTTTTTCTTGCCGATTCGTTTTCATAAGTCACCTCTTTTCAGCGCTGAAACAAATGAGCTTGATTAAAGATGATGCGTTTCATTAATAGATATACAATTGGGAAACGAATCAACACGACCAAAATCTGCGAAATGAGAACATGAATGCCTACAATACTTTTAAAGATATAAAGCAGCAAAACACTCAAGAACAATGATCCTGCCGTTATGGTGATGAATTTAAAAAAGCTTCTTACATTTGTACAAACAGAAAACGTATATATTGAGTTCATGATGTAACTAAAGGCAGAACCCACTAAAAAAGACAAAACAGAAGATGTCAAATAATAGACATCAAAATAAATAAGAACACAAAAAACGAGGTAACTGACCAGAGTATTCATGATACCCACTGAACCAAACTTAACTATCTTCATCGCTACTCTTTATATTCCTTGTGTAACGAATAATGTAATCGGGTCGGTCTTGACCTTGCTCGAAAATTCGCCCGACGTAAGAGCCGATTAAGGCAATAAAGAACAATAAAATCCCTGAGAAAAAGACTTGGAAAAAGATGATTGATGTCCAACCATCGACAGTTGTGCCAAAAACGAACTTACTTACTAGTGCTTTGGTGAGATATAACAAGCCAAGTGACCACATCAATGTTGAGATAACAAACATCAGTTGAATAGGAAAGCGGGAAAAATTAAGTACCGCGTCTGACGCTAAAGCAAACATCTTAGTAAGTGAATACTTCGTTTCTCCTGCATGTCTACCATCACGTTCATATTGAATAATGGTTTGATTAAATCCGATAATGGCAAAAATACCCCTCAAGTATTTGTGCTTCTCTCGGTAACATGAAATGGCCTCTCTAACTGGCTTAGTAAATGCTCGAAAATCACCGCAATCTTCAATTAAATTAGCGGGAGAAGTAAGGGATAAAAAGCGGTAAAACAATTTTGCACTAATTAGCTTAAAAGCGGTTTCATTTCTTCTCGACAAGCGTTGGGCATGGACGATATCAAAGCCTTTATCGATCTCTTCCAAGAACTGTGTAATAACTTCTGGGGGATCTTGAAGATCGATATCAATGGTAATATTAATATCTCCAGTTGCAGCTTCGATTCCAGCAAACAAAGCGGTTTGCTGCCCAACATTCGCAGCAAGATGCACGATCACTAATCGTTCATCCGCCATAGCCAGCTTGTCTAAAATTACTGCACTTTTATCAACACTAGCATCATTAACTACAACAAACTCAAACAAATACTGATCGTATTGCTTAGCAATTTCGCACAAACGCGAGTAATACTCCTCGATGACAGACTCTTCATTAAAACACGGAGCGATAAAGCTAATTTTATCCATACTCCCTCCTACCCAAGGCCGAGTGTTTGCGCATAGCCAGACACAAAACTTTCTAACGTATAACGAACTTTAAACTGCTCTATTTGATTTCTAGACATCTGGTCAAGTTGACCCAACTTAAAACCGTTCTCTATCGCACTTGCACTCGCTTCTAAATCATCCAGATCAATTTCAATGGCATTAGAACCGAATTGAATGACATCCGATAATTGCTCGAAATCCGGAATCGCAATCGGTAATCCGCAAGATACCGCCTCCACGATTAGGTTAGGTGTTAGGCTCGTTCCGACACATGTCCTTAGTGGTAAAACCAACAAATCTGCACTCGCCATCTCAACTGAAATATCAATGCTCTCTTTAAACTCTATTTGGTGATGTAGCTCATGTTTAGAAACAAGTTTCTCTATATTTGCTTGGTCGCCGAAGCCACTGAGACAGAGCGTTAGATCAAAATCGATACATTCTCGCTTCTTTAGTATTGCAGCCAATTCAATTAAAGCGTCAACGCCTTTTGATGGCTTAGAATGCCCGATATAAAGTAAAGACATTCTTTGTGTCTTCTTTGCAGGAATGGGTCGCGAAAAGTGCTCAGAAAAAACCCCATTTTGAATGAAATAGACTGGCAAATGAGACAGAGAAGATAACTGAAATTTCTGGTAGTTACTGTGCACAATCGCTTGACAAAAATTGTCTAACAAACGCTTGTATAAAGGCGCACTGATAAACGAATTAAATAGCAATAAATGTAAATACTTAAACCAATTCCGAAAAAAATAATGCTTGTTATTACGGACCTCGTCTAAGGTCAAATATGACTGCCAAATGGATAAAGTCGTCTGCTTTTGATATCGAGATTTTAAAAAGAAAAAAACCACCAATAGTTCTATAGGCGTAGCAATATGTAGGTTAACCTTCGCACTGTTGGTTTTCTCGATCAGCCTGTTGAGCTCTCTACATAAGTAAATAAGATTCATCAGCCCCTCAAACAGAGATTCATATCGACTCTCATTACGAAAGGTATGTTGTTCAACCTTAATATGAGAACGAAACTCAGTTGGAGTAACAGTGACAACATGATGTCCATTCTCAGTTAAGCACTGCGCTAAATTGACGAAGTTTTTACTCATTGCTTCTTTTTGATCACTTCGAAATCTAGCGATAGCTAAGATCACAAGTTCCATTTGTTTTCCTAATACTTATCGCACCTAATAACCATAGTATAAACAACGAGAACCTGAGAAACTGTTTACTAGTAAGAGAATCAAAATGATAAAAAGACAATGATTGAATTAATTTTAAAAGGACTCACCGAAAGAGCAAAAGGAGATAGATAAAAATTAGGGCTTTATTGCAGTTCAGTCCATTAAAAACCAGTCACAATCCTTGAACACTCGCCTTGCACTGACTACAATGACGCACTTTTTTTAATGACTTCAAGGTCAAACAAAATGACAGATACAGCTAAACCAGCTCTACCAGATCGCCTAGCGGGTAACCCACGTAGCCCATTCTTCATCAAAGAATGCTTCGAGCACCAAATCGGTATTCGTATCAACGGTCAAGAGCGTACTGACGTAGAAGAATACTGCATCAGCGAAGGTTGGGTAAAAATTGCTTCTCCTAAAGCAAAAGACCGTTTCGGTAACCCAATGCTAATCAAGCTTAAAGGCGAAGTTGAAGCGTACTACGTGTAAGCTGACCATGCTGAATGTATTTGAAAGCTCGAGTTTGACTCGGGCTTTTTTAATGCTTGTCATATACCTTCCTCGTTTAATCTATTCCCTCCTCTTTTCAGTACAAGTTATTAAGAAATCGATGTAAATCGCTGTTTTTATCTAATTGTTGTCTAAAATTTCTAGAGAACTAACTGCAATAGTGATTGCCAAAAGAAACGACACCTTTTGAATACAGGGAGAGGAAATGGAAAGCCCACTTGTCACACTCAAACACGCCAGCAAAAGCTTTGTTGATGGCAAAGAAACACATCGCGTGTTAGAAGGCGTCGACTTTACGTTGAACACAGGAGCGAGTGTTGCGCTAACGGGCGCAAGTGGTAGCGGCAAAAGTACTTTACTCAATGTCATCGCTGGCTTTGAGCCACTTTCCGAAGGTGAGTTGTGGTTAGATGGCGATAACACAGCGGCTTGGAAAGACCCACAATGGAGCCAATTTCGACACCAAAAACTCGGTGTTATCTTTCAGCAATTCAATCTATTAACGCCGCTCAACGTGCAGCAAAACATCGCCTTCCCTCTGCATTTGAATCAGCAGAAATGGAACGACTGGTGCGATTATTTGGTCGAGACTCTGGGCATCAGCCAACTGCTCGATAGACATGTTTCTGCCCTTTCCGGTGGTCAACAACAACGAGTCGCTATTGCGCGCGCCTTAGCACACAAACCTAAACTGCTACTTGCTGATGAACCCACAGGTAACCTTGACCAAAAAGCAGGGTTAGAAGTGATGAAACTGCTGAGTGAAATCACCACCCAAGGCAATACCGCCGTGCTCTTGGTGACCCACAGCCATGAATGCGCTGAATTTATGAAAGCACGGCTGCGATTGGATAACAGTCAGCTACAGAACAGCCATCAAGTAAACAAACATGAGCTTCACCATGAAGCAAACTAAGCCATCAAACAACAGATTCACTCATACTCGACTCGCCCTGAATCTGTTTGCAGCGCACTATCGGCAGGCGCCACTGCAAGCCGCCGCAATTCTGATCGGTATAGTGCTGGCCGTGACCTTGTTTGTTGCGGTGCAAGCCATCAACCTCAATGCCAAGCGCAGTTATGCTGAGTCTACCGAGCAGCTCAGCGCACAAGCTCAGAACGTAATTATTCCACCAGCAGGGCAAAACTACCTGCCTGAATCGCTCTACTTCACCCTTAGACAAAACGGACTCAGTGCAGCGCTACCTGTAATCGAAGGGCGAGTGAGAGACGAACAAGGTCGACGCTGGTCAGTACAAGGTAGCGAGTTGATTGCCGCTATCTCTTCACGTTCTCGCTATTCATCAGATAGTGAACAGAACGTGTCTTTGTTCGATAGTGCTTTACCTTTGCCTGAGCTTTTAGCCGGCAAGCCAATCGTGATGATGAGCCAATCTCAACATCAAAACTTAGGAGAGGTAGAAACCCTAACTCTGGACGACATTCCAACCCAAGTGGTGGTGCTACCTGACGAATGGCAGTTAGGTAGCCGAATGTTGATGGACATTGGCTTTGCCCAGCAACTGCTCAATAAACAAGGACAGCTCAGTTACATTGCGGTTTTCCATTCGGGTGATAAAGGGAATAAAGACACGCAAGCAAATTGGCAGAACCTTATTGGTGAGCAAGGACAATGGATTGCCAATAATCAAAGTACCGACCTTGGTTCGCTGACCGACAGCTTTCACCTCAACCTCACGGCAATGAGCTTACTCGCGTTTTTAGTCGGGCTGTTCATCGCTTACAACGGCGTAAAGTACAGCTTGCTTAAACGCAATCGGCTGTTAGTGCAAATTCAACAAGCGGGTGTTGCGCCGAGCATTGTGTTCTCTGCGCTGTTAGTTGAACTCACTATTCTCGTTACCATCGGCGCTTCCCTCGGTTTTGTATTGGGCATGCAGCTTAGCCACTGGTTACATCCGACCGTGGCACTGACTCTAGAACAACTTTATGGCGCGACACTGCTGCCCGGCACTTGGCAGTGGCAATGGTGGGCGCAAGCCCTGCTACTCACGTTAACCGCAACCCTATTGGCATGTTGGCAGCACTTTAAACAGCGAGTGCGCCAGCCGCTTTCCTCTCATGGCGGATTTTATCAAGCGCCGGAAGCCTCTAACGAAAACCAATTGTTCGTGATAGGTGCTGCGTTGACGGCTCTCGCACTCGCAGGGTTATGGCTGAGTGAGCATCATCGCTTTACCATGGCGTGGCTCGGCGTGCTTGTGGTGTCGATTCCTTTGTATCTACCTAAAACACTCAGCGTCTTAGCCAATTGGTGTGAAAAGCGCACCACTTCCGGTTTGATGCAGTATCTGTTTGCTGAGTTGCGCGAGCTGATTTCTCCGCTTTCTCTCGCCATGATGGCACTGCTACTCGCTGTTACAGCCAATATGGGGATGAACACCTTAGTGGGCAGCTTTGAATCCACCCTAAAACAGTGGTTAGAACAAAGGTTGCACGCCGATATTTACGTCAGCCCTGCCCAAGGGGAAATCGCAGATGTAGAGCGCGCATTAGGACAGTTCGACAATGTTGAGACCGTCTACAAGCAATACTACGTCGACGATAACCTGCAAGGCTTACCGATTTTACTTGGCACCAAAGACAAAGACACCTTAGAGCAAACCATGGTGTTCAAATCGCATTTGGAGAACTTCTGGCAGCGTTTTTACCAAGGTGAGTCAGTCGCCATCAGTGAACCAACCGCGGTCAAACTGGGTTTATCACTGGGTAGCGAGCTCACACTTGATGCTGTTCCAAATAAGAACCTGCTTGTGGGGGCGATATTTCACGATTACGGCTCACCCAACGGTGAAGTGTTATTAGCACCAAAGTTATGGCAAGAGAGTGGCTTTACCGACCTGCCAACAAGCCTTGGCATTAAAGTATCAGGAGACCCACAAATCGTATACGACCAACTGCGCGAGCAACTGAATCTGCATCCAAGTCAGCTCTACGATCAGGCGCAAATCAAATCCATCGCGTTTGATATATTCTCGCAGACCTTCGCCATTACACGCGCACTCAACGGCGTGACGTTGATGGTCGCAGTGATTGGCTTGTTCAGTGCTTGCTTCATGTTGCTCGACGCGCGCAAAGCCGCCATTGCAAGGCTGTACGCACTTGGCGTTAGTCGTCGTAAATTAATGACCATGGTAGTCGGACAGATCGTTGCTCTGGTCAGTTTTACTCTGGTTATCGCCCTGCCCCTCGGAGCCATGGTGGGTTACGTGCTGACAGACATCGTCACCTTACGAGCTTTTGGTTGGAGCTTAAATTATCTGTGGAATTGGAGTGACGCGCTGAGCATTGCGGCGATCACCATCTTAGTGGCAGTGATCGCAACCTTGATTCCGCTGTGGCGATTGGTCAGCAAGCCTGTCGTTTCCAGTTTGCAAAGCGAGGTATTGTGATGGTTCGAATAGCAAGCACACTTACTCTATTCATGAGCAGTCTGTTCCTGTTCGGTTGTGAAGATCCCCAACAACAAAATATGGGCACGTTGCTGGGAAGCGGAGATACGCAAAGCGAGACCAAACTATTCACACCCGTAGAAAAAGGGGTGGAACTCACCTTTCCTGCCGATCATCAAGCGCACCCAAACTTTCGTCATGAATGGTGGTACTTAACCGCTAACTTAATTGATGAAGATGGCACTCCACTTGGCGTCCAGTGGACACAATTTCGCTTTGCTGCTGCGCCGCCAACGGACGAAGATGACGTAAAGAAAACCGAATGGCAAACTCAGCAAATCTACATGGCGCACAGCGCAGTGACGACCGCAGACAAACACTACGCCGATGAAAAATGGTCGCGCGATCAAGCCTCTCTCGCCGGCGTTGATTCTTCACCATTTCGGGTTTACCTCGATGATTGGCAGTGGACTTCTTCAACCACCGATCTCTTCCCTGCCACATTGAATGCAAACTCCAAACAGTTTGGCTATTCGCTGACGCTTACCAGCACTGCGCCTTATCAAAAGCAAGGCGAGCAAGGTTACAGTACCAAAAGTGGCGATGGTCAGGTGGCTTCGTATTACTACAGCCAACCGTTTATTGATGTCTCCGGTGAAGTCACGATCGACGGCGAAACCCATCAAGTATCCGGCAAAGGTTGGATAGACCGAGAGTGGAGCTCGCAATTCTTACTCGACTCACAACAAGGCTGGGACTGGTTTGCCCTAAGGTTGAGTGACGACACTAGCTTGGTGGTGTTCCAATTGCGGGATTCCAAAACCGGAGCAGCCAGTTACTCCAGCGCAAGGCTGATGCAGCAAGATGGTTCTGGCATTGCTATCCCACAGAAAGACATTCAGCTAGAGGCGACTAAGCAAACAGAAATCCAAGGGCGAAAGTATCCAACCCAGTGGCAAGTGTCGATTCCTAAGCAGCAAATCGAGCTAACCGTTTCTGCACTCAACCCGAAAGCGAAAATGCCGCTTTCAGTGCCTTATTGGGAAGGCCCTGTGCGCATTAAGGGCTCTCATTCTGGGACAGGTTATATGGAACTAACGGGGTATTGAAAAGTTGAGTGATTACCCCAATTATTCAGCTAGTACAAACACAGGTAACCGAGTGATACACTGCACCTAAGTGTCATCCAATGAATGATTGAAAGGAAATATGATGAACCCAATTATCGCCTTGCTGAAAGAGAACAATATCAGCGACGAACAAATCAACGAGATTTTTCAGACTCTGACGCAAAACCCTCTAGCGGCAATGGCAACAATCAGCCAACTAGGTTTGCCACAAGACAAGCTACAAATGCTGATGGCGCAAGTGATGCAAAACCCTGCGCTAATTAAAGAAGCCGTAGACGAGTTGGGATTGGATTTCTCAAAGGTTGAAGAAGCAAAAGAGAAGCTTCAAAGCCAAAACCAAGGCAACTAAGTGTTAGCCATTTAGCGCTGAATATAGAAAAGGCCGTTAACCCGAGCATGTGGGTTAACGGCCTTTTTTGTTGGCTACTTTGTTGTTAGCTACTTTTTGTCGGCTAATTATTAGCGATTTAAAGACGCGAATTGTTCTGCGGTTATGCCGTAATAGAGCTTGTCGTCAAAGCCTTGCGTTAGTTTGTAGTAGTCTTTCTGACGGCCTTCTTGAGTAAAACCATTTTTCTCTAACGTCTTGTAAGAACCAGCATTAGAAGCGTAGCAATCGGCACTGACTTTATGGTCGTTTAGCTCAGTAAATCCAATCTCGGTCATCATTTGGCAAGCACGGGTTGCAACGCCTTTGCCCCATGCGTAAGTAGGTAATTGATAACCCACTTCGTAGTTGCCAGTTAAGAACATCACTGCGGTCACCGCACACATTCCCATGTACTGACCTTGTTGGTCGCGAATCACGAACGTTGGACAGTCTGGCCAAACACCCTTTTTGATCGCTTGTGCCGTATTTTCAATAATAGGGCCAAAGAAACCCTCATATAAGCTGTTGTCAGCAGGTGCGAAGAATAGATACTGATTGACCTTATCGTCGTTCAACATCTCGATAATATCTTGTAGATCAGAGCCTTGAATCATTTGGATAGTCAACGATTCGTTAAATGGGATGGCTTCGCCTTGTTTTAGTTTTTGATATGACATGTGTTACCTCGTTATCTGCTGAAAATAGTAGCTCAGCGGATAAGAGAAAAATTGGATTTTTGCGACAACTTTCGGGCTGATTAGCAATGAATTACGACTCAAAGTCGCCATAGATATCGATGGTTAAGTCGCGCTTTTTCAAGTATTTGCTCGGCGTTTTTCTTAGCTGCTGTTTGAGGGTACGAATCAAATGTGATTGGTCACTGAAACCAAATTGTTGTGAGAAGCTCGCCCAATCAATCGCTTCTTGTTGCTTGTAGAGGGTCAAAATCATCTGCTCCAGACGTGCCATTTGTTGATACTGCTTAACGCTCAACCCCACCACTTGCTTGAAACTGCGCTCAAGCGTTCTGCGAGAACAGGCGCACTGTTTGGCTATCTCATCAATATCCATCGCTAACTCAGGTGAACGTAGCGCTTGAGCGTCCATCACGGATACCGCTTTTTGTGACGCCAAAAACGGTTTGGTATGGCAAGGTTCGATATCTAACGCATCTAGATGTTGTTTGATGTAGTTCAGCAAACATTGCGGTGAATCTTGCAACTCTAGCAGCCATAGGCCCTGTTGAAAGCGCTCATCAAACGCCGCGCTGAGCCAATCAAACCATTCGCATTGGTTAATTGCGCTAATTTGGGATACATCACTAAAAAGTGACTCAATGGCATACAAACCCTCTGGGCGAAAGGTGATACCAATACGCTTGATGGGAGCCGTATCTTCCAACAGCAGCAAGTGTTCGTTAGCCGTTAATAAATGGCAGCCTTTGCCAGTAAGCTTAGTGTCTCCAGTGTCGTAGCTGTAGCCTTGCTCTGGTGGCGTAAAGAGTAAATGAGCACGCGGGTTTGGAATAAGGTGCGGCTTGGGGTCAATGACTTCACCCTCTGGCACTTCCAAGTACCACACTTGATGAATGAGCCATTCGTACTCTGGCAGAGTGTGTTTCCAAGCTATCATGATTGTCCTAGCGGTTAGTAAAGATAATAAGCGCAACGTTTTTGCTTAAACATCTGTTAGTTGAGTGTGACTGATTGACGCGCATCTCGCCACGCATTTCTCACCCAGTTCCCTTGCAAGCTTGTTGGATTGCGGTAGGCTTTGAGCAGAGAAAACAAGCTGAACAGAACAAGGAAATCCCCCGATACGCGTCGACTACCACCAACGACTGGTTCCTGTGATTCGTTATTTAGAACAACACTTTAATGAACCACTCAACCTGCCAGAAGTGGCCGCGCTGGCGAACCTTTCCCCTTATCACTTTCATCGCACCTTCAAAGCCGTGCAAGGCGAAACACTGGCCGACTTCATTCGACGTTTACGTCTAGAAGCCGCCGCCGATGACTTATTCAAATCCAAACAACCGGTATTGAACATTGCCCTAGAATACGGATTTTCCAGCTCACAGAGTTTAGCCAAAGCCTTCAAACAACATTATGGCGTTACACCTACGGCCTTTCGCGACTGCGAAAACTACCAGCAGTTTTCTGAATTAGCACGAAACAGCAAGATTGGACACACGTTGCGCAAGAATGGAAACGAAGTAACACCAAGCGATTCATATACTGGCTCTGAACTCACCAAATGGAGCATGACAATGGAAACGCAAAACTTTGAAAAAGCAAAACTGGCTTACATTCGCCTAAACGGCCCTTACGGCCAAGGCTATGAGGAGCCATCAGGTCGCTTGTATCAATGGGCAGGAATGAAAGGTTTAGCAGGCAATACCTGCATCTTCATCTACCATGATAATCCTGAAATCACGCCAGACGAGAAGTGTCGCACTGATATCTGCTTGATGGTGCCAGAAGATACCGAAGTTCCGAAAGGCATTGAGCTGCAAGACTTCCCCGGCGGTCAATACGCGGTGATGCGCCAGCACATTACTGACCCGAGCCAATACTCAAAAGCGTGGGATGATGTCATGAGCAAGGTGATTGAATCCGGTATTGAGAACGACGACCGTCCTTGCTTTGAGCTTTACCACAGCTTCGACCCACAAACGCACCATGCAGACGTTAGCTTCTGCACCGCCATCAAATAAACCAAAAGCCTGCGTGCTTGCAGGCTTTCTTGTCTTTGTGCAGTGGTTGAAACCGCTTAAATTGCTTCGCCGTTTACCGTTACTGCCACATCAATGTTGCCACGAACTGCGTTTGAATATGGGCAAACTTGGTGTGCAATGCGCGTTAGCTCTAGCGCTTGTTCTTGTGCCATGTCTAGCTCTACCGCTAGGCTCACTGTTAGTGCAAAACCGCCGTTATCGTTCGGGCCGATGCCCACTTGCGCTGTTACGGGTGCGCTTTTCAGGTTTACTTTACCTTCACGCGCTACGTGCAGAATCGCGTTAGAAAAACACGCTGAATAGCCCGCGGCAAAAAGCTGTTCTGGGTTAGTTGCTGCGCCTGTGCCGCCCATTTCCTTCGGGTATGACAGCTCTAAATCGAGAAGACCGTCATCTGTTTTTACTTGACCATTACGACCAGCCAAAGCGGTAGCTTGAGTTTTGTATAGAGTAGTCATGCGAGTGTCCTTCTTAATTTAAGTTGTGCACAATTTAATTGCTTGCAATCTTATATCGAAGTAAAGATCGTTTGCAACTATATTGTGCACAATTTATTTTATAACTCTCTTTCTCTGTGAGCAGGTAGGCAACGCCAATGAGCCAGTGTTACACCGACAACACCATGACCGACGACGATAAACTCTTACTCGAAAACCAAGCTTGCTTCCCGCTCTACAGCGCAGCAAATGCCGTGATCCGAGCTTACCGCCCGTTGCTGGACGAGCTTGATCTGACTTATTCGCAGTACTTAGTGATGATGGTGCTGTGGGAAAAAGACGGTGCCAGCGTAAAAGAATTGGGGTCACAACTGCATTTGGACTCAGGCACACTTACGCCGCTACTTAAACGATTAGAAGCAAAAGGCTATGTAGAACGCGGCCGAAGTGAAACCGATGAGCGCGTTCGCGTACTCAACCTCACCGAGCAAGGTCGTGACCTTAAAGAACAAGCCAAGTCGGTGCCAAACGCCATGATGTGCAAAATCACCTTAGAGCTAGATGAAATGATCATGCTGAAGAAGTTGTGTGGCAAAGTGCTCGACAATCTGGGCTAACAAAATAGAAGTATCCGCTTTCCCACTTCCTATTAAAAAGAGCCTGCCGAGATGCAGGCTCTTTCGCTCTTAGCTAGAAGATCTACTCAAAGTCATCATCGGTATTCTCTATTGCTAATCTGCCTTCATCTTCAATAAAACCTATCAAAGCAAACTCACTTACATCGGATTTCCCTATCAAGTGAAATAGGAAATGGCTATCAATAGGATAGTTACAAGCGATTTTCCTTAAACACACTCCGATGAGAATATACTTTCCGAAAGCAACAACAGCTCAGCTTAAAACATTCAAAGGAAAGTAAATTATGATTAATACTCAAATCAAACCATTTGCAGCTACAGCGTACAAAAACGGCGAATTCGTTGAAGTAACAGAACAAGACGTTCTAGGTAAATGGGCAGTATTCTTCTTCTACCCAGCAGACTTTACGTTTGTATGTCCAACAGAACTGGGCGACCTAGCAGACCATTACGAAGAGCTACAAAAACGTGGCGTAGAAGTTTACTCAGTATCAACTGACACACACTTCACTCACAAAGCATGGCACGACAGCTCAGACACAATCGGTAAGATTCAGTACTACATGCTTGGCGACCAAACAGGCAACATCACAAACAACTTCGGTGTGATGCGTGAAGGTCAAGGTCTTGCAGACCGCGCTACGTTCCTAATCGACCCAGAAGGTACTATCCAAGCAATGGAAATCACTGCTGAAGGTATCGGTCGTGACGCAGAAGACCTACTACGCAAAGTGAAAGCAGCTCAATACGTAGCAGCGCACCCAGGCGAAGTTTGCCCAGCTAAATGGAAAGAAGGTGAAGAGACACTAGCTCCATCACTAGACCTAGTTGGCAAAATCTAAGCCACTGAAATTTAAGTTCTAATCGGTTCCCGATTTCCTTTTTCTGATTAGAACTGAATTAGAGAGCACTTCAGGTTAGATACCTTGACGACCTTCTGCCTGATTTGCTCTCTCCCCCTCAGGTTTTATCTACAGTAACCACTTTTTATTACCTATCTGAATAAGTAGGTGTGCAGTAATTGCGTAGAAAAAATCGTTTAGAACCAGGCATAGATTTTCGATAGCTAGTTACTCTAACTACAAAATCTATAACGCAGTTATCAACGATTTTAGCTAGCAAGAATGAACAAATACTTGTTTTGATTGGTAACTATTTAATTAAGGTAGTAACAACTATGTTAGACCAAGCGATCCAACAACAACTCAAACAATATCTGGCTAATGTAAAAGAAGAAGTTCGTTTAGTGGTTAGTCTAGATGAAAGCAAAGCATCGAATGACATTTTGTCTCTAGCGAACCAAATCGCAGAGATGAGCGACCTAATCACCGTTGAACGTGACGACAACGCAAGCGCACGTAAACCTGTGATGGCGGTAACTAACCCAGCAAAAGGCACAGCACTGCGCTTTGCAGGCTTGCCAATGGGTCACGAATTTACCTCTCTAGTATTGGCACTGCTTCACTCTGGCGGTCACCCAATCAAACTAGAACCAGAAGTGATTGAGCAAATCGCAGCACTAGACAAAGATCTAGACGTAGAAATCTTCATTTCACTGTCGTGCCAAAACTGTCCGGACGTGGTTCAAGCGTTCAACATGATGGCGGCGATCAACCCGAAAGTAAAAGCAACCATGATCGACGGTGGTTTGTTCCAAGATGAAGTAAAACAACGCGACATCATGGCCGTACCAAGCGTATTCGTGAACGGTGAGCTATTCGGTCAAGGCCGTATGTCTCTGACTGAAATCCTAAACAAAGTCGATGACGGCGCGAGCGAGAAAGCCGCGAAAGCACTGAGCGAAAAAGACCCATACGATGTACTTGTTGTCGGCGGTGGTCCTGGTGGTAGCGCAGCTGCTCTATACGCTGCTCGTAAAGGTATTCGCACTGGCGTTGTTGCTAAACGCTTTGGTGGTCAAGTTATGGACACCATGGCAATTGAGAACTTCATTTCGGTAAAACGCACTGAAGGTCCAAAACTGGCAACTGACCTAGCAGAACACCTAAAAGAATACGATGTAGACGTCGTGACTGAGCAACAAGCTGAGAAGCTAATGGGCGCAGCACATACAGAAGATGGTTTGATTCACATCCAACTTGAAAGCGGCGCAACGCTGAAGAGTAAGAGTGTCATCTTAAGCCCAGGTGCACGCTGGCGTGAAATGAACGTTCCGGGTGAGCAAGAGTACCGCAACAAAGGTGTCGCGTACTGTCCACACTGTGACGGTCCACTGTTCAAAGGTAAGAAAACTGCAGTTATCGGTGGTGGTAACTCAGGTATCGAAGCAGCTATCGACCTTGCTGGTATCGTAGAACACGTAACGGTTCTTGAATTCGCAGACGTACTTCGCGCAGACCAAGTGCTTATCGACAAAGCGAACTCACTACCAAACGTAGACATCATCACGATGGCGCAAACAACAGAAGTAGTGGGTGACGGTACTCGCGTAACAAGCTTGAAGTACAAAGACCGCAACACAGATGAAATCAAAGAGATTGAATTGTCAGGTATCTTTGTTCAAATCGGTCTAGTACCAAACACAGAATGGCTAAAAGATTCAGAAGTAGCCCTATCTGAGCGCGGCGAGATTGAAGTCGGTAGCCGTGGCGATACTAGCTTAGAAGGTGTGTTCGCAGCGGGTGACGCAACAACCGTTCCTTACAAGCAGATCATCATTGCGATGGGTGAAGGTGCAAAAGCAAGCTTAGGCGCATTTGACTACCTAATCCGTAAGCAAGGCTAATCTCCAAATTTCTTGGACACAAAGCGCACGGTGCTGTGTTTTCTTCCCCGGAAAACCAATCGGGGCACCGTGACAGCGATGAGTAACAAGAAATAAAATCAAAAAACCTAGAAGCCCAAAGACTTTGCCAGCAGGTACTAACTGCTGGCTTTTTTGGTTTGGGGAGAGGTGTAAGCAAATCTCTCAGCGCTCCGAGTTCAAACTGGAGGGAATGGCTCTACAATCACGGATAATTCAGTTCACTCCACCAGCATCACAACGCGCTGCGAATAGATTCTGAATACTCGCTTAGGCTCTTGCAGAATGACGCTGTTCGTTTAGCGTTCTCTCCCCGTCATTCCCGCGAACCTAGGTGAGACTCGGAATCTACTCACCGTAAACTCGGTCGAAAATGAGTAGCACGAACAAACAAAAGTTGAAACAAGGTTGCAAGCACCTTACCCAACATTCAACCTCAAACCAGCAACCCCACCTAACCTCCCCTTGTATCAAACTCCGAAGCTCTCAACACGCAGAGCTCAAAAGGGAGGAACTGGTTCTGTGCTCGCGGATAATTCAATTCACAACGCAACATAACAACACACTGAAAGTAGATTCTGAATACTCGCTTAGGCTCCTTCAGAATGACGCTGCTCGTTTAGCTCTCTTTCCGTCATTCCCGCGAACCTAGGTGAGACTCGGAATCTACTCACCGTAAACTCGATCGAAAATGAGTAGCACGAACAAACAAAAGGTGAAACAAGGTTGCAAGCACCTTACCCAACATTCAACCTCAAACCAGCAACCCCACCTAACCTCCCCTTGTATCAAACTCCGAAGCTCTCAACACGCAGAGCTCAAAAGGGAGGAACTGGTTCTGTGCTCGCGGATAGTTCAATTCACAACGCAACATAACAACACACTGAAAGTAGATTCTGAATACTCGCTTAGGCTCTTTCAGAATGACGCTCTTCGTTTAGCACTCTCTTTCCGTCATTGCCGCGAACCTAGGTGAGGCTGGGAATCTACTCACCACAAACTCGATCGAAAATGATTAGCAAGAACACGAACAAACAAAAGGTGAAACAAGGTTGCAAGCCCCTAACCCAGCTCTCAGATTCAAAGCACCAAACCCACCGAATCTCTCAATGTATCCAGATCCAAAGATATCAACCCTAAAAAATTTTAAAAAAGCCCTTTACCTCAACTTAACTTGAGGTTTTAGCATATTCATCGTTGGCTAGAAAATGACAAAAAGGAGCACATCATGATCCAACTAGAACATATTAACTTAGTCGTGAAAGATATCCCTGAAATGCTGAAGTTTTACCAAACTGCATTTCCACATTGGTACGTGCGTGATGAAGGTAAAGGCGAATGGAGTGGCAAACCAAGAAACTGGCTACATTTTGGCGACGAGTATCAATACATAGCCATGAGTGACCACGGCGAAGGAGAAAACCGCGAGTTGAGCGGGCACCAAGTTGGGCTAGCGCATTTTGCTTATGTGACCAACAACGTCGATGCAATCATCAAAAGACTAACCGATGCAGGTTATCCGATTGCCCAACCTGGCGCTGATGAACCATACCGCAAAAATGTGTATTTTATTGACCCTGCAGGTTTTGAGATTGAATTTGTTGAATACCTGGTGGATGACCCAAAACTTCGTAACCTGACAAGCTAAAAGAGATGTAAATAATAAAACGCCAGCAGATAGTGACTGCTGGCGTTTTATTTTTTATCTATCGGGCTTCTTTATCGCATTAGCGCTGTTTGGCAAAAACCTGAGTCCAGTAATACCCGTAACGTGCAGAGTGATTTTCGACAAGCGACGCGCCCATCTGATCAAAATCCGCACTCATGATATTAAGGCAGTGACCTTCACTCGATAACCACGCGTTAACGACGGCGTTAATGGTGCTTTGCCCTACGGCGACATTCTCACCAATGGCGCTCCAAGCATAACCCGTTGCGTTAACTCGATCTGACATTTTGCTGCCATCAGAGCCTGTGTGGCTCATGAAATCGCTGTTCGCCATATCGCTTGAATGTCGATAAGCGGCGCTTTCCAAATCGTAGCTCCAAGTCAGGGCCCCAACAGGTGGCATGGTGGTTGCGCCACACTGTTGTGTAGTAGAGCGGGCGCTGTTGACCGCTGCAAGCATCTGCTCGGCAAATGTGCCTTGTGACGATGTGGAACCTGTGTTTTGTGAGCCGCTTTCTGCTGGGGCTGACGACTCCCCATCGCCGCCACATGCGCTGAGAAGTAGGGCCAAAGCAGGCACTAAGATCTTAGTTGGCATTGTCTTTCCTTTATGAGTGACGAAGAGCAAACTGCGCTTTTCGATAATAACGCCCAATAAACTAACAAAAACCAATAAAAGCGCCATATAGCTTAGGGGGTTTTAACCAAAGACTCACATGAAGTTTTCAATCGCCTTGGTTCGGTCGATAAATCGGCAACGTTTCAGCCCAAGTATGGAATGGCGTTTCATCCATATCCTGTATTGCTTGAGTGATAAAATCGATGAACACCCTCACTCGGGCAGGCACATATTCCCGGTTGGCATAGAGAAGATACACGCCATTTCCTGCTTGGCGCATGCTCGGAAATATCGGCACTAAACGCCCCGCTTTAAGCCAGTCTCTCGCGATAAAATGAGGGATCTGAGTCAATCCTAAGCCTTCTGCGCAAAGCTCTGCCATAGATTCACCGTCATTTACAATGTAGTTTCTTTCGGGGTCATATTCACTCGCACCGTCTGGTTCTGGCATCCGAATCGGCAACAGTTTCCCCGTTTGTTTAAAACGAAAACGAACCCAAGAATGGTCATTGAATACATCCGAGCCACTCGGAACACCATGGCGCGCTAAGTAATCCTGACTGGCACAAATGATAAAATCGATAGGGCTGAGCTGACGCACAATCAATTGACTATCGTGAACGACACCAGAGCGAATCGACACATCAATACCTTGCTCAATAATATCAACGTAGGCGTCATCGTAATGAATATCGATAGTGATGTTAGGGTAGCGGCGACAAAACTCTTTTAATAAAGGACGAATATAGAGGCGACCGTACGAGACTGGCACATTAATCTTAAGCTGCCCTGAAAGCGCATCATTGTGACTTTTTAATGAATCCTCACATGCCGCCAGCTCCTCCAGTACAAACCTAGCAGTATTTGCGTACCTACGACCAGCTTCTGTCAGGCGGCTCTGTCGCGTAGAACGTTGAAAAAGCTGTATACCCAAATCGCTTTCAAGACGATGTATGGCTTTACTCACGGTCGAAGGGTCAGTGCCATACACTTTGGCAGCCGCAGCAAAACTACCGCCATCTAAAGTGGCAATAAAAAATCGTAGGGACCGTATCTTATCCATATAACCAATGAACTCTATTCATGAATTTTATTCACTTTAGTAAAGACCAAGTGGCTCTTCAATCACTAATTAGCCTAAATATAATGAACCTCAATAACTTGATGCTCTGTTAGCGAGGAAAAAACCATGGGTAAAAACGGATTGAAGAATGCACTACAACTATTGATAGCGACACTAGTCCTATTCTTTGGGGTGCTTCAAACAGCACATGCCGCAGATAAACGAATTGGTATTCTGGTTTACGATGGCGTACTGACCTCTGATGTTACTGCGCCTTTAGAGGTCTTTGGCGTCGCAAGTCGTCTCACTTGGTTTAGTGATTATGACGTGCTCACCATTTCCGTCTCAGATCAGAAAACCATCACCACTGAAGAAGGATTAAAAATTGGTGTGGATGCTTGGATTGGTGATCTGCCGGAACTCGACGTATTGGTTTTAACATCCAGCTATGACATGGATGCACTAATCGAAAATAAAGATCTCATTCACTTTATTAGAACTACCTCAAAGGCGGCAGATTGGATGGCAAGTAATTGCTCTGGCGCGTATTTGTTAGCCGAAGCTGGCCTTTTAAACGGTAAGAAAGCAACGACGTGGGCTGGAGGTGAAAACGGATTACAAAAAGACTATCCAGCAGTTGATGTACAGTTCGACCAGAATTTTGTGGTTGATGATGGAGTCATCACCTCAAACGGCAGCCTAGTCAGCTATCAGGCCGCCCTTAAGTTACTGCATCTCATGACTTCAGAGTCTAAAGCTCAGGAAGTCGCAGATGCCATCCAGTACTCACGCTTTTCCAACCAACCATTTTAAGCGGGTAAGAAAGAAATCAGAGTCACCCTTCGATATTTGGAAGGTTAACTCTTCGAATTTGTCTTCCTAATCGAACAACCCTTTTTATCACTGTAAAAGCGATAAAAAGGGTTGTCGTTCATCTGGCAGACACAACGTGCTCTCCAAACTTTTTATCTTAATGCTATGGAAAAACATAAACGTTACGAAGCACTGACGAAAGATCGATACCAAGAGATCTACCGTCTCGCGTATTGGTTATGCAAAGATCACCACCTTGCTCAAGATTTAGCGCAAGAAACCTTTCTGAAAGCGTGGCGATTCTTTGATAAATTAAATGACCCCAACGCCGCGAAGTCTTGGCTCATTACTATTTTGCGTCGTGAGAATGCTCGGCGCTTTGATAGAAAACAGTACGATTTTGTCGACATTGATGAGTGTGCAATACAGACAAAAACCTACCCTGGCAGTGACTACGACATGGCCCAAGATTGGCTTCAAAAACAAATGATGATTCTCGAACCCAAATACCGAGAGCCGTTGCTCTTGAGCTTAGTGGCTGGGTTGAATCATGATGAAATTGCCCAAGCCTTGAGGCTCAACCACAACACAGTGGCGACTCGATTATTCAGAGCGCGTAATCAGATCATCGCACAGAAGGAGAGTCATTAAGACACAAAAAGTAGTCAACCATGTAAACTAACTGGCTATGCTCCGGTCTATTTCATAAGTCGTTACACAACTCGACGCTTTAACGCTTTACATCAAGCGCGACTAGATGAACACTTCTTGTCAAAGTACAATAACAGCCGACATAGAGTAGAGTCAGTAAAACATTATGAGTAACACGACGGCGAAAAAGCCGAATCCCTTATTTGAAATCCTTTTCAACGTATTTATCCCTTCCTTCATTTTGATGAAGTTTAGTGGCGATGAGCATCTAGGGACAGCAATGGCGCTGGTTGTCGCTTTGCTATTTCCTATCATTTATGGCGGTATGGACCTTGTCCGTAACAAGAAATTTAACTTTATTTCTGCTCTGGGCTTTATCAGTGTTCTACTAACTGGTGGCATCGGCTTGTTAGAGCTTGATACACGCTGGTTAGCACTAAAAGAAGCCCTGATTCCTGGCCTGATCGGTTTAGCGGTTTTGGGTTCAACGTTTACCCGCTACCCACTGATGCAGAAGTTAGTACTGAATGACACAGTGTTGAATCTCGCGTTGATTAACCAACGTTTAAAAGAAAATGGTAAAACCGATGCGTTCGAACGTTGCCTTATGTCTTCTAACTACCTGTTTGCAAGTACTTTTGCGTTCTCATCTGCAATGAACTACTTCCTTGCGACTTGGATTGTGACTAGCCCTTCTGGTACTGCTGCCTTTAACGAAGAGTTAGGGAAAATGACGCTGTACAGTTACCCAATGATTGCCATCCCAAGTATGTTGATGATGTTCGGTATTTTTTATTACATTTGGCGTCAAGTACGTGCGATGACATCGCTCGAAACAGAGCAAATCTTCCATCTAAAATAGCCCAATCATTACAAGTAAACCCATAAAAAAGGAGGATTTTATCCTCCCTTTTCTCAACAGGCTCACTGTAATTCACAGCGTCAAAATGATTTTTCCTGACACTGCTGACGAGCGTCGCTCAACCATTTCAATCGCTGTTTGAAAGTCCTCTAACGGCAGATAATATGCAACGTTTAACTTTATGTCGCTGCTAATAAAATGTTCTAACATTTCAGCGAACACCGTCTTTCTCCCGCCTTTACCTACCGATTCTTCCCAATACCGCAAAAAGAATGTACTAAAGTCGATGTTGTTGGCCTTCATCGATTCAAAAAACTCAGGCGTATAAGGCGTTAACGACAATGTTCCGTAGTTGATGTATTGGTCGTTTTCTTTCAAAGTACGAATAAGATCCGTGCCAGCCTCACCACCTATCGCGTCCAGAGCGACCGTTGGTTGTGGCAGTTTGCGCGTTTGCAGTTGCGCGTGTAAGTCTTGTTTTGCGTCCAACACTGGAATCGTATCGTACGGATACTTTTCTGGCTTTGAAGTCACAGCAATCAGTGCAAAACCCAGTGAATGGGCGAGCTGGGCAAATATCTTACCGATCGCTGACCCTGCTGCATTGATGATCACCACATCGTCTTTGTTCAACTTAGCTACTTTAGTGGTGATCACCCACGCGGTTAACGCGTTGATGTACAACTGACAGGCATAGCCGTTCTCCAAACTCTCAGGTAGCGGAAAAAGATTCTCAGGCGAGGCATCTATGTAGTATTGCCAAGTCCCACTCATCGCCACCAACACCTTTTGCCCAACTTGAAGGTCAGTTTGATCAACTGCACTGACTTCCACCACACGCCCAACCGCTTCAAATCCCGGCACGCGAGGTGGTACGTGAACGCGGCGGTATTGCCCAACACCATGAATGGAAAGCAAGTCACTTGGGTTAATATTGGTGGCTTCCAGTCGCACCCGAACCTTGCCCTGAGCAAGCGGTTTGAGGGGCTCTTTTTCCAACGACAGCGACGTTTTGGGTTGACCAAAACAGAATTGATTCACTCGAGTATTTATCGTTGGTGCCATTGTTATTCATACCATGTAATTGAAATTCAAAAAGGAAGTTTCGCGACTTCTACTCAAAAGCATTAAGTGAAGTCGAAGCTCTGTATTTCTACCTGCGCGATGCGCCGTTCACTCTAAACTGTTGTGGCGTCATATCAAAATAGGCTTTAAATGCTTTGATGTAGGATGAGTCGTTTTGATAACCCACTAGGTCTGCAATGGCTTGGATTGGCAACGATTCATCTAACAAAGAAAGCGAGTAAATTAGCCGAATTTGTTGCCGCCAAAGTAGAAATGAAGTGTTGAATTCCTTGGCGAACAGCCGTGATAAAGTACGCTCAGACGCCCCAATTTTCTCCCCCCACTCTTTTAGCGAACAGCTCAACGCGGGCTCGTCGGTCAACTGCTCGAAAATCAGTTTTAGTCGTCTGTCTTGTGGCAGCAATAACTGAAATGTCTGCACGTTGCGTTTCAAAATTTGATCATGCAGCACCGCCAGCAAATGCAGCACTTCTTCGTGGCTTGTCTCACCTTCACACTGTCTGCGGATCTCTTGTAAAAGCTCATTTAAAAACGACGTTAAAGCAATGGTTCTCACTTGTGGCTCGTACGTTGCGCCAAACTCAGGGTTGAGGTAAATACCAACAAATATCGTGTTGCTTAGAGCAATCGACTCGTGTTGAACACCCGCAGGAACAAATAACGCAGAGGTGTGCGGAACCAAATGCTGATAATGCTCCGTTTGTGTTTGCAATAACCCTTTGATAGGAAAGATGATTTGATGCCAAGTGTGTTGATGCAGCGCATCAATGTAACCTTTTGGCATGTCGATGGTTTTCACTAAAACAGGAGAATGGGGATTCGCGGCCATCATCTCATTGGAGGTGACGACGCCTGACTTCGAATCAATTTGGCGAGTTAGCATTGTTAGTTGTCTTTTTATCCCTATACCGACACAAGTTTACTAGGCTATCATGCTCCGCATCGCGAATGAAGGTAAACACTTTATCTCTCATTCAAATAATAAGGAGGTTATATGAAGAAAATCGGCGTCGTAAAAGCTGTGCTAGCAGGGAAAACCGTCCCTTATGCTCATGGAGCGCAAAGCGCAATCAACAAACAAGTGCTACCTGAGCGCCAGCACGCAACAGAGCTTGGTTTTACCAGTGATGAGCAAGGTGATCCGCGCTTTCATGGTGGCATTCAAAAAGCGCTTCATATTTACCCAAGCGAGCACTACCCAATCTGGCAACAAGAATTAGGCAAAAGACCAATTTTCCAATCCGCCGGCGGCTTTGGCGAAAACATCAGCTCCGAAGGCGTCACCGAATCCACGATTTGCTTGAAAGATAAAATTCGCATCGGCTCAACACTACTGGAAGTGTCGCAAGGTCGCATGCCTTGTTGGAAACTTAACGTACGTTTTGACCAACACGACATGGCGAGAAGACTGCAAGATACGCTTCGAACAGGCTGGTATTTCCGAGTGTTGGAAGAAGGCGATATCGGTGCAGGTGACGAGATTATTCTGTGCGAAAGACCTTATCCAGAATGGCCACTGGCTCGCATCATGGGCGCGGTTTTCACTGGCTGTTTAGATAGAAAAGAACTCACTAAGCTGTCTGAGCTGCCGTTAGTCGAGTCTTGGGGCAAGTTGGTCGAGCGCCGCCTAGAAACTGGCGAAGTTGAAGATTGGGAAATGCGCTTGGTTGGCCCAACTGTGGATTAACACCCCAAAGTAAAATTTAAGCCACGCTCTGAACCGACTATGCCGTCAGAGCGTGTTTTTTTTGGTTTACTTCGCACTCGGGGCTGGGCGTTTCGACTTACCTTGGAACTGCTTAATGCTCTTCTTAGCATTAGTTCGGCGGTTGGCTTTTTTATCGCGTGGCGCGCGTTTGCTCTCGCCAGTTGATGGCTTATCCGTTACTGGAAAACCTGCCAGATCTTGCACTGGTAATGCACGTTGAGTCAGGTGACGAATCGCGCTTAGTGCGTCCATTTCACCATGACAAACCAATGACATCGCGACACCTTGTTCGCCTGCGCGAGCGGTACGTCCTACTCGGTGAACATAGGTTTCTGCATACAT
Organism: Vibrio sp. Vb0937; assembly: GCF_033338855.1. Lineage (NCBI taxonomy): Bacteria > Pseudomonadati > Pseudomonadota > Gammaproteobacteria > Vibrionales > Vibrionaceae > Vibrio > Vibrio sp. Vb0937. The sequence continues at coordinate 154,790 of NZ_JAWOTK010000001.1, read as the reverse complement.
TGGCAGTTCAAAGTTGATCACTACAGGTAATTGCTCAATGTGAATGCCACGCGCTAGTAGATCGGTGGCAATCAACACCTGAATTTGCCCAGATTTAAACTGCGCCAGTGCTTCTTCTCGCTCATCTTGACTCTTATTGCCATGCAACGCATTGGTTGAGATGCCCGCTTTATTCAGCTTCTTCGCTAAGCCATCGGCGTTCTCTTTCGCACCAATAAAGACTAATGCCTTAGTCCACGCGTTTTTTTGAATCAGTTCAATCAATGCCTTGGTTTTACTGCCTTTGTTGACGAGGTACAGCGTTTCAGCAATATCTTGGTTGGTGCTGTTTTCTTGATGCGCTGCAACTTGCTTTGTTGCCTGCATAAGCAGCTTCGCTTTACCCTTCAACTCATCTGAAAACGTTGCCGAGAACATTGCGGTTTGACGCTGGTTTGAAATCAGCCCCGCAATATTTTGCACGTCAGGCCAAAAGCCCATTTCCAACAGACGATCCGCCTCATCCAACACTAGGTAATGGATATTGCTTAAGTCTAAACCGTTGTTTGCCAGATCAACCAAACGACCTGTCGTCGCGACAAGGATATGAGGATTTGTCGCTAGCGCCTGCTGTTGTTGCTCTTTATCAACGCCGCCACACAAACACACTGCGTTGAGTTCAAGAACTTGACCAACTTGGTTAATTGCTTCACTCACTTGCATTGCCAGCTCACGAGTTGGCACAAGAATCAGCGCTTTTTGCTCTGGATTGACACCCAGCTTTTCCAACAAAGGCAAACCATAAGCAAGGGTTTTGCCGCTGCCTGTATTTGCCAAAGCCAATAGATCTTGACCAGCCAACAGCTCAGGAATGGCCAACGCTTGAATATCGGTCGGTTTCTTGAAGTCTTTTGGCAGGGCGTGAATCAGCTCAGAACTCAATGAGAGAGTAGAAAATGGCATTAGCGAAACCTTGTACTTTTGGTTGAAGAGGCAATAAAAACAATGAAGATGCGGTAAAACGCAGGCGCGGACTTTACCACAATCTGCTAGGTGAACCATCCTATTTTAGGCGCTTAAACCAAGCGTCGCCTACGCAAATCTTCAGAAAACTAAAAAGCGCAAAAAAGCCGTTAGTCTGTACTGCCACAGAGCTAACGGCTAAAAACCCTTGAAGAGAATGCTTCGTCAGCCTTTCACTGCGGCTGAAAAGAAATGTGCAGTTTATTAAAGCACAGCTTTACGATTAGGTAAGAACACTTCACCCAACATGCAACGAACCGAACCACCACCAATAGATTCTATGGTAGAAACGTCGAATGGCAGCAATTTACCGTGCGTCGCCAATTGGTTTCTTTGTGCTGGTGAGAATGCATCGTACGCCGATTGCGACATCGCAATCACCTTGTCGCCGTTGATCGTTTCCAGTTGCAGAATGTTACCGCAGAACTGGTTCATTTGCTCAAGCGAAATTGAGATGACTTGCTTGTCTTTGGCGAGTGACTTCATTACAAAACGACGCTCAAATTCTGGGATCACTTCGTCACAAATCACGCAAAACTGTTCGCCAACCGCCATCATCACATTGGTGTGATAAATCGGCGCACCAGACGGCAAACGAGTTTGGAAAGAAATCACTCGTTCATAGCCAATACGATCGGCGTAATCTTCTAAAACCAGACGATCACAACGTTGTGAGAGTGCGGCGTAGACCGTTTTATTTAGGTGGTCAAACACCATCACACCCGTGCTTTCTAAATACGCTTGCTCGTCAAGATATTCAGTTAGACTGCTGCGTCGATGAACCTCTCGCCCTGCTTGCGCTAGTGCTGCCACAAGTGCATCGGGACGTACTTCTTTTTGACGGTTTTCACAGGCCATTGGAAAAGTGTACAACGTGCCATCTGGCGTAGTGCTAAACCAGTTGTTTGGAAATACCGCGTCTGGCGTCGCAACATCTGAAGTTGGATAATCAAACTCAACAACTTGAACGCCCTCTTGACGCAGCGTTGCAACCATACTCGCGAACTCGGCCATTACTCGACGTGAGACTTCTTCTTGGCTGAGTGACACTTTATGTTGGAACTCATTATCTTGTGCGGTTTCTTCATTAAAACGAAACTCTTTCGGTGGCACCATCACTACGCAGTTTGCGGTTTGGCGCTGAGCACTTTGCGTGCTTTCTTCTTTCCCATTAGCAAATTGGGTCACTGATTCGTGTAATAGCATCCAATATATTCCTTATCACTAGAATGAGGAGATTGTAAATTTATTGTTAACTTCAGTTTTGCTGTTTTGACAATTAATTTAATTGCCCAAAAGTAATTTTTGCTGCATTAAGTTTATTTTTCCCTAAATTTTATTGTCACTTTGCAGGTTTAAGCTTTTATGGCACCGTAATGAACATGATAAGAATTCATCATAAGAATCAGAACCATAGACAATCACACTCATAACCAACTAGTTACATTTAAGACACTATCGGTTAGACTATTTTTTCGCCCCTCTCGTCAATCGGTCTGCTTTATCGAGGAGCAGGCAAGAAACTCTCATACACGCGGTTTCGTCCAAAGCAGCGTGAATCGATGGATTTAGCCACCCCATATGGCATTGTTTTAACTTTAGGATGAGTTATGTTTAAACGATTTGAAGGCTTTACAGAGCCGTTCCCCAAATCTACACCGGATCAGCCTCCTTCAGGGATGTTCGCTTTTCTGCGTTATTACACTCGTGGTTATGAAAAGCCTTTGATCATCATGTCTTTGATGGCCACAATTGTGGCTGTTGTTGAGGTAATGTTGTTTGGCGCCATGGGACAATTGGTTGATTGGTTGTCTACCAGCAATCCAGAAACGTTCTTACAAGACAACAAATCGGATTTGATTTTCTACGGAGCCTTATTGCTGGTTGTCATGCCTATATTGGTGATCTTGTACTCGTTGCTCGTTCATCAAACGTTATTGGGCAACTACCCAATGTCTATCCGCTGGCTTGCACACCGGTATTTGCTCAATCAAAGCTTGAACTTCTATCAAGATGATTTTGCAGGCCGAGTCGCAACGAAAGTCATGCAAACCTCATTAGCTGTGCGCGAAACCGTAATGAAAGCTATGGATGTGTTTGTTTACGTTACGGTTTACTTCACCAGCATGATCATTATGTTAGCGACGGCAGACTGGCGTTTGATGATCCCAATGATCGTCTGGCTGCTAGCTTACATCGCTATCCAAATCTATTTTGTCCCTAAGCTCAAAGACGTCGCTTCAGCGCAGGCCGATGCACGTTCGACAATGACAGGGCGTATCGTCGACAGTTATACCAATATTCAAACCGTCAAACTGTTTTCTCATAGCCAGCGCGAAACCCAATATGCCGAGCAAGGCATGAAAGGATTTTTAAATACGGTCTATCGTCAAATGCGCCTAGTGACCGGCTTCGACGTCGCTGTAGAGATCTCAAACTATATTTTGGTCTTTTCCGTTGCTGCTTTATCGATTTACCTGTGGTTGGATAGTGCCATTAGCGTTGGCGCGATTGCGATTGCTGTTAGTCTTGCATTGCGCGTAAACGGTATGTCTATGTGGATAATGTGGGAAGTTGGCGCCCTCTTTGAAAACATGGGAACCGTTGTCGATGGAATGAAAACGCTCTCTAAGCCTATTGATATTAAAGATAAACCAGGCGCAAAAGACTTGGTTGTCACTGAAGGAAGCATTCACTTTGATAACGTCAGCTTCCATTACGGTGAGAACAAAGGCGTGATTAGCCATCTCGACCTCAACATCAAACCAGGAGAGAAAGTAGGCTTGGTCGGGCGCTCCGGCGCCGGAAAATCGACTTTGGTGAACTTGTTACTTCGCTTCCACGATGTCGAAGACGGCAGCATTAAGATCGATGGACAGAACATCTCAGAAGTCACACAAGACTCTTTGCGCTCAAAGATCGGTATGGTGACCCAAGATACTTCTCTGTTACACCGTTCAATTCGAGACAATATTTTGTATGGCAATCCAGATGCGACAGAAGAAGATTTGCTGAAAGCCACTAAGCAAGCGCATGCCCATGAGTTTATCGAAACTCTGACCGACCCATTTGGTAATGTCGGATACGATGCGCAAGTTGGTGAACGTGGTGTAAAACTGTCTGGAGGCCAACGTCAGCGTATCGCAATATCTCGTGTGCTACTCAAAGACGCACCATTGCTGGTACTGGATGAAGCAACATCGGCTCTGGATTCAGAAGTCGAAGCAGCGATTCAGGAAAGCTTGAATGAATTAATGCAAGGGAAAACAGTTATTGCTATCGCTCACCGATTATCGACCATCGCACAAATGGATCGCCTCATCGTGCTAGATAAAGGCAGCATCGTTGAACAAGGTTCTCATCAAGAACTCATTGCGAATAACGGCATTTACGCCCAGCTTTGGGCGCATCAAACTGGCGGATTTATCGCTGAAGAACTAGACAATCAACACGCTTCTTAACGAGTGATAAGCTCAATAAAAACGGCGCTTTAAGCGCCGTTTTTTATTTAAATCCATGGCTAGATGCTCATATAGCCATTGTGGTTTCTCATATATGAAACACTCTCCATGATAAAGCTCACACTTTTTCTGCTAATATACCGCCTCGTTGCGTATCCATTGCAATGAACACAATACAGAGTATTGAGCCGTCTTCATTTGTCATTTCACTTTTTGAGAAACAGCTATACTCAATAGATGGCTTAGTTATTATATTAACAATAAGGTAATTAGCTTATGTGTAAATGTGGTTCAATGCAGATCGTACAACTCAAACCAAGTTGGGCTGACAAGCTATTTGGCTACTCAGAAAGATGGAAATGCCAACTTTGTTGTAAGATCTACCGCATCTAAAATTAAAAATAGAATCTTAGTTTTTCTAAGAAAAAGCAGTGGCCCGACAATGATTGTCGGGTTTTGTTTTTCTGTACATCCATTTTTATCCCTTCGCAACACGGTCACTCATCACGGCAAAACCTAGCATCTTAATGTGACTTAGGTATAGAATCAGGCCCACTTATTCTTTCCGATATTCATATATAACTGGTCACTATGAACAAAAGTTTGCTAACGAATGTCCTTGCTATCGCTTTGATGGCTGGAGGTCATCAATTACAAAACGACTATCTTTGGTATGCAGGGCTGTTTGCGTTCTCAGGCGCCATCACCAACTGGCTTGCCATCCATATGCTGTTTGAGAAAGTGCCTGGATTATACGGTTCTGGCGTGATCCCAGCGCGATTTGAAGAGTTTAAACTGGCTATCAAAAACCTGATGATGGAACAGTTTTTTACTGAAGCGAACATTGACCGATTCTTGAATAAAGAAATGGCGGGCGGTGTGAACATCGATCTTCAACCAGTAATTGAGAAAGTAGATTTAAATCCAGCATTTGATTCCCTAGTGGAAGTAATTGAAGGCTCTCAGTTTGGTGGCATGCTAGCGATGTTTGGCGGCTCGGAAGCGCTACAACCCATGCGCCAACCTTTCGTCGAAAAGATGCAAGAATCCATCATTGAGTTGAGCAAGAGCGATAACATCAAAGAAGCACTGAAAGAGCAATTCGAATCTCCTGCAATGATGGATGAGATAAAGCAGAACATTGAAAGTATCATCGATCAACGTTTAAGCGAATTAACACCGGCATTAGTTAAAGAAATGGTGCAAAAGATGATCAAAGAACACCTTGGCTGGCTAGTCGTTTGGGGCGGTGTTTTTGGTGGTTTAATTGGCGTTATCAGTACCTTTATCGGGGCATAATCGCTCACCGATTTATTAAAAAAGGAGCTTCGGCTCCTTTTTTTATCTTGAAAAAATAATACGCCAAGTCACGCTCAATAAGGAGACTCAACACATACCTCGCCTAACCAAGGAGCTCGGGATTAACACCAAATCCCGTTTTATGTTCTTCTATGACCACTTCACTACGAGTTTGAATCACGCCCGGAAGCGTGCCTAACTTGCTCGACATAAACTCCTGATACGCTTTCATGCTCTTAACACGAACTTTTATCATGGTATCGAAATCTCCAGAGAGCGAGTAGCACTCTTCAATTTCAGGCATCAATTCCACCGCTTTCGCAAACTTTTCAAAAATAGAAAAACTGGTTTGGTCTAAACGAATATGGATGAATACTTGCACATCCAGCCCCAACTTTTCCGCATTCAACTCTGCATGGTAACCATTGATATACCCTTCTTTTTCTAGTCGCTTTACACGATCAGAACATGGAGAAGTCGTTAAGTTAATCAGCTTTGCTAGTTCTACAACTGGAATTCTGCCTCTCGAATGAAGCACTCTCAAAATATGTAAATCAATCCGGTCCAATTGATAACTCATTAACCCACTTCCTTGTAACCACTTAGAAAGCATCACATTAATCGTTGCTCAAAAAATTGCAAACCATCAAATGCACAGCATGTGAAATTCAGCAGAGAATAACCAGAAAACAACGAAGGAGGGAAAGAGCTATGATTATTGCCGCTCACTTAGTAACCGTGATATGAAGAGAAAAAGCAACCTAGCGGCTCCCGCGGAGTCGCAAATTTGAAAGCGCATGACACGCCTGTATAGATATGTCGTTCGGGCAACGCCGCCCTATTTAGCCATTAATCATGGCTATCACTCAGAGTTAGAGTGCGGCCGATGTATGCCGTGTAGGATGTGGAACAACCTCTCCAATTGCACGATGATTACAACAACGGCAGTAGTATTGAGGCTCCATCTCGTAATAATGTTCACCTGATACAAATTTCGCCATCAGCTGTGTAAAACTCACCATTTTGCCTGTTAACGACTCAACAGACTGAGGCTCGCAACGCTTCATAATCACTTTATGTTGCGTTGATTTTCTACAAGCTGCGCAATATATATCCGGCATTTCTCTTCTCCCTACTTTTTCGTCCTACTGACAATTGACATATTTTGTTCAAAATAATTCCACAATTAAAAAGCTCCTTTAATTTTTTGTGCCCTATCTTCAAAAAATTGAACGAAAGTATCAAAAAACTGAGACATTGGTCAGACCTCAACTTTTGTACCATCAATATGAGCAAACGTGCTTATGTGTGTAATAATACGACACATTACACATAAGCAATTGTTCGGGCTTATTATTTAGTAAGGCGCATGACAACTACACGCCTGGCTAGATCGAGCTTTCGAGACGCCTTGTTATCTCGATTTACCCCGCAAACCAGTTGCTAGCAGCTATAGCCGTCTCATCAAGGAAGAAATGCATGACGATACAACCGATTCTCACTACCGAAAGACTCGTCCTCCGGCCATTCAATATCGATGACTGCCAACAAGTGGCTTTACTCGCTGGAGATAAGCGAATTGCCGACATGACAGCAAACATCCCTCATCCTTATGAGCGACCGATGGCGCAAGCATGGATAGATAGGCACGATCCGATGTATCAGCAGCATCAAGGCGTGGCGTACGCTATTACCTTGCGAAACACTGGGGAGTTACTTGGTGCAGTGAGTTTACCGCGTATCGAAGAGGGCTACGGTACATTAGGCTACTGGGTTGGTGTGCCACATTGGGGGAAAGGCTATGCATTCGAGGCCTCCAAAGCCTTACTCGAATTTGCTCGAATGCACTTTGAGTTAAACGGAATAACCGTGATGCATTTGATGGACAATCAGCGTTCTAAATCGGTGATCCAAAAACTAAATATCCCTTACATCGGTGACAAAACATTGCGCATGCAAGGCAAAGAACGAAAGGTTTGTGTCTACCAACTCACGTTCGTCGCTTCTGAATAAAGTCGAGGGATATGTCGGATGATCATCCATGAAACTTCACAAAATCTGCCCAAGAACAACCCTTTCTTGCTAGGAACTGTATTGTTGTCGCTGTTCTATTTTTCCTACCTAGCAGACAAGATCGTCGAGTTTGGACTCGTAGCACTCACAATAATAGGATTGAAACTTCTCTCAACGTACTTCACGCGCCGCGTGTTCAATCCTAAAACGCTAGATATCGATGCAAGCACCAACACCTTGAAGTACCGCCAGGGCTCAACAGTTTACTTCCGTCTACCTCTTGATGACATTGTCAAAGTCCAAATACAGAAAGAGTTCTTCTCTAGCAAAAGTTTGATGCTCTACACAGTCAACGACGCTTACCAAGTGCCGAATTCAAACAATTTCGATTCTCTACAGTTAAAGGATTTAATGAAACAACTTGAAGAGAGAATTGATGATCAATCTCGCTAAAACGAAAAGAGAAGACATTCTAGAATGTGTTGCCAATTTGGTCTCTAAATAGAAAGACAAAAAAGCCAGCAATAACGCTGGCTTTTCTCTGTGTTAGTCTTGTGCGACTTTCACGCGAATTTTGCTTTTTTCTACGTTCGTCAAATTCAGTGCTTCAAGAGCAGAAATGGCTTCTGCTTCGTCCGGCATGATGACAAAACCGAAGCCTTTCGACAAACCCGTGTCTTGATCAAGCACTAGCGAACACAGTTCTACTTTGCCGTACGCTGAGAATAATTTGCGGATATCTTGCTCGGTCATGTGACGAGCCAAGTTTCTTACTAAAAGTTTCATAATGAACCTAGTTGGTTTGATAACGGTTCGATTCTCTCAGTTTCTCTCTGGCAAACCAAGTGAATAATATGACGGCGTTGACTAGATCATTCTAAGTACATCTGTTTAAATGATTTTCCGTTCATTTTTCACCCATAGGAGAGTCGGCATGGAAACGAAACGTCTCAAACTCATCCCTGCTTGTTTAGAACGAGCCGAAGAGGCGCATCAAGCTGTCGTTCGCAGCCAAAAGACTCTCGAAGTCTATCTGCCGTGGGTGCCTCATGTGCTGACATTAGAAGCGATGATAGAAGGGACAGAGAAAGCCATCGCAAACTTTGAAAACTTCGAAGAAGAGCTGCGTTACTACATCATTGAAAAGGAAAGCGATCGCTTACTGGGTGCGGTCGGCTTGATGATTCGAGATCCCGACGTACCATCCTTTGAGATAGGTTATTGGTTAGATGATGCTGCCGTTGGCAATGGTTATGTTGCCGAGGCTGTGCTCGAAGTTGAGCGCTATGCGTTTGATGACTTGGGTGCCAAGAGAATCGCAATTCATGCTGATAGCACCAACCAAAAGAGCCGGGCTGTAGCCGAGCGCTGTGGTTATGAGTTCGAAGGAGAGCTCAGAAACGAACGTCTTACCACATCGGGAGAGCTGAGTAACACCGTTATTTACGCCAAAATTCGTCGCGACTAACATTCCAATCTAACCGAGCAATGCTAAGCTCTGATCTCAAGCTACCACCATTAACGTTAATTAAGTTTCGGATAAAACAAAGCCCGCTAAAATAGCGGGCTTTGTGTTCATATAAGGGAAGTTACTAGTCTAGTTCAACCAGTTTTTTCTCGAACGACTGGTGTTGGTCTAACACGTCTTGCGCAGCACCGCCCGTTGCTTTACTTACCACAATGATAGCAAGCGTAGAGAAGATGATGCCCGGTACGATTTCGTACACATCAAACCAACCGCCAGTTAGCTGCTTCCAAACCACGATAGTGATACCACCAACAAGAATACCTGCTAACGCGCCGTTACGGTTCATACCGCTCCAGTAAAGGCTAAGTACAACCGCAGGACCAAATGCCGCACCAAAACCAGCCCAAGCGTAAGATACAAGACCAAGTACTGAGCTATCAGGCGTCATCGCTAGGAATAGCGCAACAAGCGAAATAACGATAACACCGATACGACCAATCATTACGATTTCTTCAGAAGACGCTTCTGGCTTGAATACTTGCTTGTAGAAATCTTCTGCAAGCGCTGAAGATGAAACAAGGAGCTGTGAGTCAGCGGTACTCATTACCGCCGCTAGGATTGCTGCTAACAACATACCCGCAACGACAGGGTGGAATACTGCGTTAACCAATAGCATGAAGATCTTCTCACCGTCCTCTAGTTGAGTACCCGGATGACCCGTAACCCAAACCAGACCAACAAGACCAACAAGCATTGCACCAACCATAGATAGTGCCGTCCAAATCACTGCGATACGACGTGCAGTCGTTAGATCTTTGTTTGAACGAGACGCTTTAAAACGCGCTAGGATGTGTGGCTGACCAAAGTAACCAAGGCCCCACGCCGCTAGAGAGATAATAGCAATCGCAGATAATGGTTCGCCTTTCGCGTCATTCCATAGCGTTGCAAGTTCTGGGTTGATGTCATGTAGATCAGAACTTAGCTGACCTAAACCACCGTCCATTACCGCTATAGGAACAATCATTAGCGCAGCCGCCATTAGCAGACCTTGCACTAAGTCAGTCCAAGATACCGCTAGGAAACCACCGAATAGTGTGTAAGAAACGACACACACCGTACCGATGATAACAGCGTAGGTGTAATCTAGACCGAATACCGTCTCAAACAGTTTGCCCCCTGCGACCAAACCTGAGCTGGTGTAGAAAAGGAAAAATAGAAGAATGAAAAACGCAGAGATTGTCTGAATCAGTTTCGACTTATCGTTGAAGCGACGTGACAGGAACTCTGGCAACGTTAGCGCGTCAGTTTGGATACTGTAGGTACGTAGGCGTTTTGCACTGATGAGCCAGTTTGCCCATGTACCAAGAAGTAGACCGCCGGCTAACCAGAAGGCCTCGATACCCGCAGCGTACGCATAGCCAGGCAAACCTAGCAGCAACCAACCACTCATGTCTGAAGCACCTGCAGATAATGCAGCAGGCCACGGACCTAGGCTACGGCCACCTAGGAAGTAGTCAGATGAATTGGAAGTCCTCTTATACGCGTAAACGCCAATAGCAACCATAATCAGTAAATACGCCACAAAAGTGGACGTGATAGCAAAGCTATTTTCTATCATTAGATAGTCCTCGTTATAATTATTTCCTTCCTTGCCTGCCCTGATATTTTACCGTCTCAGCAATACATCAGAGTATAAAAAACCAATCTGGACCGGCTCTCAGTCCAGTTACTCCAGATTGGCATTACAAGTCAGGTTAGTGAGTTTCGTTCCCCAACTCGAGTAGAGTTGCGTTACCACCCACCGCGGTAATATTTATCGTTCGAGTGCGCTCAGTAATGAAGCGCAACGAGAGATGAGGATCATGAGCCAATTTCGGTGACTCTAAATCCGTTTCAGAAACTAAGCCGACGATTGCACCGTCACGCTTAGCTAGTTGAAGATTGAGCGCATGCTCAATCTGTGAACGCCCAACATAACCCACACTACGTACATCGCTCTCAAGCAACGGGGCAGACGCATCGTACGCAACAACCTGGACTAAGTTAGATGGGAAGTTTGCCAACGCTACAGCTTGCTTAACCAATTGGTTTAGCTCTGCATTGTCACTGCAAACGACCACACTGTTTCCTGCAATTAAGGCACAGGTGATCATCGCAAAAGCACTGTATAACGCATTATCAGCAGGCTCGATGTTGTTTTCACAAATCACCAAAGCCACACCGCGTCCTGCGGCATACAGTTCGTTAGTTTCCCCTGTAGGGCCAACTAACTGGTGAGTTTCTGCAAGAAGAGCTGATGCTTGTTGCAAGTGGTAAGAAACCACTTTGGCAACGGTAGACTGCTGCCCTTCTAGTGCAGATTTAAATGCCAGAACATGCTCGCATTTGTAATCAAAATCAGTCAGATTCCACTGCTCCCACGCAGAGAATGCATCTTTAAAATAGGTGATCTGATGAACCATAATGCGACTCCTTATGCGTTTTCTGCTTGAGCAAGAAGATGTTGAGTAAATCGGAATAGGTAGTGTGGACCACCAGCTTTCGGGCCAGTACCCGACAAGCCTTGACCACCAAACGGCTGTACACCAACCACAGCGCCAACTTGGTCTCGGTTGATGTAGCAGTTACCTACTCGTGCATGTTTCTCAATCCAACGGTACGTGGTTTCGTTACGGCTATGGATACCCATCGTCAAGCCAAAACCCGTTCTGTTGATCTGCGCAACCACGTTCGGTAATTCAGACGCTTTAAAGCGAACAATGTGCAAGATTGGACCAAATTGTTCTTCTTTCAGCACATCGATGCCCGAGATTTCAAACGCACTTGGTGAGACAAAGTCACCATGCTGGCACGATTCATCCAGCTGTAGCTGAGCGACTTTAGTCTGTGTTTTGCTCATTTGCTCAAGGTGAGCAAGGAGTTTTTGTTTTGCATTGCTGTCGATAACCGGACCAACATCCGTTTTGTGTAGGTAAGGTAAACCAACATGCAGCTCATTCATCGCACCTTGAATCAGGTTGATCATACGGTCTGCTACATCTTCTTGTACAAATAGAACACGAAGGGCAGAACAACGCTGACCTGCAGATGCAAACGCCGAACGAATCACATCACGCACCACCTGCTCTGGCAATGCAGTACTGTCCACGATCATTGCGTTTTGACCACCTGTTTCCGCAATAAACGGAACCGGTTTCGCGCTGCGCTCCGCAAGCGTGACGTTAATGCGTTGCGCCGTTGCCGTTGAACCAGTGAATGCCACACCAGCAATGGCATCATGAGAAGTCAGTGCATGACCGATCTCAGCGCCGCGACCAGTAAGTAACTGAATCACACCAGCAGGGAAACCCGCATCAAGCATTAATTCAATAGCGCGAGCGGCAATTAAGCTTGTTTGCTCAGCAGGTTTTGCAACCACAGTGTTACCTGCAATCAGTGCTGCCGTTACCTGACCAAGGAAGATAGCCAACGGGAAGTTCCAAGGGCTAATACACACAAACACACCAAGACCTTCACGGCTAGAAATGCGTTTCACACCATCAAAGCCTTCTAGCTCAAATGGCTGTAAGTTTTGCGCTTGTTTCGCGTAATAACGACAGAAATCCACCGCTTCACGAACTTCATCAATGCTATCGTGAATCGTTTTACCCGCTTCTTTGTGACAAATCGCCACCAGCTCAGCTAGGTTTTCTTCCATTAAGTCAGCAAGCTTTTCTAAACAAGCCGCTTTTTGCTCAACAGGAACGGCTTTCCAATCAGAGAAAGCAGTTTGCGCCGCATCAATTGCAGCGGAAACGTGATCAAGAGTTGCAAATGCCACTTTGCCGACTTCAATTCGGCGATCGTATGGTGCGGTGATGATCTCAGCCGCATTTTCCTTGATCATGCTTTCGGCAAAGCGCTCACCATTGATCATCGGGCCTGCAACCCACTGATTGTCCATGAAGCTTTCGACCTGAGCTTCAAATGGCTTCGCTTCACTGTCGATGTCGATGTTGACGCCATATGAGTTCTTACGCTCAGGGAAAATGTCGGCAGGTAATGGGATCTTGTCGTTGTGTAGCGTGTCAAAACCCGTCAACACATCCACAGGGTGATGAGTCAACTCGTAAATTGGACAACGCGCATCAACTAGACGGTGTACAAACGAGCTGTTCGCACCATTTTCAAGCAGACGACGAACCAAGTACGGAAGAAGATCAGCATGGCTACCGACAGGTGCATAAATACGTACTGGCTGACCGTACATTTTCATAACATGGTTATACAGTGAATCACCCATACCATGCAGGCGCTGGAACTCGTATTCTTTGTGCTCCGCCATGACAGCAATTGCCGTAACTGTGTGAGCATTGTGGCTTGCAAATTGTGGGTAGATATTACCGCGAACACCTTCGCTAAGTAGAAAACGAGCACAAGCTAGGTATGCAACGTCCGTCGCTTCTTTGCGAGTGTATACTGGGTAATTTGCATAACCCGCTTGTTGAGACCACTTGATTTCGCTGTCCCAGTACGCGCCTTTAACCAAACGCAGAGGAATAACGTCACCTTGTTCTTTTGCGAGTGCATTTAGCCACACCAAGACTGGTAGCGCACGTTTTGAGTAGGCTTGAATAACCAAACCAAACTTGCCCCAACCTTTCACAAGATCGCTACGGTATACTTTCTCAAATAGCTTCAGGGAAAGCTCAAGGCGATCCGCTTCTTCTGCATCGATTGTAATTGCAACGTCGACTTCAATAGCACGTTTTAGTAGTTGCATTAGTGAGTCATACAACTCTGTCATTACACGTTCTTCATTTGCGACTTCGTAGCGCGGGTGTAATGCAGAAAGCTTGATGGAAATCGAAGGCGCAGGGCTGGTGTCGTTACCGTAAGTCTCGCGACCCACCGCTTCGATCGCCATTAGGTAATCTTTGAAGTACTTGTTCGCGTCCGCTGTAGTTAACGCCGCCTCACCCAACATATCAAACGAGTAGGTGAAACCTTTGTCGCGCATTGGGCGACCGTTCTTTTGCGCTTCTTCGATCGTACGACCACGAACAAACTGGTGACCCATGATCTTCATTGCCTGATACATGGCTTTACGAATCACGGGCTCAGAGAATTTATTTACCAGACGGTTTACAGCCTGACCTGGGCTCTGGGTGCCTTGCTCACCAAGACCAACCACTTTACCTGTTAACATGAGGCCCCATGTTGATGCGTTAACAAACACAGAGTCAGAGTTTTTCAGGTGAGATTTCCAGTCTGCGACACTCAACTTATCTTTAATCAAAGAATCTGCTGTCGCGGCATCTGGGATGCGCATTAATGCTTCTGCAAGACACATCAGCAAGATACCTTCTTGAGTATCTAAGCTGTATTCCAGCAATAAAGCATCAATCATCTGGATTGACTTCTTATCGGCACGAATGGCTTCGATAAGGTGGGTCGTTTGGGTAGTGATCGCCGATTTTTCATCCTCTGTCGGCGTCGCTAGTGGCAATAGTTGCTCTAGCCATTGAGACTCGTCCACCATATATAATGGCGAGATCAGTGACCACAACTTATCAAGCGGCTGCCCGATAAATTCCGGTGTCAACACGTTCGTAGCTGTAAACATGTGTGTTCCTCAATCTCACTCCTCGAAAACCGCTTCGAGGATTATCAATGGCTGGCAGTGTATTTTGAGGCCGATAAGAATACTTGTCAAAAACTACGACATTTTTGCCAAAAACTCGCTTTTATAACAAAACATCCACATAGTCACATTCAAATAGGTAATATTTTGTGTTGTAAATTTTAATTTTTTCATTGCATTCACAACAAAATATCAAGAATATCAATAAGATTTTTGTGAAGAGCTCGTTCTAAGAAAAAATGTAGGATCAAGTGGCATATCAGCCACTGCAAAGAACAGAGAATTTAAAAAAACGAGAGATAGGTCACGTGAATAAAACATAAAAAAACCACGCAGAGTGCATGGCTTTATTCTAATTGATGATTATTTGACCTAAAAAACGCGTTGTTATCCAACTTGTTTTTTATAACGGGAAGGTGATATTCCCTGTAAGCGAGTAAAAGTATGAGTAAAAGTACTCTGGCTTGAGAAGCCAGTAAACTCGGCAATTTGCCCTAAAGAAAGGTGCCCTTGCTCGATTAATTCACGAGCCATGTCGATACGCTTTCCGAGAACATATTGATGAGGTGTAATCCCCATCTGCTCTTTAAACAAGCAATGGAACTGACTTTCCCCAAGAAACACTCGCCCGGCCAATTGAGCCACACTAATCTTATGACTCAGGTGCTGCTCAATGTAACGATCAATCGCCTCCAAATCAAAGCGCGACTCTTTTCGACTGGTCTCAAATGCCGAGATATGGCGCTGCATTAATGCAATCACAGTGTCGTTACACGCACGACTTAACAGCAGGTCATCCGGATGGTTGCGCATTTCCTGAACCAACATCTGTATCAGCTTCTGAATTTGACTATCTAACTGGAAGTAGACATGGTCTCTCTCCAGGTTATTGATTTTCTGCAGCATTTCAGGATCATCATTTGTCGGTTTGGGCATATTCAGCACCAAAATATCCGATTGATTGATGACGCCACCGAAAGCATGATCAGAGCATGCGGTAACCACACAACCTTGACCAGGGCCGACAAGATTACCTCGCCCGCGCACTTCAAATTCGGCTTGCCCTTTTAAACCAATCACGATCTGCGTATAAGAATGATCGTGGCAATCCATATAAGACGGAAGTGTGATCAGCTCCGCCGGCTTTGGCAGCATAATCTCTTGATATGAAAGGATTTTTTGGTTATCTGAATCACTCATTTTAAACAGTCGTCTTTACACGGTCAGCTTACGTCTTCGCATCATATACCTTCTTTGTTGGGTTGCAACTTTTACCCAACTCAATCGACAAGATCAAACCAGCATGATCAAGTTCATTTACATGATCATAGTTCCGGAACGATGATCATGCGAGGTTAATTTACGGTCAGTGAGCAACCAATTTTATTAACAAAAACGGATAGATAGGCAACACCTTACGTATATATAATCAATCAATGTAAAGATCCTTATTACCGAACAATCTGTTATTTTGTAAAACACCGTGCTCCATATTAGATAAGTCGCCCCTGAAACGGATCGAAACCCACTCTTAAGCTCAACATAGAGGGATTTCCCCCCTTACTAATATGCCTCTGATTCAATACATTAGTTATCGAGCTTTAAGATGCATACGATCTAAAGCTCTCGGTATCTCATTGATACCTCTAACTTACTTAGCAGACCCTCGCTAGGTAATTTAGAACCTCTTCTACACGTCGACAAGATTATATCTTGTGTTGCCAGCCCGTCTTCAGGCTGGCTTTTTTTTCGCTTCTCAACAATGAAAACAATGGCATAAGCTGATATCATAGCTTTTGTCTCACTGTCCCTCTCATATGCTTAGGTGCTGCTCTTTCGCTCACAAGTGATATGAACGTCAACCACATTACAACTGAGTAGTAGGAAGCATGATCAAGGACGATACGAGTTGTAAGCCGAACATTGGCGGACATCCGTGAGCGCACATATCTGTAATGAAACAGACCATTTTCCCAATTAAACTCTTCGTTCCATTTCGTCGTTGTCTATGACTACCTGACGAAAACATCGAACACCATGAATTTAATTGGATTGAGCGCCAATCAACGAACGTGTTCTAGCAACGTAACTGCCTACTTGGCAACATCAATACGAGCCATATAACACGAACGTCTCTGTATTGGTAAAAGCAGTATGTAGTGAGTCCTTTTGTGAATATTTCAGTCGATACCATAGAACAATCCCTCCTTAAACAGCTACCAGGTTGTTGGGGATGCAAAGATAAAGATTCGGTATTCCTATACGTAAACCAGGAATACGCAGAACTGTTAGGGCACACGTCGCCCGAGGAGTGCTTGGGTAAAACTGATTTTGATATGGCCAGCCCAACCACTGAATGCGCGCAAGAATTTCAACGCCAAGATAAACACGTTCTCGAAACTGGCGAGTCACTAAAAATTCTGGATATCCACCCTTATCCAGATGGCCGCTGGCGAGCACATATATTTACTAAAACACCGTGGCGAGATGACAAAGGCGACATCGTAGGCACCATTTTCTACGGAAGGGAACTCACCGATACCGCCGTGATTGAAGTCGGGTATTGGGTTTGTCGTGCAATCAGTACCAACCCAAATCAACAATCCATCTTTCGTTTTTCTGACTTACAACCAAAACCAGAGAAGCTCACATGCCGCGAGCAAGAAACGCTTTTCCTCTTGCTCTATGGCAAAAAGCCTCAATTTATCTCTCAGGTCATGGGCATATCAACAAAAACCGTTGAAGGTCACGTCGCACGCTTACGTAATAAGTTTGCAGCGAACAGCAAGAACGAGCTAATAGATAAAGCAATGGAAGCAGGCTACGGCTCTGTTGTACCCAAAACGCTGCTTAAGCATCAATTATCGGTTGTGTTGAATGGAGAGCGATAATTCGCATCGCTTCTACCTACAAAAACACCGCCCCAATTCGGCGGTGTTTGTTTATTCATGAGGGACCATAAGCCTATGGCGCTAAACGATCAATGTCCCAACTTCCATCATGCTGGGAGAAAAGAAAACGATCGTGAAGGCGATGTTCGCCACCTTGCCAAAATTCGATGCTCTTTGGTTTTACGCGAAAGCCACCCCAAAAGGTTGGTACTGGTATTTCACCCTTAGCAAACTTCTGTTTTAGCTCTAAAAACTTACCTTCCAACACACCTCTGGCAGAAATACGGCTACTTTGTTTGCTCGCGATTGCGGCCAACTGGCTCTCTTTAGGACGAGAAGTAAAGTATTTCATATTCTCTACGGCGGTAAGCTTTTCAGCCACACCAGTAATATGAACTTGGCGCTCTAACGGATGCCAAGGGAAGTGCAAACTAATATTGCTGTTATGCTCTAGCTGCTGGGCCTTGCGACTGCCTAGGTTGGTGTAAAACACAAAACCATCTTTGTCGACGTTTTTCAATAGAACAATGCGTTGAAACGGCATGCCATTTTCATCAACCGTTGCAACTGTCATCGCAGTCGGGTCCGTTAAACCCGCTTCAACTGCTTGCTCTAGCCACAGATTAAATTGATCAATAGGATCAGCTTTCAAATCTTTACGACGCAGCCCACCTTTGGTGTACTCACGACGAATATCAGCAAGTTCCATCTTTACTCCTTCACTCGTTTTTGTCGATTGTGCTCCCGATACTGAGGAAATACAAGGACATCATTGTGCTTGTTATCGTTGCCGCTCACAGCATCACAGTGCTTCATTTGATACCATGACACAAAAAACCAGTGAGCCGATCGTGAACTTACTCAACCCCAAAGCCCTACGTCATTTTTTACTGCTACTGTGTGCCGTTGGCATTTCAGGGCTTGCGCTTACTCATCATTACGCAACTCAATACCAACATGATCAATGGCAACAAAAGCTAGAGAGACAAGCCGCGCAAGTATCACAAGAAGTGGACTACGAGCTGGCAAAGTTTGAACAGATACCAAACCTATTAAGTCACGATCCGAGATTACTCCAAGCAGTAGAGCGCGGAACGCCCTCTCACGAGCTCAACCTATTGTTAGCAGATTGGTTGAAGCAAAGCTTGGCCGATACGATTTACGTTCATGACCGTACCGGGTTAGTCATAGCCTCAAGTAA
The DNA here is from genome assembly GCF_033338855.1 of Vibrio sp. Vb0937. Taxonomy (NCBI): domain Bacteria; kingdom Pseudomonadati; phylum Pseudomonadota; class Gammaproteobacteria; order Vibrionales; family Vibrionaceae; genus Vibrio; species Vibrio sp. Vb0937. The sequence goes on along the minus strand of NZ_JAWOTK010000001.1, from coordinate 135,832 downwards.
CTTTCAGCAAGAAGATACGTTTGTTGGCTCTAGCTTTAGCTATCGCCCCTATTTTAAAAATGCGCGACGCGGTGAGCCCGCTCAATACGTTGGATTAGGCGTACGCTCGAATAAACGTGGGTACTTCTTCTCATCTCCGCTGTGGGTAAATGAGGAAGTCGTTGGCGTGATCACAGTAAAAGTGAATTTGGAGCAATTAGAACAGCGCCTTTCGCAAACCACGACTGACGTACTCATTACAGATAAACACAATGTCGTGTTTATGAGCAATTTACCAGACTGGCGCTATCGTGCACTTTTCCCACTGTCATCGAGTGCAATAAATGAACTTACCGAAACGCGTCAATATGGCGATACCTTACCCGAATATTTTGGTGAGTTAACGGCACACAGTGGTGTCACGGAGTTTGATGACAATCAATTGCTTCTATCACCGAATTACCTCGCATACGCAACACACTTATTGGATAAAGGGTTTCGCGTCGTTGCCTTAATTAACCACAACAGCGTTCTTGCCGCCGTTTTACAGGCCGATATCGTCTTCCTGATCTTATATGCGCTCATTGCTCTAATTGCGTTAGCATGGTTCCAAACCCTAGTTAACAAAGCACGCCTTGCTCATCTCAATGTGAGCCTAGAAGAAAAAGTAGTGCAACGGACACTAGTTCTGAGTGAAGCCAACCAAAAGCTACAACAGACCATCCGCCAATATGAACAAAGCCAACAAGAGCTTAAACAAACACAACAAGAGCTGACGCAAGCCGCGAAATTGGCACTGTTGGGCGAGCTATCAGCCAGTATTAATCATGAGATAAATCAGCCACTTTCCGCACTAAGAACCTATACCGAAAACTCGCAGCGTTTGTTGGCAATGGAAAAATACCCAATGGTCGCTGACAATTTGGGCAAAATGCTGACACTCAATGACACCATTTCGGAAGTCATTGCCCGCTTAAAAGTCTTTACTCGGAAAGCCACGCACGATTCACACAATGAAATCTCAGTACTGCACGACGCGGTACATACTGCCACCAGCATTTTGAGCAACAAGCTTATTAAGCAAGGAGTAACACTAAAAGTTCCGGCCATCGACTATGATGTGAAGCTGGCCATTCACAGCGTTGAATTAGAACAAGTGCTGATAAACCTCTTCCACAACGCCGCACAAGCGATGGAAAACCACTGTATCGATCCGCAAATATCAATTGCTGTTCAGTGTCATGATGACAGTTGCGACATTCTTGTTTCCGATAACGGACCAGGGATGTCAGACGAAGCCCTAGCAAAAATCTTTGATCCATTTTTTACGACTAAGCCAGAGGGCTTAGGATTAGGTTTGACCATCTCCAAACGCATTTTAGAGAGCTATCACGGCTCCCTCTGTGCCTATAAACATCAGAGCACAGAACAACAAGCAGGAGGGATGACCTTTATCGTGACGCTACCAATTGTCAGTCAGAATAAACGTACCCCAGAAGTGGAAAACGACCATGAATAACCCAGTTTTCTTTGTTGATGACGAACCACACATTCGTGATGCCGTGTCTCAAGCCCTGCTGATTGAAGGGATAGACGTCACCTGCTTACCAAACGCAGTAGAAGCCTTACGCGTAATCGACTCAAATATGCCTGCGATTATCATTACCGATATCCATATGCCCGTGATGGATGGCTTGGAGTTTATGCGAACTTTGCGAAGCAAAAACGATCACTTTCAATTCATCGTACTTACTGGACATGGAGATGTGAAAACCGCGGTAGATGCGATGAAAAGCGGCGCGTACGACTTTCTAGAAAAACCGTTTTCAACGGAACAGCTCATGAAATCGCTCAACAATGCCAGCGATAAACTGAACTTGTTGCAAGAAAACATCTGGCTTAAGAAAGAGCTCGACATGCAAACTCATGTTGGTCCGAAAATGATTGGTCACAGTAAGGCTATGGTGAGCATTCGTCGCGCCTTGATCAGTGCGCCCACAAGCCAGCCGCTCATTTTTGTAGGTCAAGATGGTACGGGTCGGCGACTCGCTGCACAATTTGCCCACGACATACATGCAACACCGGATAGTGAGCTAATCGCCGCTTCTGGTGAAGACCTCTATGAGCTTTCATTAGAAGCGCTCGACAAAGCCATACACCGCTTAAGTGAAGGAACACGCCACTGCAGTTTGTACTTACATAGCGCAGAGCATGTATCATTTGAGCAATGGGAATACTTATTCAAGCACCCAAAACTTGAGCGTGTTTTTGGCGCGACCATCCAAGCCGAGCCACCTCTAAAATCCCTGGCGACTCTAAAATCCCTGGCGACTCTAATTCACTTACCGACGCTCGATGAAAGAAAGGAAGATATAGGGCCTTTATACAAGCACTTTGTGCGCCACACAGCGAGTCGATATCAGTTACAGCCGCCACATATCAGCCTAGAAGAGGTCAAACACCTCACCAGTCTCGAATGGCCAGAAAACGTTAAGCAGCTACGCCAATTTGCTGAACTTCGTGCCCTCAAGCCAGATACTTTTAGAATGGAAGATTGGAACAGTGAGAAAAGTCTTGAAATTCAGAGTATGACTCAGCGCACAGAATACTTTGAATATTGCTTGTTATTCGATGCATTGCAAAGACATCGCGGCAGACTCAAAGAGGTTCAACTAGAATTACAGGTATCACGCAAAACCTTGTACGACAAACTAAAAAAACATCAGTTGGATAAAGCCAAGTTCAAGGCGTAATAGCTATACTCCGGCGCTAATTATGCTTTTGTTTGATTTAGAAAGTGTAAGAAAGCTCATTTGAAGAGAGAATAACCCTCTTCTCATATTTTATTAGCCGAGCATGCTGACATGATCGGTTAATAATAATAAGATCAAAAAGATAATCCGTAATTATATAAGCAGGGACTGTGATGAGCCGAGATAACTACAACAAACTCAACGATGAAGAGTTGGATTTTGTTGATGACAAAACTGCAGCATTGCTCCTCAATACCCCCAACAGCGCGCGTTTTATGCTCTGGGTTATGGTGCTATTTTTCATTGCAGCAATAGGTTGGGCATCTTGGGCTGAAATCGACAAAGTCACGGTTGGTCAAGGCAAAGTGATTCCCTCCTCACAGATACAAGTAGTCCAAAACTTAGAAGGTGGCTTAGTCAAAGAAATCTTGGTCAAAGAAGGTCAGTTGGTTGAAAAAGGCCAACAGTTACTGCTTATCGACGACACCCGCTTTCGCTCAGATTTTCGTGAACGTGAGCAACAAGTTGCCAACCTTACCGCATCTGTGCTGCAACTATCCGCTTCTATTAATAGTGTTGCCGTTAATCGTGATTTTGAAACGGAAAACTGGCGTCAAAGTGTACTACTTGATTACGGTAAACTGACCTTCCCACCAACCTTGGAAGAGACTCGACCTCAACTCACACAGCGTCAAAAAGCAGAATATCGCGAAGATCTAGATAATTTACGCAACCAACTTTCTGTTATTGACCAACAAGTGCAGCAAAAGCAGCAGGACTTAGTAGAGATCCAAGCGCGAGTAAGGAACTTGCGTCAAAGCTACCAATACGCGAAAAAAGAACTCGATATCACCAAACCTTTGGCAGACGAGGGCGTTGTTCCTCGTATTGAACTGCTCAAATTACAGCGCCAAGTCAACGATACCCGTCGTGAAATGACGTCCAGTGAGCTCAAGATTCCCGTATTGCAATCAGCGATTCGAGAATCCATGCTCAACCGTATTGATGTTGCACTCAAATTCCGCTCTGAACAGCAAGAGAAACTCAACAGCGCCCAAGACCAGTTATCTGCTTTGGTTGAATCAGCGGTGGGCTTGGAAGATAGAGTAAACCGAACGGTTGTGAATTCGCCAGTAACAGGCAAAATCAAAACACTGAACATCAATACTGTCGGTGGTGTTATCCAACCTGGTATGGATATCGTCGAGATCGTACCAACAGAAGACACACTATTGGTAGAGGCGAAAATTGCGCCAAAAGACATCGCATTTTTACGCCCAGATCTTCATGCTATCGTGAAGTTTACAGCTTACGACTTCACAAAGTACGGCGGTTTAGAGGGTGAGTTGGAACATATCAGCGCGGATACCACTCAAGATGAAGAAGGCAACAGCTTCTACATTGTTCGTGTACGCACCGAAAAAACAAACTTTGGTCAAGATGCAGATTTACCAATCATTCCAGGAATGACAGCATCGGTCGATATCATCACAGGGAAGCGAACCGTTTTGGAGTATCTACTTAAGCCTATCTTAAGTGCCAAAACTAACGCCTTGAAGGAGTAAACCACATTAAGATACTCGCGATAGGGAGTATTGAGCGATAAGTGATTAAATAAAAAGCACTTATTTCTCACTGACGAACTCTCTAGAAGAGTATACTTGTGATACGAGTCGAATATGCGATCCAATTTGCAGCGTAAAGTTACATTATTAATCAGCTTAAGTTGTTTGTCGTTCCAACTTGGTGCGCTGAACAGTAAAGAACAACGATGGGTCAATACGGTCACAGCGGTGTACGGCGAACGTGCGGGATTGCGCGTAAATACATGGCGAAAGAACCTCGACTTATTTAAACAATTAGAGACTCATGAACAGCTCGCTGGCGTTAACGACTTTTTTAATCAGCTGTATTTCGTTGACGACATAAAACTGTGGGGAAAGACAGATTATTGGGCTACGCCACTCGAATTTTTAGGGAGTAACGCAGGAGACTGTGAAGATTTCACTATTGCTAAGTACTTCTCTTTACTCGAGCTAGGAATACCAGATTCAAAGATGCGGTTAATATACGTAAAAGCCATCGAACTGAATCAGTTTCACATGGTATTAGCTTACTACCCTACCCCAAGTTCTGAGCCGCTCATTCTCGATAATATCAATCCTGACATTGTCCGAGCCTCTAAGCGTAGCGACTTGCTACCGATATACAGTTTTAATGGTACAAACCTGTGGTTGATGAAGTCATCTGCTAGCACTGGAGAGCTGGCAGGGAAAGCATCACGGTTGAGCCTTTGGAATGACTTACGCTCGCGCGAACGTAAGTTGCAGTTAAATAAACCTAAAATTAACTATGACGAGTGAGAAACATGACCCTATATAAGAAGCTTGTGGTGGGGATGGTTACGGTCTTTATACTCTTGTTGGCATCAGTATTCGTAATCCAATTCAACACGACTCGAGACAGCTTGGAGCAACAGCAACGTTCAGAGGTCAACAACACTATTAACACCGTAGGTTTGGCATTGGCTCCTTACCTAAAGGACAAAGATAAAGTCGCGGTTGAGTCCGTGATTAATGCTCTATTTGACGGCAGCACCTACTCAGTTGTTCGTCTTACTGCATTAGATTCTGACTACCAGATCGTGCGTACTTACCCAGTTAAACCAAGTACGGTGCCACAATGGTTTATCGACATGAATCTATTTAAAGCGATTCACGATAAGCGTGTTGTGACCAGTGGTTGGATGCAGCTCGCCGAAGTAGAAATCATTAGCCACCCAGGCGCAGCTTACGAGCAGCTCTGGCAAGGTTTTATTGGCTTGCTGTCTGTATTCAGTGTCATTTTTCTAGCTGGTTTAGTGGCAATTTCATACATCCTACGTCGCTCGCTAAAACCATTAACGGCCATCGTAAATAAAATGCATGAAATCGCGAATAACCAATTTGGTGAACCGCTTGCTCGTCCAAGAACCAAAGATCTTATCGCGGTGGTAGATGGCATTAACATGATGTCTGCTCAAATCGAGCTATCATTCAAAGAGCAAGCCAAAGAGGCGCAACGTCTGCGTGCTCAGGCTTACCTCGATCCTATATCTAAATTGGGTAACCGCTCATTCTACATCAACCAAATCGACCAATGGCTTGCAGAGCAAACGCAAGGGGGTATCGCGCTACTCCATGCTGAATACATTGGAGACATTTACGAGACCAAAGATTACCAACGCGCAGATGCCCACGTTAAAGAACTGTCTCAACGTTTGAAAAACACCATTGATGTACCGGGTGCCACTATTGCTCGCTTATCTAGTGATGAGTTCGGCTTGCTTTTCCCTCATATGGATGAGAGCGAGTTACGCATTTTATCGGACAGCATCGTCAATTGTGTGAACGGCCTAAATACTGACCCAACAGGCTTAGCAAAACCTAAAGCGTCACTAGGGGTTGCACACAGCAAAGACCAGAAAACGCGCTCTGAAATCCTCTCGATGGTGGACAACGCACTATCGAAAGCCAAAGCGCAACCAGACAAGCCATACGGCTTCATTGGCAGTGATACACCTTCTAGTTTGATGGGTAAACAGCAATGGAAAGCGTTGGTTGAAGAAGCCATTCATAGTGATTGGGTTAAATTCCGTTTCCAAGCTGCGAAAAACACATGGGGTAAAGTATTCCACAACGAAGTATTTTCAAGCATCGAAAAAGATGGTGAAACGTATCGTGCGAATCAATACCTATTCGCACTAGAACAGTTAGACGCCACCAACATCTTTGACCAGTATGTCATTGAATCAATGATTAAGATGCTAGAAAGTGGTGAACTTAATGACCCAGTCGCGATTAACATCGCGCAAAGCAGCTTGTCTCAACCATCGTTTATTCGCTGGACAACTAGCATGCTGGAAAAACACGCCAAAGTGGCCTCTAAGCTACACTTTGAAATTCCAGAGGAATGCTTTATCGATCAGCCTCACCACACAGCACTGTTATGTAATGCCATTCGCCAATCAGGTGCTGAGTTCGGCGTAGATAACTACGGACGTAACTTCCAATCTTTGGAATACATCCAAGAGTTCCGCCCGAACTATGTGAAGCTCGATTACCTATTCACACACAACTTGCACGACGAAAAACAGAAATTCACGCTAACGTCGATCTCTCGTACTGCCCACAACCTTGGTATTACGACTATCGCATCGCGTATCGAAACTCAAATCCAGTTGGACTTCCTCACTGAACATTTTGTTGAGGTATTCCAAGGATTCATCGTCGACAAGGAATAAAAAGGTTTATCAACGATGAAAGACCCTTTACTGAATTCGCTCATCTACGTTAGCCGTTACTATGGGTTAGCTAACTCGCCAGAAGCGCTAGTCAACGGACTACCGCTATCTGACGGTAAACTGACCCCATTTTTGCTACCAAGAGCAGCGGAAAGGGCCGGATTGGTTGCCAAGGAAAACCGCGCAGAGCTGGAGAGCATCTCCAGCCTAATTCTGCCGGCAATCTTAGTTCTTAAAGGCGGTGACTCTTGCGTTCTCAACAGCATCAATATGGAGAAACGCGAGGCCGAAGTCACCACCCTAGAAAGTGGAATGGTGCCGATCTCTATTCCATTAGAAGACCTACTTGAGCAATACACTGGTCGGTACTTTTTAGTTAAAAAGCAATTCCGTTTCGATGAGCGCTCTCCCGAAGTGCTCAAAACCAACGAAGGCCACTGGTTCTGGTCAACCTTGTGGCAGTCAAAACGCATCTACCGCGATGTTTTAATCGCATCACTTCTCATCAACCTCTTTGCGGTTGCCGCTCCGCTATTCACTCGCTTGGTGTACGACAAAGTGGTTCCGAATCTTGCGTTTGAAACCCTATGGGTACTAGCAAGTGGCATCTTTGTCGTGTTCCTGTTCGACTTCATTCTCAAGTCGCTGAGAAATTACTTCATTGATGTGGCGGGCAAGAAGTCTGACATTCTGATTTCATCCAAACTGTTCAGCAAAGTGATGGGGATTAGAATGGAATCGAAGCCGCCTTCGGTCGGTGCCTTCGCTCGCCATTTACAAGAATTCGAATCTATTCGAGAGTTTTTTACTTCAGCGACCGTCAGTGCTCTCATTGATTTGCCTTTTGCCATTTTATTCTTAGTGATTATATGGCTAATGGCTGGCGATCTTGTGTATGTACCGATGGTGGGCGTGGTCATTTTGATTATTCACTCGCTACTGATACAAGGGCCGCTGCGCCGCTCCATTGAGGAGGGTTCACGCCTAGCATCGCAAAAATATGCCAATTTGATAGAGAGCTTGGCTGGGTTAGAAACCGTAAAAATGCTCAGTGCGCAAAGCCAATTCCAATACCGCTGGGAAGAGGCAGTTGCGCACATGGCGAACTGGAATATAAAAAGCCGACGAATTACGGATAGCATTCAAAACGCAGCAGGTTTTGTGCAGCAAAGTAGTAACGTAGGGATGATCATCCTAGGCGTTTACTTGATTGCAGAGGGCGACTTAACCATGGGTGGTTTGATTGCCGCAACCATGCTTAGCGGCCGCGCGATAGGTCCTTTGGTTCAGTTATCCTTACTCTCTACGCGCTACAACCAAGCGAAGTCTTCTATGACAATTATCAATCAAGTCATGGAAATGCCGGATGAACAAGAAGAAGGTAAACGTTACATTCACCGTCCAATAGTACAAGGCAAAATTGAACTTGAACGCGTGACCTTCCACTACCCAGATTCACCGGTGGCGTCGATTCGAGATTTGAGCTTGACCATTAACCCAGGCGAAAAAGTAGCGATCATAGGCCGTATCGGTTCGGGTAAAACCACGTTAGAGCGTCTCATCATGGGCTTGTATCAGCCGACGGAAGGTCATGTTCGCATTGATGATACCGACATCGCACAACTGCATCATGTCGACATTCGCCGTAATATTGGTTGTGTGCCGCAAGATTCGAATCTGTTCTTTGGTTCTATCCGCGACAACATTACGCTAGGTCGCCCATTAACCGATGACCGTGACGTACTAGACGCAGCGAATCGTGCCGGTGTTACTGCGTTTACGCAATCTGACCCAGCGGGCTTAGAACGCCAAGTTGGTGAAGGTGGTGCAATGCTTTCGGGTGGTCAACGTCAAGCAGTCACGATCGCTCGTGCATTTTTGGGTCGTCCTCCTGTTCTACTCATGGATGAACCAACCAGTGCGATGGATAACCGCTCAGAGATGCACATTAAGCATCAATTAGCACAGTTGAAACCTAGTGAAACGCTGATTCTGATTACGCATAAAACGTCTATGCTCGACATCGTTGATCGCGTAATTGTGATGGAAAAAGGCAGCATCATTGCAGATGGTCCTAAAGCGCAAGTGCTGAACGATTTGAAACAAGGCAAAGTGCGTGCGGTTAGCTAGCCTGAATTCACATTGATAAAAGACAAGGGCCCCGTTTAACTTGTGTTTAACGGGGCTTATTTTATTGTGAGCCCGAGATAATTAAGTTCTTCAAGCGCGACCCAAACGAGTACAAGGCCAACAATCACGAATAAAATCATAATCGCCTTTTCATCTTCTTCCATTTTTCAACGCCCTAAAAGCTATTTCAATTAATACACCTTAGGTTATCAGGACAAAAGTCATATTCAGCTCGTTTATAAGGAACTAGCGTCATAGAATGTCGGATATGGGATACAGCTCAAAGATTGCTCTTTTCAAAATCACGTCAGCTTTGGTTGAATATAAGTAATGAAGCCAAAGAGTTCGCAATGCTCACTAAGTCTTTGATTAACCAATATAGTACTCTGTGGTACCTCAACACAGAGACAAATGGTGTAAAGAAAAATTGTGATTACTTACAGCAAAAAATCAGCTATAAAAGCCGCTTTCTAGATATCGTCGAGATGAAGAAATGAATGATTGGATCCAATTAGAGCAAGTGAGCCAGTATTTCACTACGGGCTCCCTCGGTTACAAATTATTGATGGGCATTTTTGTCCTGATCGCGTATCGCATCCTGAAGAGGATTGTAAATCGAGCCATCCTAAATTTGGCAACAACGAAAGGTGTAAAAAAGGCTCGTTTGAGTTTTATTCAGCGCTGTTTCAATGTCGCGCTGCTATTTTTGACCGCCTCTATTTTTGCCATTATCACCGGTATAGGCTATGGCGATGTGTCATTGTTCCTATCGTCCATTTTCGCCGTATTGGGTGTGGCGTTTATCGCGCAGTGGTCAATTCTGAGCAATATCACCGCCAGCTTTTTGATCTTTTTTGTCTTCCCATACAGAGTGGGCGATCGTATTAAAGTCGTAGACAAAGACGAAGACATCAGTGGCGAGATTCAAGAAATCAGCATGTTTCACGTGTTAATTAAGCACGACAACGGAAACTTGATCACTTACCCAAACAACCAGATTTTGCAAAAAGCAGTGCTAAAGCTGGCGAAAAACAAGCCAGAGCCAAGTAAAGCAAAGTCTCGGATTTATACTCGCAGAAAGAAATAACCCACTAAAAAGCCGATGTATCTACACCGGCTTTTTGTTATCACTTGGTGGTCACAAATAGCCCAAAGTTAATAGCGAAAAACAGTGAAGAGACAAAACGTATAAACTGAAGGTCATCACTGTATTCTTTCATGATAAAAACATGACACATCGCCGAAACCAAAAGCGCTACTTTAACCAAAGGAAACGTCTTCTTTACAAACCTTAAATACATGCAGAAAATAGAGATGGCGCAAGCAAAGAAAAAAATCGTCATAAGTTATTTATCCTTTAGCGATAAGTGATGTCGAATCTAAGACTCCTTCATAATCACGGGTATACATCAGCTATTTTTATTCCGCTTTCACCCTCTGATAAAGGGTCAAAAATATTGGTATGTTAATTACGAAAAAGTAACCGACGACAGCTCCCCTCGCTGCAGGGAACGTTAACCAAACACCGAAACACAGCACCACAGAGACCACGAAAGCCATTATGATTATTACTTTAATTTTGACCAAAATCGAATTAGGGAACAAAGGTAATAAGTAAACTAGTGCAAAAGGAATGAAAGCATAAAGATTGGTATTACCGTCGCTAATTGAAAGCTCGGTGTGCAGCATAACTACCAACATCAATAGTAGAAACAGTGATACGCCCCTCGATAAAACGATCATCTACTCATCCTTTTTAAGATATTCCTTTAACGCTTTAATACTCGACACGCCAGCGCTACATCGTTGAACTCTATCCTTTATGCTACGAGAGCTAGCACCAATACTTCTGTAATACGTTCATTTATATACATGTTAATAGAGGGATATACTTACAAAATCCTGCTTCGGTTATATACTGATCTTGATAGATCATTTCTTTTCCTAAATATATCTGTTGTAACTCAATATTTTTTCCCTGATCATAACTAGCATCATAGGCACCGGAAGCAGTTAGTGTTGTTGTACTTAAAAGTTGTGTTTGTAACCATCTGCACATCTGCGGTGACAGGCTATCTGCATGATATTGTAGATTGCTTTTTTTATCTTTAATTATCGCAACTTTTGTCCCATTTCCCCATCCCCTAGAATCAGCACAAAGCACCTCATCCAAGCTCAAGTTTACAGTCTTAAATGTACTAGTATCAGGTGTTGTACAAAATAGCCAAACTAAAAATAGGGAGAAAAACGTAAAGAGACTACCTATTTTCAAAAGTCTTACTATTCTATTCATTATATTCTCCTATTGTTTTTATTGTACCAACGCCATCAGTCAAATTAGAGATTGAATGCTGATCACTTACCCAAACAACCAGATTTTGCAAAAAGCAGTGCTAAAGCTGGCAAAAAACAAGCCAGAGCCAAGTAAAGCAAAATCTCGGATTTATACTCGCAGAAAGAAATAACCCACTAAAAAGCCGATGTATCTACATCGGCTTTTTAGTATCACTTGGTGGTCACAAATAACCCAAAGTTAATGGCGAAAAACAGTGAAGAGACAAAACGTATAAGCTGAAGGTCACCACTGTATTCTTTCATGATAAAAGCATGACACATCGCCGAAACCAAAAGCGCCACTTCAACCAAAGGAAGCTTCTTATTTACGAACCTTAAATAAATACAAAAAATAGAGATGGTGCAAGCAAAGAAAAAATCGTCACTAGTTCCATCTTCCTTAAAATACAAGGACATGGTTTTAGTTAAGCTTATATTTTTAGCTTCATTATCAGCCACCCACTAATATTTAGCGAGATAAGGGCATAAAAGAGGTAAAAAACAAGACTGACCGAAACAAAAAGTAGTGCATGCACTTTTTCTTCTAAGCTCTCTGGATGAACATTCATATCCACATCAAACACACCCGCTATAAAGTGTGCAAATACCGTGGAAGAGGCTGTAGAAAGGCCTCCTACCATAATGATAATAATCCCTCGCCTTAAGAAACGATGAAATGTACTTTTCCCGCCTTGGATCAGGTCTGAGTTTACATATTTTAATCTATTTTTCCGCCTATTACTCATCACTAGTATCGGTACCTTTATCATTGTTTCCAAGAGAGTTTTCTACATCTTTAAGATCTTCCTTTAACGCTTTTATACACGATATTCATCGTCGTTGCATTCACTGTAGTTATGCCGTCGACTTACCCTATAAGAAAGCTCTTTAGATACCAATTCGTACTTTATCTATCTCAAATCTCTTCTTGACCTCAACTTAGCTTGAGGTTTTAGCCTTAGTCGCACGATTAAAAATCAACAATGAAAAAAGGAACCATTGTGTCCAAAATTGCGATTATTTATTTCTCTAAAACCGACGTTACTGGTCAGCTTGCTCGCGCGATTGCCGCAGGCGTTGAACAACAAGGCATTAAGCAGCAAGGTGAATGTGAAATCCTCTCTCACCGAATTGAAGGCAGTGAGATTATTGAGGGACGTTTTGTGAACCCTCACTTAATGGATGAGCTTGCTGAGTGTGATGCGATTATCTTTGGCTCACCGACCTACATGGGTGGCGTGGCTGCGCAGTTTAAAGCATTTGCCGATGCGAGCAGTGAATCTTGGTACCACCAGAAGTGGGCAAACAAAGTGGCAGCAGGTTTTACTAGCGGAGGAGCGTTGAATGGCGATCAATCTTGCACACTGCAATACCTTCAAACCTTTGCATACCAGCACGGCATGATGTGGGTCGGGTTGGATAAGATCAGCAATTCTGGGGAGCAAAACCTGAATCGTTATGGTGTACAAGGCGGTATTGTTGCACAAGGTGATGAAGATGGTCAGTTGCATGCCTCTGATGTTGCAACGGCGGAGTATCTTGGCAAACGAGTCGCTATGCTCGTGAATAAACTCTCCACTCGCTAACAATAAAAAGAAGCCCCGTAAGATACATCTTCGGGGCTTCATATTTATCGCTTGTTTTGAGCGCTACTTCTTGATGTAGAGGTCTTTCGAGTAGATACGACCTTCTACGTTGTTCTTGGCAAAACCGCCAACCGTAGGACGAACCAAACGCGCTTGCATGTAGTAGTAAATCGGTGCGATTGGCATATCCGCCGCCAACAATTGCTCGGCTTGATCATAGAAACCTTGGCGCGCTTTCTCATCCGTTGCGGCCAATGCACTGTTCATCGCGTTGTCGTACGCTTGGCTACTGTAACGTGCAAAGTTACCCGAAGAACCTGAACGCAATAAACTCAAGAAAGTGGACGCTTCGTTGTAATCACCACACCAAGACGCACGCATCACATCGAAATTGCCTTGTTTACGCGCCACTAAGTACGACTTCCACTCTTGGTTTTCTAACTCCACGTTTGCACCGAGATTTTTTTGTAGCATCGAGGCTATTGCAACGGCGATAGATTTATTTGCCTCACTGGTGTTGTACAGCAATTTGAAATCCAAAGGTTTGCCATCACCGTATCCCGCTTCTTTCAGCAGTTCACGTGCTTTCTCATCACGTTGTTGTTGACTCCAGTTACTGTATTCTGGCGGCGTTGTATCAAACCCTGCGGTGTACTGATGCGCAAAAGTATAAGCAGGAAGGTTGCCGACTTGAGTGACACCATTCGTGATCACATCGCGCATGATGGAGTACGATACCGCTTGACGCACTCGCGCATCATCAAATGGTGGACGAGTGGTATTGAACGCGTAGTAATACGTGCACAGCAATGGCACCACCGTGTAAGCCTGCTTGTAATCTTGTTTAAGCTTCTGCGCCATATGAGTAGGTACATCTGACGTGATATCCACCTCACCTACCGCATAGCGATTGATCGACGCGTTTTGGTTTTCAAACGGAATGTAAGTCACTTTGTTTAAATGCGTATCAGCACTGTCCCAGTAATTTGGGTTCTTGACCAGTTCAATGCGCTCATTCACGACCCACTTATCCAATGTGAATGCACCGTTGCTAACAAATTGGTCTGGATCGCTCCACGGCTTGTCGCGGTTTTCCACTGTCGCTTGATGCACTGGCATCATGGACGTGTGCCCGGTCATAGCAACAAAGTACGGAACTTGACTGTCCAACTCAAAACGTAAGGTGTATTTATCCACCGCCGCGATACCGAGATCGTCCAAAGGCTTTTTGCCCTCTGCCACATCGGCGATGTTTTTGATCTTGGTGAGTTTGAGATACCAAACATTTGGAGAAGCGGTTTTCGGATCTACTGCTCGGCGCAGTGAATAGACAAAATCATCCGCCGTCACAGGCTCGCCATTCGACCATTTCGCATCTTTGCGTAGGTGAAAAACAAAGGTTAGGTTGTCCTTGGTTTCCCACGATTCCGCCACTCCGGGAATGATGTTTCCGTCACGATCTTGAATCACCAGCCCTTCAAATAAGTCACGAATCACGTGCATTTCTGGCAGACCTTCGGCTTTTGCCGGATCAAGCGTTGCCGCCTCTGCGTCATTCGCACGTACCAAATGTTGCTCTGCGGCGAGTTGAACGCCGTTAGGTAAGGTATCTGCAACGACAGATGCAGAAAGAAAAGGGGTGAATAAAGAGGAAATCAGCAACGCCGTTGAATGTTTTTTAAAATCCATATCGTTTTTCGTTCTCCTAACGCGTCTTGTGAAGCAAACGCCACAATTAACATTTCAACCGTTGACGAGTTTAAACGGTTCGGTTTAGCTAGGTTTAATTAGCTTAGATATTGATATTACTTCATCAATCAGGAGATAACGGTGAGTCTAATTCCAAGAACGGAAAGAGCGGCATTTTTAATTCGGCCAACAACATACGGTCATTCCGTGCTTGGTGCGCCATTACTGTATTTTCCGGCTCAAGTCGAAAGTGCTTCACGAGGTTTGATTTTGGCAGGCACTCACGGGGATGAGACAGCCTCGATTGCAGGTTTGTCCTGCGCGCTAAGAAGCTTGCCTGCTGAAAACTTACGACATGATGTGATTCTGTCAATGAATCCTGACGGCAACCAGCTAGGCACACGCGCAAATGCAAACCAAGTGGATCTCAATCGCGCGTTTCCAACCCAAAATTGGACTGAGCATGGCACAGTGTATCGATGGAGTTCTCACACCCCCGTTCGAGACGTACAGGTGAAAACTGGCACTAAAAATCAACTAGAGCCTGAAGTTAGCGCTTTAATTAACTTGATTGAACTGCGCAAGCCAAAGTTTGTGGTGTCGTTTCATGAACCGCTTGCGTTTGTGGATGATCCCAAACATTCCGACCTTGCCAAATGGCTCCGCGAGCAGTTCCAACTGCCAATTGTAGACGATGTCGACTACGAAACACCCGGCTCATTCGGCACTTGGTGTAGTGAACGTGATTTACCTTGCATCACGTTGGAATTACCCGCGATTTCTGCCGATCTCACCATTGAAAAACATCTCTCCGCTTTTATTGCTTTGCTGAGGCACGATCCGGATCTCTAGTCCGCTGTTAAACAAGCGATCATGTGAGGATCTGTTTGATGTCGGTACTAATATCGCTGATCAACTGACGGGCACTGTCGTCTCTTTGCTGAACCAAGATGATAAACAGCAAATCGGTGATCACGTTTTGCGCGGTACGCGAAGCAATGGATGAGCTGCGATGTTCCGTTTCATTGGCAATCGTATCAAACGTAATATCGGCAATACCGCGCAAGCGACTTCTTCCAGGCGCAGATAACGCAATCACCTTCGCGCCCTGCTCTTTTGCCGCTTCTGCCGCGACGAGAATTTCTTTGCGCTCACCCGAAAACGAGATTGCGATCTGAACATCTTCTGGAGAGAGCGTGCGGGCAACAGCAATCTGCACGTGGCTGTCTTGTTCAGAAAGCGCCGTAATACCAAGTTTAAGCAGTTTAAAGCTTAAATCCTTCGCGGTCAGTGCAGAGCCCCCAATCCCGACCACTTGCACTCGACGCGCTTCACTCAACCATTTCACCGCTTGGTGACACGCTTCGTAAGACAGCGTATTGGTGGTTTGAAACATAGCGTCGGTTTTCGCTTTCACCAGTTTCTGTGAAATAACCGCAATGGGGTCGTCAGCCAAAATATCACTGTGCAGCGGTGTCGACTGCATCGCATGCTTACGACCAATCTCTTCATTCAGAGCTAACTTAAACTCGCTGTAACCTTTAAAGCCGATACGCTGAGTAAATTTCACAATGCTCGATTGACTCACTTTTACTTGCGCCGCAAGTTCTTGGCTGGTGAGCAGCGCCGCCTTTTCTGCGTTTTCAACAATCCAATCGCCAACCAAACGACCACTTTGCGAAAGCTGAGTACGCCTCGCGACTATCTTATTGATAACTGACACAACAAAAACCTCAAAAATTTTAAATAAATTATTCCAAATCAGAAATAATAGGCGTTTGATTTAACCCCCTGATTATTCTAACCAAGACAGTTAATCCCGGACGTAATAGACGTATATTTTCTCTCATTATTCCAAATTTCTCCTGCATAAAGAATAACCTCAAGTGTGATTTTTATCACCAAACCTGAATATTTTATTCCATAAAATCGCCCTCAGATTGAACATTACGAAGAGTGCAAAACATGAAAATTGATTTAAGCAGATTGGTGACAGAAAGCCGTAACCCAGCCAGTGCCGAGATCGATACGCTTTCGACCATCGAGATGCTGCAAGTCATTAATGAAGAGGATCAAAAAGTCCCGCTCGCGTTAAAAGCGGTGCTACCACAAATTGCAGAGACAGTTGACGCAATTACCCAAGCTTTTGCAAATGGTGGCCGTTTAATTTACATGGGAGCTGGTACGTCAGGTCGCTTAGGCATTCTTGATGCAAGCGAGTGTCCTCCTACCTACGGCACGCATCCAGATATGGTGATTGGCTTAATTGCTGGTGGACATCAAGCGATTTTAAAAGCGGTAGAAAACGCAGAAGACAACGCGAAAATGGGTCAAGACGACTTAAAAGCACTTCACCTCACCAAGCATGACGTGGTTGTAGGCATTGCAGCGAGTGGCCGTACACCTTATGTACTAGGTGGTTTGGACTACGCTAAATCCATCGGAGCCACGACCGCATCTATCGCCTGTAATCCAGAATGTGCCATGGCAGAAGCGGCCGACATCGCGATTCTGCCGATAGTTGGCGCAGAGGTTGTCACTGGATCTTCTCGCATGAAAGCCGGCACCGCACAAAAACTGGTGCTAAACATGCTCACGACAGGCGCAATGATTCGTAGCGGTAAGGTATTTGGCAACTTAATGGTGGATGTAGAAGCCACTAACGCCAAGCTCATACAACGCCAAACCAACATTGTTGTGGAAGCAACCGACGCATCAAAAGAAGAAGCAGAGCGAGCATTAAATGCCTGCGGTCGCCACTGCAAAACCGCCATCTTAATGATTTTGGCCGATTTGGATGCCGAACAAGCCAAATCACGCCTCACCGCGCACAACGGCTTTATTCGCGCAGCACTAAATAATAACTAAATAATCCGAGTTCTGAAGGATAGACCCTATGGCAAAAATAACTTCAAACACAGTATCGCAGTTGCTGTCCGCAGTGGGTGGCAGTAGCAACGTAAGCAAATGTGGTAACTGTATGACGCGTTTGCGTTTATCGCTCGCCAACAATGGCTTGGCTGATCAATCAGTTATCAAGCAAATTCCCGGCGTAATGGGTGTGGTGGAAAGCGATGAGCAGTTTCAGATCATTCTCGGTCCCGGAAAAGCTCAACAAGCAGCTGAGATGATGAATCAATTGATCGACAGCTTAACCTCTGGTGATAGTGAAGAACCAGATAAGCCGCAACAAGATCTTTCTGCCGTCGCGGCCGAGCAGAAAAAACAGATGAAGAGCAAACAAACCAGTGCGGTTCAGCGTTTTTTAAGCAAGTTTGCCACCATCTTTACGCCGTTGATCCCTGGTTTTATTGCCGCTGGTTTGTTGCTAGGTTTTGCGACGTTATTGGAACAAATGTTTGTTCTCGACCAGACACCAAGCCAGTTTATGTTGGATCTGATCGCCTACATGAAAGTCTTTGGTAAGGGTCTGTTTGCTTTCCTAAGTATTCTGATTGGTTACAACGCGCAGCAAGCATTTGGCGGCTCTGGTGTTAATGGTGCCATTCTCGCCTCTTTGTTTGTGCTGGGTTACAACCCAGAGGCGACATCCGGCATTTACTCTGGCATGAACGAGTTTTTCGGTTTTGCGATTGATCCGCGCGGCAACATTATCGGCGTACTTTTAGCAGCGATCATCGGTGCACAAGTCGAGCGTAAGGTTCGTCAATACATGCCAGATGATCTGGACATGATCTTAACGTCCGTTATCACTCTGTTGATCATGGGTGCGGTAACCTTCTTGATCATCATGCCAATCGGCGGCGAGCTGTTTAAAGGAATGTCTTGGTTGTTCCTCAACTTGAACGATAACCCATTAGGCGCTGCAATCTTGGCAGGTTTGTTCTTAATTTCTGTGGTATTTGGCATCCACCAGGGTTTTGTTCCAGTGTACTTCGCATTGATGGAAGCACAGGGCTTTAACTCACTATTCCCTATCCTGGCGATGGCAGGTGGCGGTCAGGTTGGCGCGTCAATGGCGCTGTATTTCAAAGCCAAAAAAGACGCTCTACTGCGCACTCAAGTTAAAGGCGCTATTATTCCGGGTCTTCTAGGCATTGGCGAACCATTGATTTACGGCGTGACATTACCACGTGTAAAACCATTCGTTACCGCTTGTATTGGTGGTGCTGCGGGCGGCTTCTTTATCGGTTTAGTTTCTTACCTTGGCTTACCAGTTGGTCTTAATACGGTGTTTGGCCCATCCGGTATCGTGGCGATTCCTCTCATGACATCTGAAAATGGCATCTTCCCGGGCATGATGGTGTTTGTTGCTGGCCTGCTTATCTCTTACATCGTCGGCTTTCTCGCGACTTACTTCTTTGGCTGCAAAGACGTCGATTTAAGCTAAATCATTCTTCCCCTATAGGAATGGACTAGCTCGCGCCCTTGGCAAACAAGGGCGCACCCTCTCTCTACTTCACGACAATTTTTCTTATTCCGTTACTCGGGAGGGGCTTTGTCGTACCTAAAACAATAGAAATGAAAGGTCGTTAATCATGAAAAAGCACATTTTGACTCTACTTCTCCCAACATTGATGGCATCAAACGCAATGGCAGCGCAGCTGTATCAAGCGGAAGATGGGTCAGTTTTAAATATTTACTCTCGTCTTGGTTTCAATGTCACCAGTAAAAATGATGAGCACGGCGATGCAAATGGCGAGTTTGATGGCCGTATTGGTTTAAACGGTTCACAAACCATCAACGACTACGCGTCGATCATCGGCCAAGCGCAATACCAAGTGGGTGCAGCTGAATACGCAAACCAAGTAAACGACAAACCGTCTCTGACCGCACGTTATGTATGGGCGGGTATTGATGCGAAAGATTATGGTCGTATTACTGGTGGTCGCGTGGCATCTGGATTGATTATGTTTACCGACATTGGTGATGTGTTCGCCTCTTCCGATGTTTCTATGGCGCGCCAAGCGAATAAAGTCGACAAAACCGCGACGCAAGTTTTCCGTCAAGATGGCACGCTGCAATACCAAAACAACCTAGGTAATTTCGATTTTTCTGTCGCGTACATTTTAGGAAACAACACTTCTGAGCTCGACTACGGTTACAACACTGCACTGCGTTATACGCTAGACATGGGAAATTTGGGTACCTTGGCACCAGTGGTGGCGATGCAGAAGAATAAAGGTGATGCACGTGAAAGAAACGACACCGATTACACATTCTGGGGCGCAGGTACGCGTTACTACCTAGGTGATTTGATGTTGGGTGCGTTGTACTCGGAAGATGAACTAGAGGGCTATTACTCACAAACCAGTACCGACAAAGTGATGGAACTAACGGCGGTTTACAGTGTAAATGACAAATGGGTACTGCGTGCTGGTTATCGTTCTTTAGAAAACAGTGATGGTGACGAGCTAGAGCTGAAAGATACAACGCTAGAAGTGCAATACAAACTGACGCCTCGTTCTTCTATCTACACAAACTACGTTGATCGTAACGGCTCGCGTGGCTACAGCAATGGACAAGAAGTCTCGTTTGGCGGTGCGCACGCAGACGAAAGCTACTACCACTTAGGTCTACGTTACGAGCTGTAAGCACGATACTTAATGTAAGTTAGCTGAATCCATGAGCTTCTTCTGTGTCCGGTCAGTAGTTATTGCCTTTAATGCTGATTTGAAGAAGCTCCCCTCGCAATATGTTTTCTTCGTTACCTGTTTTAACCAACACGCCTGCATCAGGGAGGCTGGTGACAGTAGCTAACAATTTTCCATCAACAAAGTGCAATGCCGCATAATCGTGAATGCCATAACAAGTGATGCTCGGTTGAGAACGAGCAAAGGCTTGGAAAACCTCGAACTTCTCACCTACATGAGAAAAATGTGCCGCAGCCAAACCGTCAATAAATCCAAGACAACGCATAACTTGGTATGCTTCGGGATCACTGTCTGTCACCGCAAACTCAAACCAACAAATTGCACCTGCGCTCATGCCACAAATGATGATGCCTTGTTCATAACACTGCTTGAGTATTCTATCGATTCCCCATTCGCGCCAAATGGCCAACATCGAACGCGTATTACCGCCACCTACGTAAATGATGTCTTGTTCAAATAGCGTTTCTTTCCAACCAGCTTCAAACTTAAACAGCGGAAAATGGGTCACGTTTTCACTAAGCTTCGCATCGTAAAAACGTTCAATCACTTCATCGGCATCTCCCGTGGCTGTAGGTATAAAACAAATGTTTGGATTCTCCTTACCAGACAAAGACAAAATGTATTGATCGAGCGGGCTCGGATTCTCTCCCATCATCCAGCCCCCACCGCCAATCGCAATACAGTGTTTTCGCATTCCTTTGCTTCCTCAATTGTTGCTAAGTTTGTTGTCGCTATTCGCCGACAGAATATATGTTCCTAAAGTGATCAATGAACGCTCGCGTTCTTCTTGGTAAGTGCTCACGTTTTGGGTAAAGCAGATAAAGCGGCAAAATCGCATCCGTTTGCCATTCTGGCAGCAAACTCACGAGTTTTTCTTTTTGTGCAGGGTCGAGTTTAGCCAGTGCAAATTCATCTAACATGGCTACACCACAGCCAGCCAAAGTAGCATCCAACATGGACTGGACAAGATTAAAACTCAGCGTACTTTCTAACTCAATGCTGCACTGCTGTTGAGTTTGCTTATGCGTAAACGTCCACTTGTCTAACACCAAGTCACGACTTTTATAAAGGATGTGCTCTAAGTCACCAAGATCCTCTGGCGTACTTACATTTGGTTTATCAGCTAAATACGAGCGATGAGCGATCGGTTTACAGTGTAAAGTGCGTAGCTGATGGCCGACGTATCCCTCTGGGGGAGTATCGGTAAAGTAGAATGCGATATCAAACCCAGCCTCAATCAAGTCGAGAGGTGTCTCTGTGAAGATCACTTCGACGCTCACTTGTGGATGTTGCAATCGAAACTCGATCAATGTTTGGCTGAGTAACGCAGCTCCGAAAGAAGCGGACGCCGCTATTCTCAATTTTCCCGATACGATCTCGTTTGCCATGACTTGCTCATTGATCTGCTCAGCGCCTTCGAGCAGTTGCTTTACCTGCTGATAAAACCGCAAACCATCGTAGGTCAAATTAAACTGGCGCGTAGTTCGCTGAATAAGCTGCACCGACAATATGTCTTCAAGCTGTTTAAGTTGCCGACTTACATGCGCATTCGAACAATTCAGTCGCTTTGCTGCACCAGCAATACTCCGTTCCTCACACAAAGCGACGTAAAGTGGTACGTAGCTGAGCCATTTTATTTCCATACAGTAATTCTGAATCTCTAAAATCAAACTACTGGAAATAATAGAAAGCCTCTAAACTCTGTACAACCTAAATTTGAAAGGATGAGTTATGAGTGTTTTCGACACGTGGTTAAAAGGTCAAGTCATTAAAGATCACATCACTAATCCCAATATCATCGTTGGCGATTACAGCTATTACTCGGGCTTCTATCATCAAAAAAGCTTCGAAGAGCAAGCGGTACGCTACTTGTTGGGTGACCCCGTCACACTTCAAGAATGGCAAAGTAGAGAACCCGATAGCATCGACAAATTAATCGTTGGCAAGTTTTGTTCCATCGCTTCTGGAGCCACTTTCATGATGGCAGGAAACCAAGGTCATCGCATTGACTGGATTTCGACCTTCCCCTTCTCTCCTGAAGAATTTGGAGAAGGCGTACAAGACGGTTTCGAGCGTGCCGGAGACACAGTGGTGGGAAATGATGTTTGGATTGGCAGTGAGGCGATGATCATGCCCGGAGTAAACATCGGTGATGGAGCCGTCATCGGAGCACGCACCGTAGTGACGAAAGACGTGCAACCTTATTCGGTAGTGGTTGGAAACAACCAAGTCGTACGTCAACGATTCAGCGATAAAGAGATTGAAACTCTACTCAATATCCAATGGTGGAACTGGCCAATAGAACACATTAAACAAGCAATGAAAGTAATGTGTAGCAGCCAAGTGGGTGCGCTTGCGGACTACTATCAAGAGCACATTGTCGATTTGTAGATAAAAAAAGCCCACACATCTTGTTGCGACGTGTGGGCTCAGTGAGTAAGAAAGCTTAAACCGCAGCGACGTCCTCTTCTTCCAAGTTCGCCGAGACTTTAATTTCGTATTGATTGAAACGGAACGAACAACCGCCATGAGTGCGCTTTGTCGTTACTTGTTCGTCGCCAAACTGCACCGTCACGCGTGTGAAGACACGCTCTTTGGCTTCGACAATATTTTCTTCTAACGCGACTTCAAAGTCATGTTCCGTTTGTTCTAGCTTTTGCTTTATCGCTTCAAGCTGCTCGTTGTTTTGTGTTTTCATCACGTCAATCTGAGCTTGTTCTTCGTCGGTACGTTCGGCTTTAGGACGTTTCTTAAATTCGAGCTCTTTACGAATCACATCCATCGTTCCTTCTTGAGCGCGTTTGTATTGATCTTTGAGCTCTGCTAATCGCTCCTTAAATGCAGAATAGCGCGCGAACGCTTCTACCTTAGTGGCGGTGTCGCCTTCTACGCCCAATTGTAAGCACACCACCTTGTCACCGACTTTTGCATCTCCGCCGCTGAGCGTACCGTTCCTACCGTTCGCATCCAGCACCGTCAGATTGCGCCCACAAACAATATCGTTATTCATGCTGTGCACCGCCAACTCAATATCTTCGCCGGCTTGCAAATCACAATATTGGGCGTAGCTGGCACGAATCGAACCTTTGGCTTTGACGTGACAACTCTTTGGCTGGCCATCACTCACGGTGTGGCCAATGATCCCTTTACCAACTTGAATGTCGTCTTGCGCTTGTACTTCAGCCGATTCAATGAAGCCGCCTACAGTAATAGAGCCCGTCGCTTTAACAATCATTCCGGATTCGATGTTGCCACCGATAATCACATTCCCTTTGAATTTCACGTGGCCTGTATTCACGCCAACGCTATTGAGGCAGAGTGCGTTATCAACTTCGATGGTTTTGTCTTTAATCAGAGGCGTACCGGATACCGATGCAATCAATAGGTTTGGGTCTTGCTTGCTTATCTCAGTGCCTTTGCCCGGCTTCATTGGGCTGTCTTTTCCGGCTTGCGGAGGAATCACTCGCCCTTGAACAGTAAAGCCAGGCGTGCCTTTGGTCGCAGGCGTGCGGCGCATCACCTCATCGCCTACGTCAACCGCGATAGTTTCACCGAGGTTACGTAAATCAATTTTGTCGCTAGCAGATTGGCCGTCTTTGGGTTTGAGGATGCGTTTGGTGATGTCTTTAACAAGAGGAGTAAAAAGAGCGTCTTTGCCTTTGATAGGTTGCTTACCAACCGCTACAGGTTGAGAAAAAGTTTCGCCAGGTTTGAGCTGAGTGCTGACAACCAACACTTTCTTCAAAGCCAGTTTGTTGATGCCTTTCGAAACTCGCGCTTGAGCAAGAGCTTGAACAATCTCGGGGCCACGTAAACCTCGGCCTCCGTACGCACCGACAACGTTCATACTGGCGAGCATGTCATTATTCGACAATTCGACCTCAACTTGTGCGTTGCGTTTTTCTGCAATGACGATGCCTTCGTAAGCTTCAGCTTTACGTTCTTTGGCGCAGTTAATGAACCTAACGACTTCCCCCTCTACAATAAACATCTTTTCAGCGTTCATTGCGACGAGCTGCTCGTTTAATTCATTTTGATTTAGCTCACCACCGAGATCCACTTCACCCGGAAGACGGGCTATCACCTTTATCTTATCTTCAGATAACTCAAGACACAGCTTCCACATACCCTTACCACTTTGCTTCCCATCAACACTTTCAGTCTAACCAAATCCGTTTTCTGAACAAACCTCGCATTTCTTATTATAGGGCTCACGTCACTAAAGAAAGTAATCCATCAATAACGGTTAAACAGGATATTAAGAGAAAACTCGATTTAGCCTAAGGCTCAATCAAAATACACGCTGAAACAAAAAGGAGCTGGATTTACAGTGTAAAATCAGCTCCCAATAATTTCATTTACAGTGTAAATTTCCCTTTATTGTTTACAGTGTAAATCGCTCCAAATGTGTCTTACTTCGTCCCTTAACTGCTGCTCAACTTGCCTTCTTCCAGGTAAACCAAATTGCTGAGCACATTCAGTCCAACTACGGTTAAGAAAAAGCTTACTAATCATCAAGTCGGAAGCAGAGTTCAAACCTAAATTAAGTAACCACTGTTGAAGCCACACAGACACAGACTCATAACTGTTACCACCATCAGCATAACATTCAATTAGTAATAACTTAGCGGGATGAAGTGGACTCATTCCCAAAGGTTGCGGCAATAGAGCTCGAAAAATAGGGGCTTCTAATTTTGGATAGACGTCAGCCACATTGTTAGACAACATTTCTTCAAATAGCGCCTGAGATTGGTCGACCCAAGCCGTCTGTTGGGAATCACAAGGTTTGACCATCAAGACTGAATAACAACCGCTAGCAGCATCGCGCATTGACCCTAAGCGAATTGTACGAAAGTTCGATTGTCGCCAGAAATAGAGCAACTCTTCCGTCGCACCAAAACTCGTGGATAAGTAGGCAATGTGTTTAGCAGCCATTTGCTCAAGTTGCTGCAGAATTTTTTGACCAATGCCTTGGCCTTGCAATGCTGGATGAACCGCAATTCTCATGACTCGCAGCGTCGATAGATTCGCGACATTCGGGAATCCTAGGTGGTTTGCAATCGTAATGGGGGCTAAGTGTCCTTTAGGACGACGCTTACCAAGCTGGATTTCTTCAATCAATTCATCGTCAAGGCCCCCCTCTTCGACCGCTAATATCACCCCCACAACCGCATTATCTTGCTTAGCAAAATAGAGCTGACTGTTGTCGTCTTGCAAAAGGTGAATCAAATCATTCGGCGAGGTCTGATAATGAGCATTCACCAAAAGAGCGAAGCACTCACGCAGCAAACTAGGCTGCGATATCAAATTGTTCTTATCGGCTTTAGAAAGGGAAATTGAGTCGACCTGTTTAAGTTGATGGTGCGTTAACTCCGCATCCAACAAAAACGCGTCATAGAGCCATGATTCAAGTGCATCATTCATGCTCCAGCGGATGGGCTGTGTCATGTGCCATGTTTTCATTCCCGAACGCTGTTTCTGAAGCCAATCAACAAATTTAATCGTAAAGCCCCGGCCACAACCTTCATAACCATGAACAGTCGTAGAAAAAACGAGTCGATGATAATGTTCGGTAATGCTTTTGAGCATAGGAACTGGAATTGCAGCCGCTTCATCGACAAGTAACAAATCACATTCAGGTCTGCTCGATAGAAGTTCGTCAGGAGCAATGAATTGAATGGCTCCCTGCCCTGATTCTAATCTGTCCTTCCTAATACGCTGCGCATTAGGAAGTAGCCGCAAAGCATGTTGGTAAACAGGCTCAACGGCTTTTATAGATGGTGCCGTAATTAAGATTCTAACTGGCTTCTGCTGTAATAAGCTCGCACACGCAATGCCGAGGGCACTTGTTTTTCCGCGCCCACGATCAGCGGTCAAAACTAACGGTCGCTTTCGATGTCCAGTTACCACCTTTTCAATTAGAGAAATGGCATGTTCTTGTTCCGTGTAGTGGCTTTCTTTTTCTGCCTGCTTGATGTCTGGAGCCGTTGGCAATGGTTTGTCTTGCTCAATAACAACGAGCTTCTCCCATTGTTTATGCATCCATTGCTGAGCAAAATTCGCATTTTGTCGCAGCTCAGTAATGACAATAAGAAAACCGCCGCCAACCAATGAGCCAAGCGCGGCGGTAAAACTATTTGCGTCAAAGCCATTTCGAGCATCAAACAATAGAACGTCACACTCTCTGCCTAGCAACATGTGCCCTTGTTTAGACGAAACGCTGGATACGTTTTTCAAACCAAAATCACCAACAGAAAACCAACGTTGATGGCGCTGCGTTTTATGGAACTCTGACATCAACGCATTTTGCCAAGAAGCCTCGCCTTGAATGACAACACCAATCCTTTGGAAAGATTGGTGAGCTTGATGTTGAAGTGATGAAAGGAAATCAGATTGTGTCTGCATTTTGTCTATCCAACGTTGAACTGACGTAATGGTATCACATCTTTAATTTGACGCTTCTCAGATATAAAAAAACCGCCCGGAGGCGGTTGATTCAATCATCATTTGTTATTGCAGTTTGGTTTGTACAAACGCAAGAATCTCTTCCATTAAGCTGTCGTCAACTTTCTTCAAGTTCAACGCCAGGCTGCTACCTTTTCGGCTATAGCTTGCTCGACCTTTTACTAAGTCGACTTTTTCGGTCTTCTTGCCAGGTTTTGCTGGTGCAAGCTCAGCAATCCAGTTTTCGATGCTTTCCGTGACTTCTTTTGTCAGACGAGCAACGCCTTGAGCTGTGCTTCGCTGCCATAAAAAGCCTTCGCTAGAGCGACACTTATCTAACAGCTCTTGCTGCTGCTCCGGCGTTAGCGTTGAAAACTGTTTGTGCAGTTTCACGATAGTTGGACGACCGAGATCGCCAACATTCGGATACGCTTGAAGCAGTTCTAACGGTAATGCTGCGGCTTTTAAAGCACCACTTACCAACGCTTCACTGCACTGGAACATTTTTGCCAATGCTTTCTGATCCTCAGCTTCACCACTATCAAGCTTAGCCTGCATCTCTTTCCCTTTTTCATATAAAGAGAGCGGCTTGTGAGCATTTGCCACATCAGACAAAAACTTAGCATGGTCAGTATTGATGTTGTCAGCAACATAAACCAAAAAATCTTGTTCAGCGAGGATACAAGACATGCGACGACGGCTACCATCTAAAACTTCAATCTTGCCATCTTTAGTTCTACGACCCACAGCTGGATATTGTTGGCCACGCTCTTTGAGTGTGACTAAAACATCAGATAAAGCATGTTCGTTTAAGAACGATTGCTCACGAGCGTTATCAACAAATACTGTTGTTTCTGTCGCAACTTTATTTGCAGGAATACGCACAAGTTCAAACTGAACAATATTTTCACCTGCAACTGCTAGTTCAATCGTTTGAGCTTTCTCTTTTGCCGCAGTTTGCGCCTCTTGCGGAGTCACAACACGACGCTTATTCGTTTTGCCAAATAATTTCGCGTTTAATTCAGACGTTTTCAAAGCCATTTACTTATTACCCCTGATTCAATGACGGCCAATTAGAGTGCAGCACACGCTCTAATTCCAGTGCGCTTTTATGAACAGCGTCCTGCGCGGTAGCTAGTGTCTTCTTACCGCCTTCAAAATCGCTTACTGTCAGATCAAATACTGTGCTGTAGGTATCGGCACAGGTTTCAAACGCACGGCTACGAGGAATAGTAGCCATCATAACTTGGTCACCTAGAAGATAGTTCATTTCAGTTAAAACAGAAACTTGCTTCTTATTGTCGTCCTCAAACATGGTTGGCATCAAGCGAACAAACTCAAGACCATTCCAGTCCTCCGGGAACATTTCATATACCGTAGGCAAATGCTGGAAGAAGTTTACTGTTGAAGCCCAGTCCAGACGCTTAGCCGCACAAGGAATTAGCAAGGCATTTGATGCATACATCGCATTCCATACTAATGGGTCAACGTGTGGACCGGTATCAATCATAATGATATCGAAGTCATCAGCAATTTTATCAATCAGTTGCTCTTTCAGCAGACGGACGATATCGAGTGATGGGTCTTCAGATAGCGTTTGCCATGCTTCCGCATTAAACATCGCGTCTTCTGGAAACGCTGAAATCGACTTTAAGTTCGGATATTGCGTTGGCAGCAATACGTTTTTACGTAAAAATTCACTGTCAATTTCCACACCATCAGGCACGTTACCCAACATAATGTCTACCGCAGAATAGATATTATCATGCTCTGCCATGCTGATTTGCGGGTTGAGGAATAAACGTAGCGAGCCTTGTGGGTCTAAGTCGATTAAACAAATACGGTATCGTTTATCCAAATTTAGCGCTAAACATGCCGCTAAATGAACCGCGGTCATTGATTTACCTGTACCGCCCTTTTGGTTCTGCACATTAATAATCCAAGGTTTGTTACCTGAATTCTTTTTACGCTCATGAAATTTAGGCACTTCAGCCGCATCCATGAGCATGTGTGCTTCTTCTAACGTAATTGAATAATGATTCGCGTTGTTTTTGGTAAATTGATGCCCAGCGGCTTCCATTTTACCAATCGCGTCGTCGAGCTTACGGCGAGTTAAACCAGAACGGGTTTCCATCATCGCTTTCGACATTGGTGGGAAGTAGTTATCGCTTCGCTCTTCTAAAACAATTTCAATACGGTCAGCTTGAACCTGCTGAGTCAGCTCCGCTAACTCAAGAAGGTTTTCAATCGTTTTTTCTCTTTTCATGCCAAATTCCGTTGGAAGGATTTATAATTGCAATTGTACAGCAGTAAAGACCAAAAACAACAAAAAGGTGCACGAACATTTTGAATAACCATCACATAAAAAAACACCCAAATCGACGCTTTTATGATTTATGGTCAAAAAGATAACTATTTTTAATCAAATAATCTTCTCATAAGTGGACACCTAAACTTAAAAATAAAAAGTGTTACAGCGTCACTTATTTACAATGTAAATCAATTTTCTACCGGAACGATTATAATCTTAAGCTAAATTACGGATTATGTTAGACCAACCTAATTTAAACGAAAAATAGTAAGTAATATCGGAACAATAAAGACCTGAACACCTTGATCATGTCTCCGAGCAAAATAGGGCAGTTCCAGCGAAACATCTATGGAAGTATGATCAAGGTATACTTATGATCATGCTTCCGTGTTAATAAACAAATCCGAAAGCATGATCATGGAAAAATTGAGCAGAGTACGGTGTAAACACGCAAATAAAATAAGATCCATTAGTCGGAAATATGATCAAGCCTTAGAATCTCTCGGAAGCATGAGTTTTCTTCTCTGATTTACGGTTGAGTGCAGACAGAATGGGGGATTGAGCAGAAATTGACGGTATAGAAGCCGGAACAATGAAATTGCTCAAGTTGCTATGATAAATCACACTCTCATGATCATGCTTCCTGTAAATAAGCAGAGACTAGGATTTACTTCTAAATATGAGCGACTTGAATGTATTTTAATCAGATGAGTGATATCTCATCAATATGGACGCCAGAACGATAGATATATTGGCTCTTGATCATCGATCCGAGTATAAATAACATCACCAATGCACAATATAATCATCGTGAAGATCATTATTAAATACTGCATCTGTGGATAACCTGTAAAAACATCATGATCATCGTTTCAAGACTCTTTTGATCATCTTTTCATAACCTTAATGATCATGCTTACGAATAAATATGATCATGCTTTCAGGTTATTGTTGATCATACTTTCAGACTTCTTATGATCATAGTTCCGAAATACATGGAAATAATAGTCTTATAGAACAAAAGCTTAGCGAAAAATTTCAAGCCAGATCATTAGATCATATAATCAATTAAGATCAGATTAATCAAAAAGATCAGTTATTTAAAAAACAATCTTTTTTCTTTATTTATGATCTGTTTTTCTTTATTCTTCGGAACCATAGCACAACTACGGCTAGTGTGATCTGGATCTAAAATGACGGCTGATGAAAAAATTCTGATTAAAGCACCGAGAAGCCACAAAGATGGCCATCTTTTTGAGGTACATGAATCCTCTGCGGATTGGGTAGAGCAGTACCAACATTTCAAAGGGGTGACCAAAAGCATCTTAGAGTTGCTTAATCTGATCTCATTACGAGGCTTCAGCAGCAAGGATGGTTTGGTTTCAACCACAGAGATTGTGGAAGCAACAGATGGGCAACTCACACGTGCAGCCTTGCAACAACGTTTGCGCGCGGCAGTAAATATTGGTTTATTTACTCAAACTCCAGTGCGCTTTGAAGAGGGACTTGCTGGTAAAACGATGCTACATAAATTTGTGAATCCCAATCAGCTTATATCTGTGTTGGGAGCAACAAGTCTTGTTACCGACAAAGTTCGCCAGAACGAAAAACAAAAACGTTCGAAAGCATTGGCTCAGACTCAAGTAAACAAACGTTTGTTGAATGAGCACGGGTTAAACACACCTCCCACGATGAAAGATGAAGCCGATCAATTTGTTGTATCTCCAACAAATTGGGCTGGGATCATTGACCAAGCACTTGCGCCACCAAGAACTCGAAAAAGTTATCAGAAATCCATGGTGTCGATCTCTGGCACAAAAGCCGTTATTGAGACGCGATCATCCAAAAATATCATGACTGTGGATGATCTCATGACCCTGTTCGCTCTCTTCACGTTAACGGTTCAGTATCATGATCATCACAAAGATCAGTATCAGCTTGATGCTGCTCACGTACCAAACAAAACGCCGCTATACATCACTGATATTTTGTCGCTCAGAGGCAAAAAAGACAGTGGCCCAGCTCGTGATTCCATTCGCGATAGCATTGATCGCATTGAATTCACTGATTTTCAGCTCCATGAACTTACTGGACGTTGGCTAAGTGAAAACATGCCAGAGGGCTTCAAAAGTGATCGTTTTCGTTTTCTTGCTCGAACCATCACAGCCTCTGAAGAGGCACCAGTGGAGGGAAGCGATGGTGAAATTCGTATCAAGCCAAACTTATATATTTTAGTTTGGGAGCCTTCGTTTTATGAAGAGCTGTTAACGCGCGATTATTTCTTCTTGTTCCCACCAGAAATCCTGAAACAGCATACGTTGGTGTTCCAGCTGTATTCGTTTTTCCGTAGCCGTATGGTGCGCCGACACACAGATTGCATGCTGTTGAGCGAGTTAAATCAGAAGCTTGCACGTAACATTGAATGGCGTCGGTTCTCAATGGATCTGATCCGTGAGCTGAAACGCTTGTCAGACGGCAAAGGGACAGACGATCTTTTTGTGGTGAACTTATGGGGCTATCACTTAACGATCGAAACTATGATCGAGAATGATAAAGTGATGGATTACCAGATCGACATCAAATGTGACGTCGAAGAGGTGCTGCGTTACTCACGTGCTCGTACAACCAACGCAGGCAAGCGCAACATGGCGCCTACGCTGCCAAACCCGCTTCGTAATGAGATGGTAACCCGACAGCAGCTTGAGGAGCTCTCAGGCATCATAGACGGCGAATTTGAGCCCATTCAACGCAAAGCACCGTCTCCAAGAGGAAATTTAGGGCGACGCGTGAAGCAAAGAAAACATTTGGTAGAGATCAATGCTGATGAGATCACCATTACTCTATCTAAATATACCTCACCAGAGGCTCTAGAACGCAGTATAACGGCTTTATCTGCGATGACAGGGCACTCGTATGCCTCAATCAAAGAAGAGTGCTCAGATTACATAGAGAAGCTCGATTGGCTAAGGGTAGGGGATGAGCCGATTCCTTATGAGACATTAAGTAAAACCGTCGAGCTGTTTAACACCCAGAACGATGTCAAGCATCTTACCATCGAGCGCTTGATTGCGGGGTTAGCGGTGCGTCGGAAAGTTTGTCGTCAAATCTTCGATGGTCACATGGATGAAATGGTATTTCGTGCCTTGGATGAAATGGCGATTTAAAAGTGTCGCTTGATGTGTATCAAGCTATAGGTGTGATGTATCGGTTTGAAATGTAACAATGTCTTTCGATGATAAAAAACAGACTTAACTCTTACAAACCACTGACATTAGAAGCCAAGCCTAATACTACTATTTATCCCGAATAGACAACCTTTTGTCCTTTCTGATGATTAATAGATTGGCTCATATTGTTACATTCATTCTGAATAGACTTCGCGAGTTTCTCCTCAGGAAACTCGCTTTTTTTTGCCTAAAATTCCGCTAATTAAGCCTTGATCATTTTTCCGGACTAATGAGGTAAACCTTGATCATGCTTCTTGGATTCATTCCAGTGTAATGAACGCATCAACGCAACATGTGATTCGATTAAGCTATGGGCTTGTTCCTGCCACTTGTTTTGATCACACTGCTGATTACAAAACTCTAACGCCACAACGGTGAGATGCTGAAGTCGTCTCAAACACCAATCTTTGATCAGAATATCAGTCGAGACTTGGCATGCTGCTTGTTCAAGCTTTGCACTCGTATAAAGCAAGGTTTGATATGCTTTCTGAGGGTCTTGGTACCTTGCATGTTGAAACACGCGTAAACATCCATCCAACCAGCAAGCAATCGCTTTACTTTGAAGATCACTCAATTCGGGTCCAAACACGTCATCAGGCACCTGATATAAGATCGTTTCCAATTTTTCTACTTGATCATGTTTCCGCTGTTCGTACCACATGGCGATTTGATCTTGCCAAGTACTCAAATCCATTACGCTGCCTCAGTCCATTGTTTTACATAGTGATTTGGCCCTATTTGATCAAATTCGTCGACAATTATGCTGCTACGTTGACGAATTTCATCGGCATCTATCGAATAGTTTGGCTCATTTTTCACTAAGTTACCAAAAGGTAAGTCAGGATCAGGAACGGCAGAAATCAACAGCTTAGTATAAGGATGCTGCGGATTCTTAAGTATTGAATGAGTGTCGCCCCATTCAACGATTTGCCCTTTGTACATTACTGCGGTTTCTTCCGCGATGTAGTGCGCAGTCGCCAGATCATGAGTGATGTATAAAAAACCAATTCCCAGTTCTTGCTTCATTCGTTGCATTAAATTCAACACTCCCAAGCGAATAGAAACATCCAGCATAGACGTAGGCTCATCCGCAAGAATGATTTGCGAACCTACCGCTAAAGCCCTTGCTAAGTTTACTCGCTGACGTTGCCCACCACTGAGTTCGTGAGGGAACTTATTCAATGTCTCTTCAGGTAGTTCCACCAGCTTTAGGAGCTCTTCCAAGCGGGCTGGGATGTCACGCTCGTTTTTGACTTGTTTATGAATTTTTAAAGGACGTGTTAGGTGATGGCGAATGGTATGAGTTGGATTGAGAGAGCCAAACGGATCTTGAAACACCATTTGTACTTTACTGCGATATTCTTGTAGAGCCGATCGTGACGTGATCTCATTTATGTCAGTGCCATTGAAAAGGATCTCGCCTTCCGTTGCAGGATAGACTTTGGTTATTAAACGAGCGCAAGTACTCTTACCGCAGCCTGACTCTCCAACCAAAGCCAAGGTTTTTCCTGCGTACAGATCAAAAGTCACTCCTTGAAGCGCACGAAAGGTTTCCTCTTTCGCTAAACCACCGCCCACTTTGAATTCTTTAATCACATTTTTCATTTGGATGATAGGCTGGCTCATGGTTACGCTCCTTGTAACTCTGGTTGTTTGTGGACGTCATGGATGTTTGGGAAAGAAGCCCATAGCTTTTGCGTGTAGGGGTGTTGAGGATGATTGCGTATATCGTATGCTCGATTGACTTCGACGATTTCTCCGTGACGCATGATTGCAATTCGATCACATAGTTGGCTCATGAGTGCCAGGTCATGAGTGATAAAGAGGACTGAAAAACCGAACTCATCTCTAAGCTGATAAATTTGCTGTAAAATTTCTCTCTGTACCACTACATCTAATGCTGTTGTGGGTTCATCCATAATGATCAGTTTTGGATTTAGAGACAAAGCAATGGCTATCACCAAGCGCTGACGCATTCCTCCTGAAAATTGATGAGGATATTCTGCTAAGCGTTCTCGAGGAATATTGACCAAGTCCAACAACTTTTCTGCTCTATCTTTTGCTTGAGCGTTAGTGAGGCCTTGATGGTGTCGTAACACATCTGCAAATTGCTCTTGTATCGTTAAGACAGGGTTGAGTGAGTTCATCGCGCTCTGGAACACCATGGCGATTTCACTCCACCTTAGAGCGGTCAGTTCAGAGTCTGAGATACTAAGGATATCTTTGCCATCAAACCATATTTTACCGCCAGAAATGAACGCTGGCGGCTTATGAAGACGATTTATTGAGAATGCGATTGTGCTTTTACCACATCCAGATTCACCGGCAAGACCAAATACTTCGCCTTTGCCGATATCAAAGCTGACGGACTTTACCGCATTAAAATCACCATTATCAGTGATGTAATCGACGCACAAATCTCGGATCTGGATGACCGGGTCATTGTGGTATGCATGACTTAAGTTAATACCATCCATATAAACACCTTATCAATCTAAAAGATAATTATTATCATTATCAGGTGTGGCGGTTTTTAGAAAGTATCAAGCTATGAATCAGTGAAGTGACTCGAAAGTTAGGTTAAACAGGAAGTGGTGTAATGCGTCGTTGATAAAACTAAAGAAGAGCAGAATTGAGAGCTAGATCAGCACACTTTTCGTAGGGGGAATTACTCAAATTTAATCGTAAATTTGTCCCTTGGCAAAACTTAAATGATGAATCTATTAAGGAGTTAACGAAAGGGCGGGAGGGGTCACATTTCCCTACAGTTTTTCTTACCACCTTGTTCCGGTTTTGCTATAGATTACGCATCGAAAACATGGTGTGTTCGGAGGAAATATGTCCATTAATTCTATCGACCATGACGAGATGACCAACATCGCTCACAAATGGGAATTACCTGATGAGGAAACCGTTGTGAAGCCAGAGAAAACAGTGAAATCAGCAGAAGCTAGAAGACGCATTGAAGCGTTACGTGAGATCCGTGAAAGTGGGTTGACCATTGAAGAAGCAAGGGAGCTTGGCTTGATACACTGATCGCCTCAGGTTGGTTTAGCAACCCATAGGGTAGTCGACGGACTGCCCTTTTTATTTTTTCACTCTATTACTCTCTTATTCAAAACCTCCATTTATCTGTCTTGCGCCTCAAAAGCACGAGTTTCACACTCACGTCCCGAAGAAGTTTGACAATCTGACCTTGTGTTACTAGATATATCAGTAGCGATATGCTTTTTGTTGATTATCGCAACCACAAAGCAAGGAGCGCAAGTATGGTTGATCAAATCCTTTTTTATGAGCCCGATGAGCCCCACGGCTTTCTCTCAAATTTTTGCCATGCCCCAGTCAATATCTCCTCCCAAACTTGGCCCACCAGCGAACATTATTACCAAGCCCAAAAGTTTCTCGATGCTCAGTTGCAAAGTAAAATTCAGCACGCAAGCACCCCTGATGAAGCGTTTGCTTTAAGCCGTAAATACGAACACTTTGTCAGAAGCGATTGGGACGATATAAAGTTGGCTGTTATGGCTTTCATCGTTAGGGAAAAGTTTCTACAAAATCCACCATTAGCGCAGCAATTAATGAGAACGGGTAACGCTTGCCTAACAGAGCATTCTCATAAAGATGCCTTTTGGGGAGACGGGGGAGATGGTAAAGGAGAAAATCATCTAGGAGAGATTCTGATGAATGTGCGGGCAGAGCTGAGACATGTTGAGCCTTACAATCTCGTGAAGTTTATCGATAAAGCCAAATTGCCCACCCAGTGGGGCACATTTATGATGTACGGCTTTATTGAAGCCGCGACAAATAAAGAGCATCTTGCTCTGGTCTATGGCGAGCCAACAAAAAGTGCAGCACCACTTATTCGGTTGCATTCGGAGTGTCTTACCGGAGATGCTCTATTTAGCACGCGTTGTGACTGTGGTTTTCAGCTTAATAGAGCGCTACAAAACATCGTCAAAGAGGGATGTGGCGTGCTGCTTTATTTACGTCAAGAAGGACGTGGAATCGGCTTGATTAATAAAATTCGTGCCTATCACTTACAAGATGATGGCGCAGATACCGTGGAAGCAAATGAACGTTTAGGTTTTGCCGCTGATATGCGTGATTACGCGTTCTGTAAAGGAATGCTAGAGCATTTGGGGATTGACGCTGTGCGTCTAATGACGAATAACCCACGCAAGCTCGCCGCCTTAAAAGCGGTTGATATTAACGTCATTGAACGAGTGCCATTACAAGAAGGGAATAACCCAAGTAATCAACATTACCTGCAAACCAAGGCGAGTAAATTGGGGCACATGTTTGATCCTAAGTTTGTTAACCACACTAAGTAAGTGCTACAGATTTTACAGAAACAAAAACGCCAACGTATCATCGTTGGCGTTTTTGTTAATGAGTTGATTCATTGATACTTTTGAATGATTTCATCAATTTCCCCTGAGGCTTTTAATTCAACGAGTCGTGTATTGATGTAATTTTGAGTTTCTGGTTGCATTTGAGGTGAAAAAGCCAGGTAGATTGAGTAGTCAGGAATAACCGAGCTGAAAGGCTGTATCTGAAAATTCTCTAACGGCAAATTGAGTCGCTTTAAGTTGTAAAGGACTCGGGATTCCATCTCGACAAAAGCTGTATCTCCAGGGGTTCGGCTTATCACTCGGTATGCGGCGTTGTAGTCTTTCACGCGCATTTCATTGACACTGCCATTTTCAAAGAACGGTGTTAAATTTGGATAATCAAACCCCAGCAGTAATACAATAGAACGACCATGCATCGTATCCATATTTTTGAATTCTAAAGGCTTCTCGCTACTCGACACCAGTACATGTTTTACAGTGTAAATGGGCTCCTCAGATAAATTTTCCGATTGCACCTTGCCCCAGTTCGGGCTGCCATAAGTTAACCAGTTTGGCTCAGCGCCTTCTTCCAATATGGAAATCATACGTTTAAATGGATAAGTATGATAATTCACTTGGTAATCCGACTCCGCGAAGATAGCGCTGACGATATCGGTCACAATTCCGGAGTGCATTTGTCCCTGTTGTTCAATTTGAAATGGTCGAGCTTGTTCAGCAATGACGTAATAGTTCACTTGATTTGCGGTCACATGAGAACTTACAACAATTAAGCTAAAAGCCAATCTAAGTAGAAGTCTTTTCATCGTATCCTCGATTATTATTTGTGCGTAGCTATATTTAGAGTAGCGCAAGTTTATCGGAGCGGTTTCATATGGATGAAAAAGAGCGATCTCAACGTCGTTTTAGTATCGGCAACCAACTTATGTTGGCGGTATTAACGTTGAGTTTAATCTTTACGGTCATCATTTCTACAGTGAGCTTATATCGAGTTTTTCACGAAGATTTAGCCCATTTAGATGTTGAATTAAAGCAGGTTGAGTCTAGCTATTTATCGAGTTTTTCTGCGAGTTTGTGGGTAGAGGATAGGGAGCTGTTGCTGACACAAGCTCAAGGTGCAATGCGTATGCCCTCGGTGGACTACTTACGTATTGCTAGTGAAGACGAAGTTATCATTGAATTAGGTTCGGCGCTTTCTGAGGATGTTGTCGAGAGAAGCTGGCCGATGCAGTATCGGGTCGGCGATAAAACGTATGATCTCGCGATATTAACGGTTCAATCGGATCTTAGCGCGATATATGAAGATCTTTGGCAGCAGTTCTTTTTTCTACTTACGACAGAAGCGATCAAAATTCTTGTCCTCATCATTGGTGTTCTTTGGGTGGCGTTTCGCTTGTTGGTCAATCCGTTACAATTGCTGTCTGGTGCGGTGAGCGATTTTCGTGGCGGTACAGTGCCGAGTAAAGTGACTCTCCCTAAACGATGGTGCTTTGATGAAGTGAGTGTTTTGGCAGAGAAATACAACCGAAGTGTTGAGAAAGTGAAAGAGCACCAGACTGAGTTAGAGGCTGAACGCGATAGGGCAGAAGTCGCTAATCGTAAGAAAAGTGAGTTTCTTGCCACTATGAGTCATGAGATCCGCACACCGATGAATGGCATTATTGGTGTGTCGTCGTTGCTCAATGACACCGACCTCGATCCCCAGCAAAAAGAGTTTGTAGAGATCATTGACAGTTCTTCTCACTCACTAATGACGATCATCGACGACATTTTGGACTTCTCTAAAGTTGAAGCTGGCAAAGTAGAGCTAGAATACACGAGCTATGATCTTCGCGAGCTACTTGACGATGTCATCAGTTTACATAGTGTCAAAGCCAAGCAGAAAAACTTACAGCTGCTCAGCGATATTGATCCTCACTTGCCAACGGAAGTGCAAGGTGATGCCACACGATTGAAACAAGTTCTGAACAATTTGTTGAGCAACGCGATTAAGTTTACCGAGCGCGGCCATGTGAAGCTTCTTGTAGCGTTATCTCGACTTGATGGAGAGACCGCTCATATCCGGTTTCGAGTTGTGGATTCTGGTATTGGTATTGCGAAAGAGCACCAACAAGCAATCTTCGAACGCTTCCAACAAGCTGATGGTAGTACCACCAGAAAGTATGGTGGGACAGGGCTTGGTTTGGCGATAGCTGCACAGTTGGTTAACTTGATGGGAGGGGAAATACAACTAACAAGTGAGCTTGGGCTGGGAAGCTGTTTTGAATTTTCGATTCCTGTTGCTGTAATAAATGCGCAATCGACCTATACCGACCAACTTAATGTATTAGATTTCCGGAAAGCGGAAGACAACGAAATCAGCCCTCAAGATAATGATAAACCTTGGGTATTGGTTGTTGAAGATACCATCGTCAATCAGAAGGTAGTTCGCATCATGTTAGAAAAACTGGGTGTGCGAGTGAGTGTCGCCAACCATGGCGAAGAAGCATTGCAGCTGTGTGATCAGCAGCCTTTCGATTTGATTTTTATGGACTGCCAAATGCCTGTGATGGATGGGTTTATTGCTACGGAGCGAATTCGAAAAATGGGAGAGTGGGGGAAACACGTTCCAATTATTGCGCTAAGTGCCAATGTCATTAAAGAGGATCAGCAACATTGCTTCGATGTCGGGATGAACGAGTTCGTGGCTAAACCCGTTACCAAGACTCGATTACAACAAATGTTCGAACAGCATTTACCAAAAGCACTGAAAATCAGCGCTGTGCCTAAATAGTTAACTTGAAATCGATCAAGTTAAGTGCGTTTCTATTCTGTAATTGTAACTCTGTGTGATATAGTGCCCGGCTAGTATTTAAAGTACCTTGAGGCTGTGAATGTCGTTTAATCTATCCCTATTGCCGCCTGACGAAAAAAACAAAATCGAACTGGATAAGCAGGCGTCGTTTTTGGTTTGGAAGCTCAGAGAGGCCAAATCTGGTCCTGAAGCAATAGAAGAACAGTTGTCCAAGATTAACGATGCTGATGAAAAGGCGTTTTTCCAGCAATCGGTCGAAAAGTACAAACGAGTAATGGGTGTCGCTTAACGCGAACCGTGGCAATGGTTCAATCCAATGCGACGAATGAGGTAACCTCCCTATTCCTTTGCTAAGCGAAATTGAAAAGGTTTCGCTTTTTGCTAAAATCCTTCGCATTAAATTTGAATTTAGAGAGACATCCCGATGGGAAGAAGTTTTGAAGTGCGCAAAGCCTCTATGGCGAAAACTGCAGGCGCGAAAATTAAAGTTTATTCCAAATACGGTAAAGAAATTTACATGTGCGCGAAAAACGGTGGTGGTGATCCAGACATGAACTTGTCTTTGAAACACCTGATCGCAAAAGCGAAAAAAGACCAAGTTCCTGCGCACGTTATCGATAAAGCGATCGACAAAGCGAACGGTGGCGGTGGTGAAGACTACACTCCAGCACGTTACGAAGGCTTCGGCCCTGGCGGTACTAGCGTTATCGTTGACTGTCTAACAGACAACGGCAACCGTACTTTCCAAGATGTACGCCAATGCTTTGTGAAAGTCGGTGCGAAAATTGGTGTTGAGGGCTCGGTTTCTCACATGTTCGATCACCAAGCGGTATTCCAGTTCAAAGGCGACGATGATGAAATCATCCTAGAAACGCTAATGATGGAAGACGTAGACGTTACTGACGTTGAGCTAGAAGACGGTGTTATCACTGTATTCGCACCTCACACAGAATTCTTCAAAACAAAAACTGCGCTTAACGGTGCATTTCCAGATCTAACGATCGATGTTGAAGAAATCACATTCGTTCCTCAAACTCATACGCCTGTATCGGGCGAAGATGCTGAGAAGTTCCAGAAATTCCTAGATCTTCTAGATGACTGTGATGATGTTCAGCAGGTTTACCACAACGCAGAGCTGTAATTAATTCGCTCATATCGTTGTAAAAAGGCTTCCTTAGGGAAGCCTTTTTTGCTTGCTTTCTCAAGCAGAGCTATGCGTTACGATATTTGGAATTACACAGCGACATGATTACACCAAAACAGATACCTTGAGTTAGCATCGCCGTGCCGCCATAGCTAAAGAAGGGAAGTGGGCTACCCATTACTGGCA
This sequence comes from Vibrio sp. Vb0937, assembly GCF_033338855.1. Taxonomy (NCBI): domain Bacteria; kingdom Pseudomonadati; phylum Pseudomonadota; class Gammaproteobacteria; order Vibrionales; family Vibrionaceae; genus Vibrio; species Vibrio sp. Vb0937. The sequence continues at coordinate 95,009 of NZ_JAWOTK010000001.1, read as the reverse complement.
ACAAGCCGCTAACCATGCCCGTATTGATAAAAGCATACAGAAAAAAGCTCATCGCTAATGCGCCACTTACCAGCCGACTAAAAAAGTGGTCAGACTGACATGCAAGCAACATAACGCGTGCAGTGATAAACAAGTACAATGCGAGTAAGACTAAACTGCCAACAAAGCCCCATTCTTCTGCATAGGTCGAAAAAATAAAGTCCGTATGACTTTCTGGAATAAACCCAAGTGTTCCCTGCGTTGCATTCATCCAACCTTTGCCTTTCATACCGCCTGAGCCAATCGCAATCAAAGATTGGATGATTTGGTAGCCCGAACCCAGTGGATCGGACTCAGGGTGCAAGAACTGTGTTACACGGCTCTTTTGATAGGTTTCCATAACGAAGAACCATAAAATAGGTGCTAACGTTAAAATGCTCGCAATAAACCCGCAGATTATTTTCCAGCTCATGCCAGCCAAAAACAAAACGAACAATGCATAAATGATGGTAAAAACTGCACCGTCTAAATCCGGTTGTAGCGCGATTAACCCGGCAGGAATCATTGTAATAAGTAAGCAAAACGCAATTTTCCGACTGTCTGGTCGACCTCCTTCAATATGAAGCATCCAGGCGATCATGATTGGAATGGAAAGTTTGATTAGTTCGGACGGTTGAAAGCGGAAGAAGCCGATATCGAGCCAACGTTGAGAGCCATTGGTGCTATCACCAAATAAAGCGACAGCAAGTAGTAGCGCAACCGCAATAATGTAGAGATATGGAGCTGAGCGCTGATAGCTGGACGCTGGAATCGAGGACATGACCAAGATACAAACTAATGTCAGTCCGCAGCGCGCCAAATGTTTGAAGAGCATCGCCTCATTAAAGCTACTGGCACTCCAGAGAGTGAGCGAACTTAACAGCATGATCGGAATGATCGCCATGAGTAGTGGCAAATCAACTCTTGGGAAATAACGCTTATTCATTTTCAACGACCTAATAACGCACCTATTTTGAGTGCGAAAACAACTAAAACTCGAAGAGTTCAAACTATTCCGATGCTAAGAATCTCGATTTGGAAACAACAGACACCATGCAAAGGTGTGTAAGAAAGGAGAGTGCGACACTGTCTGTTATGGGTAGCTGTGGGATGGATAAATACACTAGCCTCAGATTTTAAGCCAGTGTTTTTATTGTTACTGCCGTAAAAATGTAGCGTTACGAATGAGCGGAATTGTATTTTCTGTTTAAGTGAATGTCATTCATCCTCTCTCAATACCATTCACTCTGCATAACTGCCATTGGTCGCATGCAAAAGCAGCGTGCGACCTTCTCCCTTAATCTGAAACCATCAAATCACGTTCAACTAAGGACAGTACATGATGGTTTCTCAATCTCGCTCAATCAAAGCTCTTAAACTGGCAAGTACGTTTATCGCCGCATTTGCACTTAGCAGCAATCTGGCTCTGGCTAATCCAAGTGAGCGCACACTCAGTCAATTCAACCAAGCAGCGCAAGGTGACTCTGGCTTAGTTGATACCGTTTACGGCGAATTATCCAAACAACTCGAAGAGCAAGGCGCAACGCCGGTGACCTTGGTTTACTTGGGCAGTGCGGAGACGTTGCAAGGTCGTGAGGCGTTTATGCCTTGGAACAAGATGAAGTTCACCGAGCGCGGTCTTGCCACTATCCAAAAAGGTTTGGATTTAATGGCGAATCAGCCAGTTCCACTGCAAGAGCAACAGCGCTTACAAGGCTTGCCGGAATACCAATTAGCCACCGCCATGGCAGCCACTACGTTTACCTCTCTGCCAGACATGTTCAATCACTTTGAGCGTGGCTACGAGCTGTACCTTTCTCTGCTCGATGAACCGAGTTTTAGCCAACAACCTTTCGCGGCTACTTCGTGGATTTACCGTTATGCCATTGAAGCGGCACTGCGCGCTGAAGATGTTCAACAAGCCAAAATATGGTTAGCGCAAATGGAGCAATTGGGCGACAGCAATCTAGAAACGCAAACCGCGAAAGCGCTGCTAGCGAAATATTAGGGAGGCGTCATGATTGTTTTTAATCAACTTAGCCGCGATTACGCCCTTGGCAGCCAAACGGTGCGTGCATTACGAGACGTTTCTGGTGAAGTGTTTTCCGGCGAAATGGTGGCATTGTGCGGACCGTCTGGCTCAGGCAAAAGCACCTTACTTAACGTGCTTGGCATGCTGGATACTCAATACCAAGGTCAGGTGACATTTGCAGGCAGCCCATACCCAACCGGACAAATGCAGGCGGCGAAAATGCGCCGTGAAAAGCTTGGTTTTGTGTTCCAAAAATTCAATCTTGTCCCCGTGATGACGGCACTAGAGAACGTGGCGTATCCGCTGCATCTCAACGGTTTTTCAAAAGCGGAACAAACCGAGCTCGCCACACAAATGCTAGAGCACGTTGGCTTAGGCGAGTTTATTCATCACATGCCAGACAACCTATCAGGCGGTCAGCAACAGCGAGTGGCAATTGCGCGCGCTTTAGTGCACAAACCGGCGTTGGTGATTGCTGATGAGCCAACCGCAAGTCTTGATAGCCAAACTGCCAACAAGGTCATCGATATTATGAAAGGGCTCGGACACGAGCTTGGTACTACTTTTATCGTCGCCACTCACGACCCTCGCATGGCATCCCGTTGTGACCGCACCATTGAGTTGGTGGACGGCAAGATTACCCAAACGCACGCAAGTGTGGAGGAGGTTTCATGGGCAAGCTAATTCCTGTTTCGGTTCGCCTTGCTTGGTTGAATCTGCAACGCAATCGCCGCCGCAGTTTATTGTCGATGCTGATTATCGCCATTGCTGTGTTTGCCTTAACCTGTGCGGGCGGTTTTGGTCTGTACACCTACGACAGTTTGAAAGAGTCGACAGCGCGTGACACGGGGCATCTGACGTTAACCACGCCGGGTTATTTCGCCAAAGAAGAAGAGATGCCACTGAGTAACGGTTTAACTCATGCAGACGACATTACCAAGCAATTGATTGGGTTGAATGAAGTGCGAGGCGTGCAGCCACGAGTTGAATTCAGTGGTTTGATTTCCAACGGCAACAAGTCATCGATCTTTATCGGCATTGGCGTGAACGAGCGCGAATTCGATATGAAAGGGCCGTTTTTGGATGTGCGTGAAGGGCAGACGCTGTCAAACATTCATGCATCGCGTTATGACCCTGCAGAGCCAGAAGTGATGCTCGGCGTTGATTTGGCGAACAACTTAAGCGTACACGTTGGCGATTGGATTACCTTGCTGGCGACCACAACCGACGGTGCATTGAACGCGTATGACTTCAAAGTTCGTGGCATCTACTCAACTGGCGTGCCAGAGCTTGATAAACGCCAGCTTTACGTGCACATCAACAGCGCGCAATCGCTGCTCGGTTCAGACAAAGTCAGTGCGTTATCTGTCTTCCTGTTCGACACCAGTTTAACTAACCAAGTCGAGCAACAAGTGGCTTCGGTTCTGAGTAAGCAAAAGCAGAACTTTGGTGATCAAGATATTGAGATCACGCCTTGGCAAGAACGTGCGTTCTTCTATCTCAAAGTGAAAGATTTGTACGACCGCATCTTCGGCATCATGGGCGCAGTAATGGCGTTGGTGGTCTTTGTCGCGCTGTTCAACACCATGACCATGTCGGTCACCGAGCGTACTCGTGAAATCGGCACCTTGTCGGCACTTGGGAGCTACCCTCGCGAAATTATTGCTGGGTTCTTGCGCGAAGCAGGGTTACTTGCCGTGATTGGCAGCTTAATCGGTGCTTTGTTTACGGCGCTAGTCACCGTCTTACTGATGGTCGTGGATGTGCAAATGCCGCCACCGCCAGGACGAACAGAAGGTTACCCATTAATGATTTACTTCTCTTGGGAGCTGGTGGCTATAGCTGGACTCGCAGTATTGATGATTTGTTTGGTTGCGGCGTTTTTCTCGGCACGCAAAGGGGTGAACAAGCCAATTACGGAGGCACTGATTTATGTTTAATTTCAAATCACTATTACCAATTGCATTGCTAACGGTAAATGGCGTTGCAAGCATGAATGTCAGTGCGAATGAAACAGCACTAGATGCACAGCAAGTTGCGCAATTGATTGAAAAAGCCGACAGCTACCGCTTGCAAGATGATTCCTCCAAAGTGGTGTCTCTGGTGCGCTTATATCAAGACCAAGAGTTAGATAAAACTCGCCTTTACCACGTGTACACGCGTCCAAATCGTGAATCGCTGGTGGTATTCAAATCGGCGGTTGAAGCAGGGCAAAAGATGTTGATGATGGGCGATAACTACTGGCTGCAAATGCCAAAGAGCCGCCGCCCGATTCGCATTACGCCAATGCAGAAGTTGCTTGGGGAAGCGTCTATCGGCGACATCTCAACCCTGACGTGGAGCCAAGATTATCAAGGTGAATGGAAAGCGACAGAAACCGTTTCGGTGAACGGGGAAAGTGTCGCAGCTTATCATCTTGCTTTAACCGCGAAAACCAAAGGGGCGAGTTATCAGAAGATCGACTTATGGTTGTCTGAGCAAGATGCGTTTCCAATTAAAGCTGATCTCTACTTACGCTCTGGCAAACTCGCCAAGCAAGCGCAATACGGACGTGCAAGCGACAATGGCGAAGACTATGTCAGTGAGATGACCTTGCTTGATAGCATTCAGCCGAGCAAAAAGACCGTTATCGAGTATCAAGAAATCGTGCCTTGGCAACTGGACAACAAGTTCTACAACCCAAGCTATTTGCCGAAAGCCAATACGACTCAGCTTTAGCCTGAACTCCTTAAATAGAACCATGAAAACGAGCAAGGAAGTCACATGAAATCGCACCAGCCTAACCTTAACAAAAGCACCAGTTTGTTGATTGCTGCGTCGTTGTGTGTGGGCGCAGCAGCCCCAGTTTTTGCCAATGATGAGCTGAGTTTTGAGTGGGATTGGGCTGTCAGTTACGAAACTGCCAAGCAGCGTGACAGCGCATTTATGCAGGCGCAGGGCAGTTCTCGCGATTCACTTAATGCACTCTTGGATGTGCAGATGAATTATCAAAACTTCAGTGGCTTGTTTGCTCTGTACAGCCAAGGGTTGTATCTCAACCAACAAGGAGAGAGTGATTGGTGGAGTGAAGCTGATCACCAACTGTTGATTCGAGAGTTGGCTTGGCTAGGGGAGTGGCAAGTCGGTGACACTACACTTGATGTGAGTTTGGGTAAGTTGCGCGTGGATTGGGGCGTGGGTTATGGCTACCGACCTTTGGACCTGTTTAAGCCTTATCGACAAAATCCTGTTGGCTTAGTAGCAGAAGAAGGTGCGGGTGTGTTTTCACTCTCACACTACGATATGGCAGGCGAGTGGACGGTGATTGCGACGGACTCAAGCTGGGGGCAACAAGACCAAAGTGCACTGGATCAAGCCGCAGAGCAGCATGGTGTTGGTATTCGTCGTTATGCGCTGGTGGGTGATACCGAGTATCAACTTATTGGTTATTACGATGATGTGCGCCGAGGTTTACTTGGCGCCAGTGCCATTGCTGTGTGGGATGAATCCATCGCCATGCACGGTTCCATGCTGTGGCAAAAGCAAAGTGTCGGCTATCAGTTTCAGCAAGATGACCTTTACCAACCCGTTTCAGTTGAGGAGCAGGGCAGCGCATTCCAAGCCTTAGTTGGATTGAACTGGGCAAACCAAGCCGGACACAACGTGATTGCTGAATATTGGTACGACAGCCGAGCATGGTCGAAAAACGAATGGCAACAAGCAATAGAGCGTGGAGAATTTCTCTCTCGGATCCCTGATCCTAACAACTCTCTGTTGGCTAGCAGCGCTCTACTTGCGACAAGCTACGCCCAAGGGTTTCAGCATGCCAATATCGTTCAGCATAGCCTAATGCTGCACTGGAGTTGGGATGTAGAAGCATGGGCTGCATGGAACGGCGAAGCGGATATGGGCTGGCTAAGTGATGTAACCCCCACGTTGGATGTGATGCTGTCGCCACAAGATGGTGGTGTGATTGTCACGCAGTGGCTTAACTACCAGTGGATTGATACCGGCGATCAAAGTGTAGAAGTGGAAGTTGCCGCACGCTTTTTAACCGGAGACGACCAATCTGCTTACGCACAAATCAATGATAAGCATATGATTGTATTTAACATCAAAGGGAAACTCTAAATGTGTTCAGCAAAATCAGTGGTGAAAAGTGGATGGCCGCGTAGCTTATTAGTGACCACGGCATTTTGTCTCTTTATCGCAGCAATGACGCTCTCGGTTTGGGGCGGTCCATTTTACATTCATGTGGCGGTTAGCTTTGGATTTGGCTATTCGGCTATCTTCTTCTCATGGTTGATTGACCGTTTATTTCCAACCATCCCACGTATGATAGAAGTGGTGTGTTCGCTTGTTGCCTGTTTATTGTTTGGGGTGATTAATGCGCAATTTTGGCTCGGAGAGTATTTTGGTATCTCCGATATGATCCCTGTTGGCTTAATGGGATTACTGTTTAGCGGTATGTGTTATTTCTATTTTTACTCGCGTGAGAAAGAGGCGGTTGCTCAACGAGAGTTGGAAGCCATCAAGCGCGAGAAAGCAGAGCAAGATCGTGCGCTGTTGCTAAGTCAGCTTAAGCAGATGCAAAGCCAGATTGAACCGCATTTCCTATTCAATACCTTGGCGAATATCAGTGCGCTCATGTCGCAAGATGTTGATAAAGCCAAGCTGATGCTAGAACAGTTAACCGCGCTGCTGCGTGCAACGCTCAAAAGCTCACGCGAAGAACACACCACCATAGACAATGAAACGGCGTTACTTGAGGCTTACTTAGGCATCCAACAAACTCGTTTGGGTGATCGACTCAGTTACAAGATTGAGGTGGAAGAAGGGCTAGGCAGAACCGAATTACCGCCGATGATGCTTCAACCCTTAATCGAAAACGCCATCATCCATGGTATTGAGCCGAAGCGAGAGGGTGGTGAAGTCAGCTTGCTCATCAAGCGCGAACAACAGAACTTGAAGATTGAAGTCAGAGACACGGGTGTTGGCTTGAATCACGTGAGTGGTCACATGGGCTCTGGTGTGGGTCTAAGTAATCTCAAGCAGCGAGTTGAAGCTTTGTTCGCAGGGCAAGGAGAGGTCTCTATCAGTGAGTCTGTTCAGGGTGGCGTTTGTGTTCGCCTGAGTTGGCCAATGGAATCGTAATCAAGGAAGAAAGGAATGAATACAGGGTTTACTGCCATTATTGCTGATGATGAACCGCTATTGAGGCGTCATCTTGATAAAAGCCTAGCTGAAGTGTGGCCAGAGTTAGAGGTGATAGCCAAAGTCGCCGATGGTGAACAAGCGTTGCAAGCCATTGAGCAAAGTCAACCTGACATTGCGTTTCTCGATATTCGTATGCCAGTTTTGGATGGCATGACATTAGCGCAAAAACTCAATCAACTTGCCAACCCGCCTTTGATTGTATTTGTTACCGCGTACGATGATTACGCCATAAAAGCCTTTGAGCAAAATGCCGCCGATTATTTGCTCAAGCCTATCTCGGATGAGCGCCTCCTGACGACGTGTGAAAGAGTGAAAGCACGCCTTGCTAAGCGAGAGCAAGAAAGCAGTAATGTGCAGATGAGCAGCCTGTTAGAACAGTTGCAGCAATTATCCGCGCCACAAACACCGCAATATCTTCAGTGGATCAAAGCGACGCAAGGGGAAGACATTCATCTGATCGCCACGTCTGATGTGTTGTATTTCAAAGCGGAAGAAAAATACGTTTCTGTGTATGCCCAACAAGGACAAGGCAAAGTGCAGGAGTATTTGATTCGTACATCTTTGAAAGAGTTGATAGGGCAGCTTAACCCAGAACAGTTCTGGCAAGTGCACCGTTCAAGCGTGGTGCAAGTGTGCAAAATTAGCAAAGTAAACAAAGACTTTGCTGGCAGAATGTTTGTTCACGTTGGAGAAACTAAGCTTCCGGTGAGTCGTGCATCTCAAAATTTGTTCAAAGGGATGTAATCGCTAGAACTGCTCACTCTTTACACTGTAAACTCGCTGCTCTTAACCCACATTATCAAGGAAGATAAATGAGTTATCGCGTAACCCTCTTAAATGCAACGGGAGAGTTGTCTCCACTCGCTGAGTATTTACATCAGAAACTTGATGACCTGAGCTCACAGCTTTCTAGTTACTTTGATTTAAGTAACGTCGACCTAACCGTTAGCCCGTTTGATCGCAATGACGTACCGCAGACGGGGATTGGTGGCTATTGCTTAAGTGCCTATCGTGTAGAGGTTCTGCTTGATACTCAACGTACTGATATTAAAAACGTTATTGAGAAAGAAATAGCTGCGGTGTTAGCGCATGAGTTGCATCACCTGTTCCGTATGCGAGCGGGAGAAAGTGGCGTTGCACTTGGTGATGTACTAATTATGGAAGGGTTAGCTTGTCACTTCGAACGTAAGGTGAATGGCGGCGTCACTCCGAGCTTGTTTGAGCAAATCAAAGATCAAGATTGGCGCCCTTTCTACGCTGAGATGAAAGGCAAGTTGACCAGCTTAGATTACAACTTCGACGCTTACTTTCTTGGCAGCGATGAAAGCCGCTGGCCGAAATACATGGGGTATTGGGTTGGGTACAACCTTGTTGCTGAATATCTGGCTGATTTTCAAGGCTCTGAACTGGATTTGGTTGGAGCCAAAGCTGAGCTTTTCTATCAATAACTTCGGCACAAGCCAAACTATACCCAAGTAACCTCGAGATGCTAGGTTCAGCGAGAATGACTTGGTTTGTAGACGCGGCGGCGATTTAAAGGTTTGGTGGGCCCAATTCGAGAATCGACAACAAAGTATACAATCCAAGACCCTTACTATTTGTAAAGAGGGCCCTTTGGGAGCGTGTCATTGGCTCGACTTCTGTGTCAAACAACTTGGAAAGAGCTGGCTATTACGCTGCGTTGTTTTCCTTGACCTCGAATCAATGACAACGCTCTGAATCCTGCATCTTGAAGTCACTTGGGTATAATCGGCTGAGTCATAAAAACAAAAAGCGCCTAGATCATAAGACGTTAGGCGCTTTCTTCGTTTTATAACGACGATTTCTCCGCAGAGGCGAATGGGCTTATTCGTTGACTGTCACTTTCTCGATAATGATTGGATCGCATGGCACATCATCGTGGCCAAACTTAGAGGTAGTTTTCACTTTCGCGATGCGGTTTACGACATCCATACCCGCAGTCACTTTACCAAACACGGCGTAGCCCCAGCCTAGGTTGGTGGTTGCGGAGTGGTCTAGGAAATCATTGTCTTCTAAGTTAATGAAGAATTGTGCTGTTGCAGAGTGCGGTGCATCGGTACGCGCCATTGCGATAGTACCAACAAGGTTCTTTAGACCACGGTTTGCTTCGTTCGCGATCGGTGCGCGTGTTGGCTTTTCTGCCATGTCTTCGGTGTGACCGCCACCTTGAATCATAAAGCCATCGATAACGCGGTGGAAAATGGTGCCGTTGTAGAAGCCATCTTCACAGTATTTTTTGAAGTTCTTTGAGCTAACTGGCGCTCGTTCTAGGTTCAGTTCAATCTCGATATCACCGAAATTGGTGGTCATAATAATCATCTGGTTTGCCCTTATGGGTGCTAAGTTGGCGGCATTATAGCTAAGTCGTATGAGGATAGCAGAAATAAAAACAGCGACGTTTTGGCGTCGCTGTTTGCATGGAGAATGGGTGAGGAAAGCGTTAAACCGTAAAGCGACCGACCAAGTCGTACAGCTCATTAGCTTTGTGGTTTAGGTTGCCACTACCTGCGCGGTTTTGATTCGCAAGGTGTGCCGATTGGCTGCTTTGTTGAGAGATGACTTCGATGCGTTGTGAAATCTCTTGGCCAACTTGGCTTTGCTCTTCGGTTGCTGTTGCGATCAGGGTGTTCATGTCCATGATGTTAGCAATTGCGGCTTGGATTTCTTGCAGTGCGGCAGAGGCAGCTCGTGCTTCCTCAACCGTTGCTTCACCACGCGCTTGGCTTGAGCCCATGGCTTTCACTGCTGCATCCGAGCCAGACTTCAACTGCTCAATCATTTGGTGAATTTCGCCTGTGCTGTCTTGAGTGCGACTTGCCAGTTTACGAACCTCATCGGCAACGACTGCGAAGCCTCGACCTTGTTCGCCTGCACGGGCTGCTTCAATGGCTGCGTTTAGTGCCAATAGGTTGGTTTGCTCGGCAATGTCTTGAATCACTTCTAGCGAAGAAGAAATGTTTTGTACGTCGCTCTCTAAACGAGAAATTACCGTGCTGGCTTCCGACACCTCTAGCGCGAGCGCTTCGACAGAGTTCGCTGCCGAATCAACAATGTGTTTTGCTTGTTGTGAGTTTTCATCGGCGTCTCTGGCTGATTGCGCTGCTTGGTTAGCGTTGTTTGAAATCTCGTGCGCCGTTGCTGTCATCTCAGTCATTGCCGCAGCGACCTGTTCGGTTTCTTCACGTTGACCTGAAGCTAACTCGTCCACTTGCGATGCACGCTGTGACATCTCGTTGGTCTCTGAAACCACTTCTTGTCCGACATGGCTAACACTCTTGATGATGCCTTGCAGGCTTTCAACGAAGATATTGAAGTTACGGCTAAGTTGGGTGAACTCCGGCACGCTCGATTCTTCCATGCGCGCGGTTAAATCTGCATCGCCTTGCGCGAAAGAGTGAATTGAAGCATCAAACTGCTCAATAGGCTTCATGATGCTGCGGTTAACAAACACGGCAAAGACTGCAACTATCGCTGTAATCGAGGCACAAAACAGGGCTATCGCAGTTAGTGTGGTGTTGAGATCTTCGTGTGCGGCTTTTTCCATGTCTGCCACAATGGCGTCGATATCGTCCGTGTAGAAACCCGTTCCTAACATCAAGTTCCATTCAGGAATAAAGACTGAGTAGCTGAGTTTCGGTAGTGCTTCACTCTGACCGAGTTTCGGGAAGTAATAAGTCGTGAACTCACCAGTTTTGGCATTTTTTAGCAAATCCTGAATCAGGTAATTGCCTTTCTTGTCCTGCAAGTTATAGAAGTTTTCCCCGATGCCTTTGGTGTTTTTACCCACCACGACGCGAACGCCTTTTGAATCATAACCAAAGATGTAGCCGGATTGACCAAACTCTAGTTGTTTCAAGATAGGCAGAGCCTCTTCCAGTGGGGCATTTTGTGCGAGTAGCGGTTCGACAGCGGAACGCGCCATTTGTACGTAACTTTTGAGTTCGGCTTTTTTCATCTCCATCATTCGACTTCGAGTTTGCTCAATCTCGTGCTCGTTGTAGGCCGTGGTTTGTACGTAGGTGAACCACATCATGCCTATTGCCATAGTTAGAATTGGAATTATTGAAAGGATATATAGTCGTTTTCTGATCGTCAGATTCATAGAGACGTCCTTCTCTCGGCGCAGCGTTACAAGTGACAAGCTGAATAAGCTTGCCTGATAAAAGTGTTAATACTTATTGTTGTAATGCTTAGAGATTAACCGAGTTAATCAATCAGAAGTACTGGAAATTTGTAAATCTAGACGAAGGTCGTAGCATTTTTAAGCGGGATCACAATTAACGTGAACACGACCCACTATTGCAACGAGAAGTCCCTGTTAACCAATATGAGACGCGATACCTATTCTTTGCGAATTTGAGGTAAAGCCAGTCAGCAACAGGTTTAACGAGGCGCCAACGCAGTGGAGCGTAGAGCCAATCGCGACCAACTAATTGCCACGCACGATGAGTCACGTCCAACCCAAGCAGAAGCTCCCCCTTTTCGTTGAGGGCGTGCAAAATGGTGTTGGCTTGTTCAGGATCGATCTGCGGATAATCTGCGAATGCATCACTATAGATATCGACGGTTTTGATGTGCTGCTTGGAATCGCGTTGTTTTAGCGCCTTCATCTCTTTGGCACAAAGCGGGCAGGTTCCGTCATAAAATATGGTGAGGTTTGTCATTGCGGTCTTCTTATTTGAGATTTTCTAATCGCTTTTACGTGGCGAATTTTCTTTTGGTTCATTGTTTTGCAAGTAATGCAGCCAATTGTCGCGAATGTTGCCGTAATTGAATTGGCAGAACTCTTTGCGATCACGCAGGTAGTCTTTTTCTACTTCATCGAGTAAGGCTTTGTATTGCTCAGGATCACTACCGTACACCAGACATAACGTTGAAAAGTAACGCTGCAAATCAAAGCTGTGTTCGTCAATGTACTCGCCAAAATCGTAGTAGTCCGGTCTGTCGTCGGATTCGAATGCGAACATGTCGGCGGCGCTAATGGCCATATCTGCGCCATCTTCTAGGAAGTCAATCATTAAAATAGTGGCAAAATTATCGACCGCATCTTCTTCTTTTCCGAGAACAGGGATGCTTTGATCTTCGATGTAAGCATGTCCAGCTTCATGAAGTAAAGTGTGCAATAACGTATCTAGCGCCCCTGTTTTTGGGGATTTTCCGAAGCGTTCTTCATACTGATTATTGGAGAAGTAATTGAGCGACTCCAAATAAAAAGTGTAAGGAACGTATATTGTGTGTGTATCAGGATCATACATTGGACCATCTTCTCCGCCGTAAACCAGCGTGAGAGCTTTATCAAATGGAAAGTAGGCCTGAGATAGCTCAGCAAAGATGGTGTTTACATCGCTGCTTTGAATAGATTGTTGGGCTATTTTTTCATGAGTTGTCTCTACGGGAGAATATTGAATACGAATACTTTCAGCTGCTGTAGCTGATGAGACGACGCTGAGTAATAGCGCAGGGCAAAGAGAATGAATGTTCATGTGGGACTCTTGTTATTGAATAACTTGTATAAAAAATTATACATGTTTTTGTCTGATGCATAGTTGGGGTTGTACTCATTAGCCAAAGTCGGGGCATCGGTCTCGAAAAGCAATCATGATAACATCGCATATTTCGGCGGCTTGGTTTTCTAGGGCGTTTATCAAGACCTCTTGGATAAGAACGGCGGTGAAGTTATTGGCTATGCATCGTTTTCTAAGAAGCTTACTGAGTAACTGTGCTTCGATCTTTATCTGTGAAAATGATAATAGGCAGTTAATCATTGCAAGGTTTAACCATGGGGTTGGTGAATGTCACTGAATTGAAGAAAATTATCAGCGATATGTTATAATCCTGCTCCGTTGTGACGAAAACGTTTGTTGCAGCCTGAGAGTTTCCTTGGATTCGGCTCGTTTATACACCATGAGCCAGAGTTGAAAAGCTACGACAGGAACAGGCAAACCCAATTGTTTTGAACGCGCTCTCGGCGTTTAGCGGTTACAACGGGAAGGAACTTTGTTTGATAGTAATTGACACATTCTGTTTAAGTAAGGGAGCCCGAAGTGGTTCAGAAAGTGTCACCCAGAATTTACTCACAACACGACAGCCCAAGCGATAACGCACAGGTATTGCGAGGGGCCATTTGAAGGAGCTGTATCAGCTCCTTTCACATTTAAGGGCTTGCTAACAGCGTAAAAACTGACACATCGCTTAAGGAGCGCCCCTTAAACTAGCCTAAGGCGCATCTACACCAACTTTTTGAGTATTTTCGAAACAATAAAGCGAGAAAATTTGCTATTGAACGAAGGTTAAACTAACACTCATTCATTACGGAGAATGAAGAGAACAATAATAAGAGGCGATATGAATCATTTAATATCTGTAGGTGCACTGGAGTCCTTCTTGGTCGCAATCAGTGTGCTTTTCCTGGGGCATTTTATTAATGCTAAGCTACCGATTTTAAAGAAATTCAACATACCTGAGCCGATTGTAGGTGGTCTTATTGTAGCCTGCATGATTACTGCTCTTCATTTCAACGGCATCGATTTAGAGTTCGACTTGCCATTACAAAATACGTTTATGTTAATGTTTTTTGCGACAGTTGGTTTGGCCGCAAATTACACTCAGTTGATGAAAGGAGGTGCGAAGGTTTTTATCTTCTTAGCTGTTGCATCGTTTTACATCATCATACAAAACGGCGTTGGCGTTTCACTTGCGGCGGCGCTCGGTTTAGATCCTTTGATGGGGTTAATTGCTGGCTCGATTACTCTGTCTGGTGGTCATGGTACAGGTGCTGCGTGGTCACAAACCTTTCAAGACGTGTATGGATTGGATAACGTCTTAGAAATTGCAATGGCATCAGCGACTTTTGGTTTGATCATCGGCGGTATCATTGGTAGCCCTGTAGCGCAGCGCCTAGTCGAAAAGAACAGCATAGAGTCTGAGTATGGTCGTGGTGGTCGAGATGCCAAAACTCACGAGAAATTCCCGGAGTTGGTGACTTACAATGAATACGAAGAAGATAAAGTAACGGCGAAAAAAGTGGTGGAGAAACTCTTCTTCCTACTGATCTGTGTTACTGGGGCCAAGTATGTCGAGCAATGGGTAAGCACGTATGAAATCTCATGGCTGATGATTCCAGACTTCGTATATGCGCTATTCATTGGTGTGATCATTACGAATTTCTTGGAAGTGACCAAGATTCGTAAGTTAGATGCCGAAACGGTCGATATGTTAGGTACGGTATCGCTATCTCTGTTCTTAGCGATGGCTCTGATGAGCTTAAAGTTATGGAATATCTTCGATCTAGCGATTCCATTCTTGGTTATTTTAGCTGTGCAGTCTGTCGTCTTAGCAATCTTTACGTACTATGTTACGTTCAAAGTGATGGGAAGCAACTACGATGCTGCTGTTATTGCAGGGGGGCACTGCGGTTTTGGCTTGGGTGCAACCCCAACAGCCGTAATGAATATGGGTTCGATCGTTAACCGATTTGGCCCGTCGCCACAAGCATTTATGGTGGTGCCAATTGTGGGCGCTTTCTTTATCGACATCGTCAACTTAATTATCTTGCAAGGCTACATTTCATTCCTTGGTTAAAGTTAAGTGGATGAGCTCCTAGAGGCGAAATAAAAACGGTCACAACACTGGTTGTGACCGTTTTTTTTATGACTTGGTTTGGTCGTTTATTGAACGAAGAATTATTGGATAGTTCGGCTGAACTTGAGGCTAGCTGTCCAACCAAGAATACCAATGAAGGCGTAAATGCCAACGTTTAACCAACCCGCTTGAGGAATGGCATTGAATGGGTTTGGTGTAATAATGGCGTGCAGCGGAAGGTAAAGCACTTTGGAGAAAAACTGATCTAGCCCGTAGAAACCAAAAAGTGCGATAGGCATCCAACGCAGCGCATAAATGGCGATAAACAAAATGACCAGTGGTGAGTTCACTTTTTGTGAAATAGCCATCGCAGTTAATGCCAGCGGTAACAGCAGAATACCGGCGAAAAACATTCTGATTAAAAACTCTCCCCAATGCAGCAGCACGTAACCTAACGAGGCTTGGCGGTACAATAAAGCCAATTGGTGATCAGTAGAGATGTTCAGCAACCACAACATTAAATTTACAGCGAGTACGAGCACCGAGCAGACGAGCGGAATCACCAATAAGCCAAATCCTAGCTTCACTAAATGGGTTTTTATGTCACTGACAGGCATACTGCGCCAAAACATAATGCTGCCTTCCGCCCGTTCTTTGCGTAGCGTTCTTGGGAAGTACTGAACGGCTAACAAGATAGACAGCAGCCCTGCTCCTCCGGTAATCAACGTATTGACATCATCACCAAGCTCTTTGTGAATGTCACTGACATCGCCACCAAAGCTCATTTGGAAAAACATATTGTGTTGTAGAGTGTCGTTACTCATTAAACTCACAAAGAGAATAACTCCACACGCCAACACAAACAGTGGAATACGTAAAACAAGAGGGTTTTCTAACCACTCTTTTTGCAACATCGCGACAACTGAACGCATTACGCTGCCTCCTTCTGCAATGCTAAAAATAAATCCGCTAACTTCACCCCATGGATGGAGCCCATTGTTTCTGCTTGTTGGGCATACTGGGCTTTGAGTAACCATTTCGTTGAACCGAGGCCTTTTTGTGACGAGAGTGGGTTCATCGCTTCAATTTGTGTGCGGTGCTCGTCGTTGGCTTCAAGAATGAAATAGTCTTCACTGATACTGTCCATCGAGGTTTGCAGAACGGGGCGACCATGCTTAAGAATCAGAACATCTGTCAGCAAGTGCTCAATCTCTGATACTTCATGACTGGCGATGATCAACACGCGCTCGCCGTCGTGAAACCATTCCAATAAGTGACGATAAAACGTCTCGCGATACACGAGATCTAACCCGAGTGTCGGTTCATCCAATATGAGGATTTGGGTGTTGGTCGCGATCACAATCGCGAGGTGTAATTGCACCTTCATCCCTTTGGATAAAGATTTGATACGTGCACGAGGTTTGATGTCCGTTTGACGAAGTAGCGTATCTGCTTGGGCGCGATTGAACCCTGGATGCACGCCCTCGGTATAGTGAAGCAGTTGAGCAACGGTCATCCAATCTGGCAGAACGTTGACATCCGAGATGTAGGATAAGCTCTGCATTATCTTGTCGCGTTGCATAATGGGTTCAAATCCGTTGATACGAATAGTGCCCTGATATTCATGTGCACCGAGTAGGGCATTAATAAGCGTTGATTTACCTGCGCCATTATGGCCGAGTAAGCCAAGTACTTGTCCTGCATGTAGGTCGAAACTCACTTCATGCAGTGCTTCTCCTTGTTGCTGATATTGCTTGGATACGTTGTTTACACTGACTAATGCGCTCATTGGTCACCTTTCAAGTGTGGTTTTAGTTGTTGAATGAATTCGTCGAGTGACATATCCAGACGCTGTATTGTGTCGGCTATCTGCGGAATTTGTTGCTGAAGAAAACGTGCCTTCTCGTCTGCGAGTAATTTGAGCTTTGCTCCTGAAGCGACAAACATACCTTGACCGCGTTTTTTCTCCACTAGCCCGTCATCAACAAGCAATTGATAGCCTTTCATAACGGTGAGGTGGTTAATTTTCATATCTGCAGAGATGCTACGGACGGAGGGCAGAGCATCGCCTTCTTGCCAGACACCTTGCAGTATTTGCTGCGTGATCTGGTCTGCCAACTGTCGAAATATCGGTTGGCGATCATGCCAATTAGTCATGAGTGAATCTCTTGGTTGAGATGGTGTTATATATATGTATAACACCTAGTGCGTTAGAGAGAAAGTAATAATTTAAAACCTAGTGTATCCGCTTGTCTCATTCGCTCTAAATATCCACCTATGTGGTCGTTGTTTTGAGGTTTTGTTTTATATGGAAATTAATTGCTTCTCATAAGTTGAGAAGTGTTGTTTTTCTCTTCCCATCAATACACTTATCGCCTGTTCTAAATCAATATTCTCACTGAATGATAATTAGCATAATTTTAGGTCTGCCTATTTCTTACTTGATGAGAATCAATGGTCAAAGAGGCCTAGAAAACAAAAGTTTCGAGAGGCAATCTGACTGGCTTAGGCACCTATCTCACGTTGAGCGCGTGCTCAATGAATGAGAAAGAGTAGAGTAAAGAGGTCTCATGAATCAGGTAATATCTATCGGCCCACAGGAGTCGTTCCTCGTCGCAATTTGCGTGTTGTTTTTAGGGCAGTTCATCAATACCAAGTTACCAACCTTAAAAAAATTTAATATTCCAGAGCCAATTGTTGGTGGTCTAGTGGTCGCTTGCGTCATCACGACGATGCACTTAAACGGTGTGGATGTCTCCTTTGATTTACCACTGCAAAACGTCTTTATGCTGATGTTTTTTGCAACCGTTGGCTTAGCGGCAAATTACACCCAACTGATTAAAGGCGGTGCGAAGGTTTTCATCTTCCTAGTTGTGGCATCGGTCTACATTCTTATCCAAAACGCGGTCGGCGTGTCCTTAGCAACAGCGTTGGGGTTAGATCCACTCATGGGGTTGATCGCCGGATCCATTACGCTTTCTGGCGGACATGGAACTGGAGCTGCGTGGTCGCAAACTTTTCAAGAAATGTATGGTTTGCATAATGTTCTAGAGGTGGCAATGGCTTCTGCTACATTTGGCTTGGTGATGGGCGGGATTATTGGCAGCCCTGTTGCACAAAAGCTACTAAACAAACACAACTTGGAATCGGAATACGGACGCACCAATCAAAGTCATCAGAGTTTCCCTGAACTGGTGACGTACAACGAACATGAGGAAGATCGTGTCACAGCGAAAAGAGTCGTTGAAAGCTTGTCCATCATTCTACTTTGCGTGACAGGCGCGAAGTATCTGGAGAGTTGGGTAAGCAGTTTTGACATCAAGTGGTTAATGATTCCCGATTTTGTTTATGCGCTGTTTATTGGTGTTGTTATCACTAACATCATGGAAGTGACGAAGGCGCGCAAGGTTGATTTAGAAACCGTTGATATTCTTGGCACGGTTGCACTATCTCTATTTCTTGCCATGGCCTTGATGAGTTTGAAATTGTGGAATATTTTCGATCTTGCGATCCCATTCCTTATTATTCTTGCTATTCAGTCGGCAGTGTTGGCGATGTTCACTTACTACGTAACATTCCGCATGATGGGAGGCAACTACGATGCGGCGGTGATCGCTAGCGGACACTGCGGTTTTGGGTTAGGTGCTACACCGACTGCGGTCATGAATATGGGCTCCATCGTGAGTCGATATGGTCCATCACCACAAGCATTTATGGTGGTTCCAATTGTCGGTGCATTCTTCATCGACATTGTGAATTTAGTGATTTTGCAAGGATGCATCGCTTTTATTAAATAACATTCGCTTTTTTACCGAAATAACAAAGCCAGCACCTATACGCTGGCTTTGCTATTTGTAACACGAAATCTTGTTTGCCTGACTTCAAGCCGTGAAATCAATGCGTTACTATGACGACATAGTGTTCAATTTTGCAGCAGCATGAGGTACCCACATGTCTGAAAAAATATCGACGTCGGCATTAGCGAAAATGCGCAAGGTAGAAGCTAAGCTGCTGTTTGCCGATCTCAAACGTGCAGGCTACATCGTTCGCCAAGATGAAAAGTGGATTTTGACCGAAGAAGGGGCAAAGTTTGGCGGTGAGTATGTGGATCACCCTAAATTTGGCCAGTTCATCGTCTGGCCGACCAACTTACATATTGAGCTGACTCCCAGCTCAGGGAAAACATTGAGCGCGACACAACTGGGTGAAAAGCTGAAATTGAATGCGAAGCGCATGAACCAGCTTTTGAGTGAACTGGGTTGGTTGACCAAATCCGAAGAGGGATGGAGTGTCACAGAAGCTGGTGTGCGCGCTGGTGGGCAGCAAAGAACCGATAAAGAAACACAAAATACCTTTGTCGTATGGCACGATGTGGTGCTGCGTAACAAGCGTCTTAAGCAGTCTGTCATTGAGTTTTTAGGGCAAGACGCGGAGTCACATTCTACGGATAAATCGTACTCAAGCTTTCGCCAAAAATTTGAAGCCAAGCACCGAACATTAGATGGGCATTACGTACGCTCTAAGGGTGAGTTGCTCATTGACAACTGGCTGTACTTGGCTGGTGTAGTGCACGCTTATGAGCGTCAGCTGCCGATTGACCAAGATGTCACTAGCGATTTTTACTTACCAGGCGGTAAAGTCTATTTGCAATTTTGGGGAAGTGACGATGGGGAGATGGCTCAGGCCGACCGTGATACCATTCGTACTGTTTATGAGCAGCATCATTTCAATCTTATCGAAGTCGAACCGAGTGAACTAGACAAGTTGGATGAAGTGCTTCCTAAGCGTCTTCGTCAGTTTGGTATTAAAGCTTATTGACGACTTAAGCCCGCTGTTCAGATAAGAAAAAACCCGTGTTCAACACGGGTTTTGTATTTTTAGTGTGTTTCTAGGCTGCCATCCTATGGGTTAAAAGCCTTTGATGTTTTCTGCTTCTAGCTCAGAGAAGTACTTCACTGTCTTCACTTTCAGTTCTTGTTGAGCTGGTTCGTCGCATACGATCACCGCTTTAGGGTGAAGTTGAAGTGCAGAAACTGTCCATAGGTGGTTTACACAACCTTCCACGGCTGCTTCAAGTGCCTGAGCTTTGTTATGACCAGTGACCAAGATCATCACTTCTTCTGAGTCTAGAAGCGTACCAACACCGATAGTCAGCGCGTATTTAGGCACTTGGTTGATATCGCCGTCAAAGAAGCGAGAGTTCGCAATGCGAGTGTCTTCAGTGAGGGTCTTGATGCGAGTACGAGAAGAAAGAGATGACGCTGGCTCGTTGAACGCGATGTGACCGTCGTTACCCACGCCGCCCATGAACAGGTTGATCTTGCCGTAAGACTTAATTTTGTCTTCGTAACGCTTACATTCTGCGTCGTGATCGTCTGTGTTACCGTTCAGTAGGTTGATATTTTCTTCTTGAATATCAATGTGATTAAAGAAGTTGTTGTACATGAACGAGCGGTAAGATTCTGGGTGATCCGCAGGGATGCCAATGTACTCATCCATGTTAAAAGTCACGACGTTTTTGAAGCTGACTTCGCCGGCTTGGTAAAGCTCGATTAGGGCTTTGTAGGTTGCTAGAGGAGTGCCACCAGTTGGTAGACCCAGAACGAACGGACGCTCAGCAGTAGGTTTAAAGTCGTTGATACGCTTAGCGATATGCGCAGCTGCCCACTTACCTACTTGTGCTGCTCGAGTTAACGGGATAAGTCTCATTTTGTGCCCCTAGTTATTGGAATTGACGATGTACTGAAACATTAATTCGCATTATAAAATAAGTAATGGCGAACTGCTATTGTTTTAGGTCAAAATTTTGCTTTTTCTTTAACCAATGTTGGTTTTGTCGACGATTTTTATATCTAAATGCTTTTATAAGACGATTTTTTACAAAGAAATTGCATTATGAAACTGACGAATCAATAGATAAAATTTATGATCTAAATTAAGTTCTGCCTTCGCACTTAACCTTGTTTTTTAACAACCTACAGAGTGCGAAATCGCACACGAACTTCAAATATTATGGGTTAGATATGGCATGGCGCTCATTCTTTAACCATAATTGAAATGTGTAAACCAGTGAGGAATTCGGTATGAAAAATGAGTTAGATCCGAGCAAAGTACTACAGGCTTACGAATGTGTGATGAACAACGGTACGCCAACCGAATTTGGTAAAATGTATGAAGGTGTAGAAGCGTTTTCTGACTACGATGGGTACAACGTTTTCTTGAGAGGGAATGGTGTTGAGCTAAAAATTGGCTTCCACAACACCTATCACTTGGAATATGACCAAGAGCATTTGAAAGAGAGCTTTCTGAAAAAGATTGCGACGCTCGCCAAGTAAACGGTCATCACCCAAATATTAAAAAAGCCCTTGGGAGAACGCCCCCTTGGGCTTTAGGAGAAGAAATGAGCTTGTCTTGCTCGCTCAGTAAAGTCAAACGAGCTTTCGCCTACTACTAGAAAAAGGCGAGAACTAGGTTATTGGTTATTAATCGTCTTCAACCAAACTCTCTTCAATGTATTCTTCTGTGGCGTCAGGCTTGTTACGACCATTTAGCGTATGGAAGCGCTTGCGACCACGAGCAAGTTGGGTGTACTTTAGCCACGTACGCTCAAGTTTTGTTTTTGCTTTGCCCGGGTTTTCTAACACCTTGATGAAGTGTTTCTCTTCGCTGTTTTCAGGTGTTAATTCGCCTGACTCTAAGCCAAGCATTGTATCCCCATAAATTGTTAGGATTTCCTCTTCTGAAAGAGTAAAATCGCCAGACTTTGCAAAGCCGCGTGGGAATTTTACGTTATCGTAAAAACGTTTTTTGCCATGACGGAATTCAGTGTCAGACATGTCAACAGCCTCTGTAACCGTTATTGATGAATGTAGTGAACTTACGGCGAAAATTAGGCTTAAATCTAACAAAAGAAAAACAAAACTTTTTTGTCGTCATGATTTTAATTAGTTGTTAATCTGGTTTTATATTAACCAGGAGATGGTTTATGGATGTAAAAGTCTTTCGAACATTTTTAGAGCTGGCAAGAGTTCGTCACTTCGGACGTGCTGCTGAGAACCTTTATATTACCCAAGCCGCTGTGAGCGCACGTATCAAACAATTGGAAAGTTACTTCGATACGCAATTGTTTATTCGTGATCGAAATAACATAAAGTTGACCTCTGCAGGTGAGCGCTTAATCAGCTATGCCGAGGTAATGGTCACTACATTGCAACAAGCGAAGCTAGAATTATCGCTTGAAGATGGCAAAGCGCTGCAACTAACGTTAGGTGGCACGCCAAACATTTGGGACGCTTATTTACAGAATTGTTTAAGTGTCGTCACAGATTCGTTTGGTGGTTATGGCTTCATGGCAGAAGTGATGGGACGTGAGATGCTCAGTCGTAGCTTGCTAGAGCGCACGTTAGATATGGCATTTGCGTTCGATCAGATCAAAGCTGATGAGCTTAACTGTAAAAAAGTGGCAGATGTTGTTCTCGTTCTGGTATCAACTGAGAAAGATTCTTTAGACACCGTTTTCGAAAACAAATATGTGTACGTTGACTGGGGGACGCGTTTCTCCTCAGAGCATTCTGAACGTCACCCTAAGATTCCGGCTCCATATTTACGCACTTCAACAGCGCGTATCGCATTGGACTTTATTTTAGAGAAGGGTGGAGCCGCGTACTTACCAATCTCTCTCGTGGAGCCATTTATCGCTAATGGGCAGCTTCACAAGGTGTCTGGAGTAGAAGATTGGTGTCGCCCTATCTATTTGAGCTATCGTAAAGCTAGCTCGTCTGTAGACGCGATTAAGCAAGTGGAAGAAATTGTCAAAGAGATCGATCCACTGACCGCTTACAGTTTTCAGCAAATTGGTTCTGGCACTTCCGACGAATAGCGTTGAATGAAAAGTCAGAAAAACGAAAAAGCCGCCTTGAGAAATCAAGGCGGCTTTGTTTTTATCTCGATGAATCGATAGTTATGGTAAGTCAAACAACAGGGCTGTTGTGCTTTCGTTTGATGTATTGCGCAAAACAACCTTACTTTGGTGTTCAATCTTCGCGCCGTCGCCAGCCGTCAAAGTGGTATTGTCGACACTAAGGCTGCCTGTCACTTGATGGATGAATAGATTTCGGCCCGACTCAATCTCAAAGTTTAGTTCGCTACTTGGCTCAAGAATTAACTGATGCAAAGTCGCATCTTGCTTAATAAGTAGCGTGCCGTTTTCTCCAGTTGGAGTTGCGATAGCCGTTAACCCAGGATTGCGCCCAAAATCTTTTTGCTGATAACCTGGTTTGGTTCCAAATGCGTTTGGTTGAATCCAAATCTGTAGAAACCGCAGCGTATCTTGGTTCGACGCATTGTACTCACTGTGGTAAATCCCTTTCCCTGCCGACATGAGTTGGAATTCACCTGCAGGTAGTGTTTTGACGTTACCTTCACTGTCTTTGTGTGCGATAACACCTTCCAACACATAGCTGATGATCTCCATATCACGGTGGCCATGTGTATCAAAACCCGCGCCAGGCTTGACTACATCGTCATTAATGACTCTCAGCTCAGAAAAGCCCATATGTTGAGGATCGTAGTAGCTACCAAAAGAAAACGTATGTTTGCTATCAAGCCAGCCAAAGTTTGCTCGACCTCGGTCTGCTGCATGTCTTACCGTAATCATAAGGCCTCCTTAAGAGAGCTTTTTGTTTAAAAAGTTATCTAACGCTGCTTTACCTGCGCCAGAGAACGACAGAGAAACGCTTGCTGCCAGTAATGCTAAGCCAAACTCGTAACCGTTGTTTGCCATGAACAGGCCATTTTCAAAGTGGACAGAGAATATCGCTACCACCATCGTGAACGCCAAAGCAACCGCTGCTGGTCGAGTTAGCAGACCAAGTAAAATGAACAAGCCGCCAAAGAACTCTGCGCTGCCCGCAAGTAACGCCATGAGCACGCCAGGACCTAAACCGATAGATGCCATCCACTGACCTGTGCCTTCTAGCCCGTAGCCACCAAACCAGCCAAATAGTTTTTGTGCGCCGTGCGCCATAAAGATAATGCCGATTGGAACGCGAAGTGATAGTGCGCTGTAACCTGCGTTTGATGTGGTAATTTTCTGTAATAGTGCTTTCATGATTCTGTCCTCTGACTCTTTTCAATGAGTGGGAAGCGTGTGCTCCCGTGCTGTTGAGAACAGTTTAGGTAGAGGCGAACATAAAAATAACGGGAGGATTTTGATAAACTCGTTCTAAAAAATTGAATAGTTGGTTTTTATTTATTTAAATCAATGTCTTGATTTTTATATTCGAGTGTTTATTTGCCGATTACTGTCTGTTTTAAATCAAGGTCTGTCATTATTTTCGATAAACATTTTTGCTGTTAAACAAAAAAAGAGCACATGTACTGTGCTCTATTGCTTTCGCTTTTAACAAGGGAGAAAGGTGCCTTAAAGAAAACCGTCAGAGGTTCATTAAGCTCTCTAATGACTCCTCTACATTGTTGTAGTGATAAGTTCGAATATTACGTCCATCCGTCGCATTAATCTGAATTTCTGAGATCTCGTTATCTGAGTCTCGTTCGATAATTCCAATAGAATGATCTACGGATTTACTGGTAATAACCTTTTGGTTTCTTAATACAATTACGCAAGTATGTAAGTCCATGCCAATTCCCTTTAGCCGACGTTGTTGTGATGTTCTGGATCTAACTTTAGTGTACAAAAGCGCTAATGCCAATAAATCTCAATATTGAGTTCCGAAAATGGCTAATTGTGGGCGCTTAAGCAAGCTACAATAACACTATATTGAACGATGCCTATGAACAATAAATGACAAAAGGCATGAGCAAGGAAAGCACTATGTTTATTCACCCCCATACCTCACTGACCTTTGAGCAGTGTCACAAGGCGCGAGTCGCGCGAGACAGTCGTTTTGATGGGCGATTTTATGTGGCGGTAAAAACAACGGGAATCTTTTGTCGTCCGATTTGCCCGGCAAATTTGCCTAAAGAAGAAAATGTTGAGTATTTCGCTGATAAGACGCAAGCCCTTCAAGCAGGGTACCGTCCGTGTTTACGCTGTCGACCTGATAGCGCTCCTGGATCTTGGGCATGGAAAGGTGTCGAGACGACCTTTCAACGAGCGATTTCGTTAATTGATAGAGGGGAGTTGCATCACCATTCGGTGTCTGAGTTGGCTGAGCGTGTTGGGATTTCTGACCGTTACTTACGTATGTTATTTGAGCAGTATCTAGGAATGTCACCCAAGCAGTATGCGCAATATCAGCAACTAATGTTCGCCAAACAGTTGCTTCACTCCAGCTCTATGTCGGTCACCGACGTGGGGTTTGCGTCAGGTTTTAACAGTACGCGCCGCTTTAACGATGCTTTTCAAAAGTTTCTCAAACTAACGCCTTCTCAAGTACGCCGTAAAGAGTTTGATGGTGCGGGTTGCAATCGAATTGCCTTACCTTATCGAGGTGAGTTGAATTGGTCGCACATGTTGGACTTCTATCGTTTGCGAGCGGTTGAGGGGGTTGAGCTGGTGAGGGATGAGAGTTATCAGCGCAACGTTTTTTTGGATAACAGCAAAGCCTGGTTTAAAGCGACAAAAGGTGAAGGATACTTAGAACTGGCGTTTGAAATTGAAGACGTAACGAAGCTGCAAAACTTGGTGTCTGACATTCGTCGTATGTTCGATCTTGACGCTGATATTTGTACTGTTGAGCAGCATTTGGAGTATGTCGCGCCTGGGCTCGTGTCGAGTAAAGGTATTCGTATTCCAGGTGTATGGAATGCATGGGAAGCAGGGGTTAGAGCTATTTTAGGCCAGCAAGTGTCGGTTAAAGCTGCGATTAGTCAACTTAACTTATTGGTGGCCACACTTAGTGGTGAGTCAGAAAAACGTTTTTTCCCGACTCCCTGTGATATTGCGAACGCCGACGTGAGCTTTTTGCGCATGCCGCAAAGCCGTAAAGAGACGCTAGTGCGCTTCGCCCAGTTTATGCAGGACAACTCAGAAGCTGACCCCCAGCAGTGGCTAGCTTTGAAAGGCATTGGACCTTGGACCGTCAGTTATGCTCAACTGCGAGGGCAATCTCAACCCGATTGCTTTCTAGATAAAGACTTAGTGGTGAAAAAGGCGATGCAGCGTTACCCATCACTGAATACGCACACTGCGACCCCTTGGGGAAGCTACGCGACGTTTCACTTATGGAATCAATCATGAAAACATTTTATACCGAAATGCCGAGTCCACTAGGAACGGTGACTATCCAATCGAACGCTGAGGGCTTACTTGGCATTTGGTTTGAAACATGCACCACTAAGCCGAGTGAGCTGGGGGTGCGAGACGAGCAGCATCCGGTCTTGCGCCAAGCTGTCACCCAACTGGATGAATACTTTGCTGGTCTGCGCAACGAATTCGACTTGCCCCTTGCAGCGACAGGCACTGATTTTCAAAATCAAGTTTGGCAGGCACTAACGACCATTCCATATGGGGAAACGTGGAGCTATCAAGATCTCGCGAATGCGATAGGTAACCCTAAAGCTGTGCGTGCTGTTGGGTTAGCAAACGGGAAGAATCCGATTTCTATCGTGGTACCTTGTCATCGCGTTATTGGCAAAAGCGGAAAACTGACTGGGTATGCAGGTGGAGTGGAGCGCAAGCAACGTTTGCTCGCGCTGGAGCAAGGTACACCGCTTTAAGTGAGGCGATTCTCGTATTGGGATTAAGCGTGCTACACAGGGGTAACGATAGTGTAGAGTTTCATAATCGTTATACGAATAGAAGAAGGACAATAAGGACATGCCTTTCAAAACGGATTTTGATGCCTTCATGAGTGAGTGTTGGCAGCATCACGAGGAAAATCCCGAACAAGTTTATGCTAAGCTAGAAACGGCTCTGAGCGAGGTGGAAGACGTTACCCAAATCGAGCGAATATTCGCATTGATGCTGCATACCGCTATTGGGCATCTCCAGTGCCCAGAACAGTTTCTTACTTGTTTAGAGCACTTTGATGAACGCAAGGTTGCCGAGAGTTTGGCATTTCAACGCAGTATTGCCGTTGCGCGCTATTTCGTAGATGGCACTGACAATATGGAATTATTGGAAGAGCAAGAACAACGCCGAGTTTACGCTTTGATTTCGAATGAACTTTCTGCACTTGTTCAGCTTGAACTGGCGAGTCAATGGTTGGTGAAGGCAGCGTTAGGAATGACGCCGAACGATGCAGAAGGGCCATTAGCGCGCGCTATCGCGATCACTGCGAACAACTTAGCATGTCAGTACGAAGCGCTGGCTGAGCGCACGTGCATGGAAAAATCGAAGATGCTAGAAGCAGCGACACTCGCGCTAGACTATTGGAAAGTGGCAGGGGGTTGGATGCAAGAAGAGCGCGCAGAGTATCGCTTAGCGATGAGCTTGCTTAAAGCAGATAAACCGCAAGAAGCCAAAGTGCATGCTGAGCGCTGTGAGGTTATTTGTCAGCAAAATGGTAGCGACGCGTTTGAGCTGTTCCACGCACATGACTTGTTGATGCAAGTACACTTCCATCTTAGTCAGAAATATAAAGCTAAATTGGATGAAGAGATGCAGCAGCACTGCAAAACGAGTTCGTTGACGTGATCTTAGCGTTGAATGAAAAAAGCCCCGAGCGACTGGCTGGGGGCTTTAGGGTTGTTGACTATGCAGCGATGATTATGCTGCTTGCGCTTTTGCTTGGTATCGTCCTGGTTTATGGTTCATCGCCAAAATCAAGTTCGTTGCGATGGCACCTAGAACAGATAGAGCGATAAGGTGCACATCTACAATGAACAGTGACATCACCACGATGGCACAATCTAACGCCATTTGAACTTTACCCGCTCGAACTCCAAAACGTTCCTGAAGGTACAACGCTAGAATGTTAAAGCCACCCAAACTCATTTTGTGACGGAAAATTACCAACATACCGATTCCAATCAGTCCACCACCCAAAAGTGCCGCATAGAAAGGTTCGATTCGTGAAATCTCAATCACATGATGCAGATGATCGACCGCAAAAGAGACAATCGAAACCGCAATAAAGGTATTGATAGTGAAGCGCCAACCCATGCACATCACAGATAAAATATAAAAAGGGAGGTTAAGAGCGAAAAATATCTGACCAAAACTGAAGTCACTCACTTTGGTTAGGAAGATCGCCAAGCCAGCCGTACCGCCAGTGAGCAATCCTACTTTGCTAAAAAATATCACCCCAAGTGACACTAACGCACTGCCGAGCGTCAGAGCCAAGAGGTTCTCTCTTAGGCTATGATCTTTGTCCATAAATTAATTTCCTTGGTTTAAAAACCGCGCCGGAGATAACACGTCTCACGGACGCGATAGACAGTCGCCAAAATAGCAACTAACAAATCGGCCAATAAAATGTCGCGAAAAGTGATGGATGTCGAGTTTTTGGACGAGATTATGATGATATTAACCTGTTTAACATAATGTACACAGATAGAAAAACAACAAGGAAAAGTTATGATTAAGAAAGTTGGCAACACCCAAATCAACACATTACATCGACTGAGTTGCCACTGTGGAAAAGTTGAGCTGGAACTGGCGTTACCCAATGGTATTGAGAAACCGAGACGGTGTGACTGTTCTATGTGTCGACGTCGTGGCGCGATTGTCGCATCTGTACCTTTGAACGGTATTCGTATTATGCAAGGTGAAGACGTCTTGAAGCAGTATCAATTTAATACACACACTGCGAAGCACTTTTTCTGTGGCGAGTGCGGTATTTATACGCACCATCAGCGTCGTTCTGACCCGAGTGAGTATGGCTATAATGTCGGCTGCTTAGAGGGCGTCAACCCATATGAGTTGGGAGCGATTGAAGTGATGGATGGCGTTAACCATCCATCCGACCGCTAGGTTGTGTTGCAAGTTAAGCACCTGATTGTCGGTGCTTTTAAGTAAATAAACCGCTATTCATCCACAAGTGTACCGCAATACTGGCGGCATAACCCAAGGCGATGACGGGAGCCCACTTTAGGTGGCCAAAGAAGGTGTATTGTCCACGCGCGGCTCCCATTAAAGCGACGCCTGCCGCGGAGCCAATGGAAAGCAAACTGCCACCGACACCTGCGGTTAATGTGACCAGTAGCCAGTTGCCCATCGACATGCTTGGTTCCATGGTCAGTACAGCAAACATAACCGGAATGTTATCGACGATTGCAGATAGGACACCAACCATTACGTTTGCCCAGACTGGGTTCCATTGCGTGTACATGACGTTTGAAACCAGTTCGAGGTAGCCAAGTAAACTTAAACCGCCAACACACATTACAACACCGTAGAAGAACAACAAGGTGTCCCATTCGGCTCGAGACACACGATGAAACACATCAAACGGAACCACTGAGCCTAAGCGCTTCAATGCCTGATCATCGCCATTGGCAATTGCCATAGCTGCTTTTTTTGCGAGTGAGTGTTTAAGAGTTTGACGCAAAAAATATCCGAAAAACTGTAAGTACGCCAAGCCCATCATCATGCCCATAACGGGTGGGAAGTGCAGCAAGGCGTGGAAAGAGACCGCAGTGGCAATAGTCAGAATGAATAATGCGACAATACGCCTTGCCCCGCGTTTTAGCTCAACGTGTTGGTGAATCGTATTCGGTTTTGTGTTTGGAACAAACAGTGACATCAAAAACGCGGGAACCAAGTAGTTCACCAATGACGGTACAAACAACGGAATGAACTCAGCAAAGCTGACATGACCAGCTTGCCACACCATCAGGGTTGTAATATCCCCAAATGGGCTGAATGCACCGCCAGCGTTGGCTGCGATAACAATGTTGATACAAGCAAGATTGACGAACTTAGGATTATCACCAGAGACTTTCATCACTACAGCGCACATCAAAAGGGCCGTAGTTAAGTTATCGGCAATCGGTGAAATGACAAAAGCGAGAAACCCCGTCAGCCAGAACAACTTTTTGAATCCAAAACCTTTACCAACCATCCACGCCTGTAAGGCATCGAAGAGTTTGCGTTCTTCCATTGCGTTGATGTAAGTCATCGCCACGAGCAAAAACAGCAGCAACTCGGCGTATTCCAACAAGTTGTGTTCTAGTGCGGATTTGGCGATTTCAGGCTGGTTGTGCTGAGCAAAGGTGTAGCCAATCAGAATCCAAATTAACCCTGCAGCGAGCAGCACTGGCTTGGATTTTCTCATTTTCAGATACTCTTCCAACATAACCAGTATGTAAGCGATCGAAAAGATAATCAGAGCCGCGTAACCGACACCAGAATTAACAAGATTCAGTTCATTGGTTGATGCAGCAAAGGTGGCGCTAGAGAACAACAAACAGCAGAAAGCCACAATTGGATAGATTGGCATAGACATTTCTCCTTTGTCTGGTTGGAGAAATATTAGCCACAAATGAATGAGTTAGTTGTGAGAGAGCTCGAATTAACAGTAGGAGTTAGGAAATGATAGTGTGCGCCACTATTTTCTGAGTGACGCAATGCTTGCTGCGCCGAATAAAACCGCAGCGGCATATAAACCGTAAGTTAACCAGTGACTAATCTCTAAAAAAGGAACGAGTCCTTGACCTGCCCACATACAGCCTCCGTTTAATGAGCAATGTTGTAATAGTCGAGCCAATTTAAAGGAAATGAACAATGTTTTTTGTGAGTGAAAGCAAATTCTGAAGGATTAGAAAGTCAAAAATTGGTCAGTGAGAGAGAAATCTCATTTTTAACTGGCTAGCTCTAACCCTTTTGAGTTAAAGCTAGCTATATCTAGAGCTGAATGCATTTAGCGTAGGAGCCATTTTTTCAACGGTGAAGCGTCGATTGCTTTCACAAGCAGTATGGTTGCAACAATCGTTGCAGGATAAATAAACACATCTTTCGCGAGGTGTTGCAGCCCGATAAATCCAGCGACATTCATCATGACAATTATGATAAGCAGATGGCTAACATATATCCCTAACACGCTAGGAGATAGTTTGAAGACCCAAGGCATGTCGCCAAAATGAGGGTGAGCCAAAAGCCACATAAAGACACCTACAGCCCAGATAACGGTACCGAATAGGAAGTCGTGCGAGTTGAAAGCGATGTCATGTTGCATCAGCCAGTAAGCTTCACCAAAATGCAGTGCCATGCCAAGAATAATGCATCGAACCGTATTGTTTCTCGACCACCGCCACTGCGCTTCTCGTGCGAAATAACCTAGAGCAACTAGCAACGTGCTGAAAAAAGGCCCGTTACGAGTAAAGAAAGGCGCTGGCAGGTCGGTAATGGTCGCGTAACTGCCAGCAAAGACCCCGTATATGTATAGCAATACTGCGGTTGGCAGTATCAGTTGCGCCATATTGATATGCACGAGAAAGGCAATTAACGCTACGGCAATGACCAGAGCCGGAATAAACCACAGATGAACGAGTCCGCCTTCGATGAGTGAATTGATCGGGGTTGACATTAAGTACCCCCAATAACCTTGCCTTTCGGCGAGATATCCTGCCTCAGCGACCGTCTGCCATTGGAATGGCATCAGTAAACAGATCATGCTCCAAATGAGCCAAACCTTCATTAACGGTTTGGCGTAGTTCTTAAGAGTATCGATAGGTGAGTGACTCAACTTCGGCTGGATTAGATAACCCGAGATGAGAAAGAACAGCGGAACAGCAAAACGAGCCAGTTGGTTGAGCATATAGCCAACCCATGGTATCCCATTCCACTGCCAGTACGTCAGTGCCATCTGGCAATGCAAACCCACAATCGCAAGCATCGCAATGATACGTGCAAACTCTAAGCTGGCTATTTTTTGTTTCTTTGCCATTACATTGTTTACCTAAATAAAAAACTTAGGTGAAAATAGCAGGTTGTTACTGAAGTAATACGTGAAAAAGTCGACAGACTTGCGCTTACATTGAAGCTGTTTTGAAAATTAAGACTTACTTCAAACTTCTTAATTATTAACCTATTAACGCAATCAATACCTGATTCGTGAGTCGAAAATAGCACTGAATAATGGTTAGACCAGTTAACTCGAGATTGCAAAAAAGAACGATCGTGCTAAAAATAAGATTATGCAAAAAGGAAAAGTGACAAAAGAGTTTATTCTGCAGCGGGCTTTCGAGATCGCCAGCGAAGACGGATTAGAAAGTCTTACGATTGGAGAGTTAGCCAAGCAATGCGGTATGTCGAAAAGTGGTCTGTTTGCCCACTTTAATTCGAAGTTGAATTTACAGCTATCGGTGCTTGATCACGCCAATAAAGTGTTCGCTGATCGGGTTATTGAGCCTGCTCGAGAACTCGGGGATGGCAATATCGAGCGTAAAATTCGAGGGTTGCTCGACTCTTGGATGACTTGGAATCACGCATTCCAAGGAAGTTGTATGTTTCTTGACGCTTGGAATGATACGACAGATAAAGATTGCCCGCTTCAGGCCGGACTGCGTAAATCCATAGACACTTGGCTGAGTTATTTGGAGATCCAAATAGCGAAAGGCAAAGAGAAGCAAGAATTTGCAGCAGACTTAGATACACGCCAAGCAACGTTTGATTTGTACGGTCTCTATTTGAGTGCGCATGTTTTTTACTCAATTAAAGGTGAGCAAGAAAGCTTGCGTCTGTTTTGGCAAGGGATCGACAACTTATTTTCTCGCTGGAAAGACTAATATCGGTTAATCGCTTCCCAGATTCGTAGACATAAAATCACAAGAGCGGCTGAGTTCGCTCTTTCTTATCAGCATAAAAAGCACGACCGTTCTATTTTGTGCAAAGCTGATAGTTAAGGACATGATTATGAGTGAAAAAATTTACTTTAATACATCGCAACGTTTCAGTATTAAGCGCAGTTTGGTGAACATTAGTACTCGGTTACACCATACACTGGCCCCGTCACATGCAAAGAAGACCGCACGTAAACTTCTTCTGACACCTGCTCGTACGCAACCTAAAAATATTGAACCTCAAGGGCTTATCAAAGGTGAAATTAAAGGGCATGCAGGCATCATCAAAACCTATACTTTGGGCTCTGGACCTATTTGGGTGCTAACTCATGGTTGGTCTGGAACGGCAAGTCAGTTTTATCCACTGATGGAACATATTGCGTCGAAAGGGTTTACTGCTTTGGCGTACGATCATCCGGCACATGGTGAGAGTGAGGGGCAGTATGGGCACATTCCGGGGTTTGTCAGAGGATTAGAAGATGTGTTGGATACGGTCGAGGATATTGTTGGTCTAGTTGGGCACAGCATGGGCACCGCTTCTGCTCTTGAGTGTAGGCACAGTAAATTAGAAAACAAGCCTTTGCTGCTTATTGCTCCGGTATTAAATTACGTAGAGAACTTATTCGGTAGCATTGCACGTTCCGGTTACTCGATGAAGCTTTTTAATGCTGTGGTTTCAGAAGTTGAAGACCAATTTGGTTATCCGTTACAGTCCATTGATCCGATGAAGCGTTTGTCTGAGCGTCCGTCTCACACCATTATTATTCATGATGAGCAAGACAAGTTCACCAAATACAGTGTCTCGGCAAAAGCGGCTGAAGAGATTAAAAACGTTGAGTTAGTGACAACACAAGGTCAGGGGCATGGTCGAGTGATGAAGTGTGAGCAAGTCTTCAGTAGTTTTGACCGTTTGCTCGATAGTGCTTGGTAACCCTTACTTTTACTGATTGACTCGCTCCGTTTTGCGCTAATTCGATTTGAAAGTAACACCTCAGATTTTTTCGTCTCTGGTGTTGCTCTTCTCGTTAAGAGGTTAAATCCAAAAAGGACAGCCGAAGCTGTCCTTTGTTTATTTAGCAGAAAGTCTGCAAGGCTGAAATTAGTTACAGTTAGCTACGCCAACTTCTTTCCAAACGCCCCATTCGCCAGATTGGCTAGGATCGTCACCCTGAGTCCACCATTTCGCTTCCCACGTTTTACCTGCGTGAGTCACTTGGTTACCACCTGTGTACACTGCGCTCGCATCCCATGCGTTGTCACAAGTACCAGGGTTCGGATCGGTTGTGTGCTGTGCAACAACCACTGTCGCGTTTGCCGATGAAGACGCTTTACCGTCGCTCACACTTACAGTGAAGCTTAAGCTTGTGTCTTGCGGGTATTCCTCAGCAGTGAACGTGACTTTAGAGCCTTCAACCGTTGCATTCAGACCTTGAGGTAGAGTCCAGTTGAATGTCAGGGTATCGTTGTCTGCATCGCTAGACGCAGATGCATCTACAACCACAACGTCACCAGCGTTTGCTGTTGCTGGAGCAACAACTTGTGCTACTGGTGCGCTGTTCACTGGGTCAACAACACCTGCTGGTTTCACTGTTACTACAACGAGGTCAGATGCCGTTGCACCTTCGTTATCAGACACCGTCAGCTTGAAAGTTAATTGCTCTTCAACAGTAACTTCTGCTGCATCAAAGCTTGCTTTCGCTGAGTTTGCACCTGTTAGTACCACTGCTGTGCCAGATACTTGTTCCCAAGCGTAGCTTGCGATGGTGCCGTCAGAGTCTTTTGACAGGCTGCCATCTAGAACCACATTTGCAGGACCTGTTATTGATTGATCTGCGCCAGCTGCGGCTGTTGGTTTACGGTTTGGTTGAGGAACCACACCGCCAGCCATACCTTCGTGCATTGCGTTGAGAATGTCGCCGTTATCCGCGTCGATTTCCCAAGAGAATAGACCCGCAAGACCCAGAGATTTCGCGTAGCTACCTTTTGCTAGCACTGAGCGATGGTCATCAAATGTGATCAACTCACCCGTTGTACGGTTCCATACCCATGGTGCTTCAGCTTGTGCATCGTAGCCGTACTCGAAGCCGTTAATGCCAGTGTTGTTTGCACCTAGCATGAATGACTTAATGCCTTTGTAGTCAATTACGCCATCTTCCCAAACACCTTGCGCTGTGCTGCCCTTCAGTTTACCTGTAGCAGTACCTGTCATTGGGTCGTTTGGATCGGTTAGCGTATCTGGAGTTACGCCTTCCCAGCCACGACCGTACATTGCTGTACCAAGTACTAGCTTGTTTGCAGGAACGCCTTGAGCAAGAAGAAGTTGAATGCCGTTATCTGCTGTGTAAGCAGGACCTTTGTACGGTTCGCCGTTCTCATCAACGCCACTACCGTCACACTGACCAGGACGCATGAATGAACCACAGTAAAGCGCAGTTTGGTGACCAGGAACGTTATTCCAACCACCGTAGAAGTCGTAAGTCATTGCGAAGATGTAATCCATGTACTGAACTGCATCTGCGTAGTCTACGTCTTCAATCTTGTCGTAACCGACACCGATAGCGGACGTTAGCTCGTAAGTACGGCCTGTCTCAGCTTCTAATTCATCAAGCATTACGCGCAGTTCACGCATCAGTGCGATGTATGCTGGGCCATCGTTTACAGGGTCGCCCTTATCGGCTGCTGCACCGCCGCCGCCAGGGAATTCCCAGTCGATATCAACACCGTCGTAGAATTTCCAAGTTTTCAGGAACTTCTTAACTGATGCGACGAATGTGTCACGGTTTTTCTTGTCCACGAAATCGAAGAATGGGTCAGACAGTGTCCAACCACCGATCGATGGGATGATTTTTAGATCAGGGTTACGTTGTTTCAATGCCATTAGCATTGCGTAGTTACCCTTGATAGGCGTGCTGTATTCATGACCAGCTTGTGGGAAGCTCTTCTGATAAGCAGCCCAAGGGTCATGGATAACGACTTCATAATCAGGCACACCTGTACAAGCAGTTTGTAGCGCGTTGAAACTGTTGCCGCCAACAGACTTCACAGACTCATTTGGGCCACAAATTGGGATAAAACCGTAAAGGATGTGAGTCAAGTTGTCGACCGGCATATTATCGACTGTGTAGTCACGGCCATAGATGCCCCATTCAACAAAATACGTACCCATCACGACGCTTGGATCGGTATTGTAGGTTTTGTTGTTTGGATCAACATTCATCGTTAGTGGCTTCAGGTGAGAACCATCGGTATCTGCAATTGTGATTTCAGCTGGTGCGCTTTTCGCACAACCTGTCGCATCACATGCTTCGATTTCCATTTGGTATAAGCCACCTTGGCCGTATTCAAACGAAGCTGTCGTTTGGCTACCAGTGATAGGGCCGCTTGCTACTTTTACACCATCAAAATAGACGTTGTAAGTGTCACCAGGTGTGCCACTCCACTGGTTAAATTTAACAGTAATCTTCGCTTGCTCATGGTATTTCACCATGTCGTAGTAGCCTGACGTGGTTTCCATCGCGAGTTCAATTTTAGAAAACTGAAGGTTGTTGGAACCGTACATATCGATACTTGGTGCGGTTGGAGCCGCAACTGCAGCACCTGATAGCGCTAAAGCAACTCCAGCTGCACATAGGTTAAATCGAATCATAACTTCTCTCTCAATCCTTGGATTCATGTTCTACCTAGAACATAGGCTGCTCTTGCACCAGATAAGATGATTGGATTTACTCCACGTGCAAAAGCATCACACTCAGCATTTCAGAGAGTTTTTTTTCGTCAAAAAAAATTAAGACGGTTTTCGAGGCACTTGAGAGAACTTAACTAAAACTCGCACTCTGTTACACAGAAAGTGTCAGACTGAGTCAATAATTTATAAAATCTCAGCAGAAACTAAAATTATTGTTTACTCAGTAACGAGTTAGTTAAATGCGATGAAGGCCTTATTTTGTTGTTTATTAAGGTTTTGTTTCATTGATATAGAAAGAGAATTGAAAGGAAAAATAGCCGTGAAGACATATTAGTCACGGCTGAAGTGTTCACTCAACGCCGCGCGACGTTTAGAGGCTGCGCCGATTTCTGAGCCCTGAACGGTATGCTCAAATCCTTTACGAATGAATCGCTGATCTGGAATAAGAGGCTCAATACGGCGTATTTGAGGTGAAAGATGAGAGCCCGAGATCTGATACGCGGTCTTTCCTAATCCGGTATTCAACGTGATGACCTTGCCATCGAATTCAAATTCCGTAGTAATAAGTCGATGGTTTCGGTATACCCCATCTTCAGTGAAAACGAGACGTTCTGTTTGGTAGGGTGGCGCGCCAATCTCAATCCATTCGCCGTACACCTTTTCCGGATCAATGTGGTCTTGATAGGAGAGGTGGATTTGATAGCCAAAAAGCGTCAACAGACCCATCCCGAAGCAGACAAATGTACTCTTGAGGATTTTGGATTGGTGGCGAGCCAAAAATGAAAGTTTTGGTTCTTGTCGTGCTTTTCGCCTTCGGCGGGTTGAGTACGTCATAGATCTAATTTTCTCCACTTTTTTAACATGGTGGAAACCTTCCTTTTTAAAAACAAACAATCCCGCCATTGAGACGACGAAACTATGATCTAATGTCCACTTTTACATTCAGATACACATCTTATTGATGGTTTTGTTGTTTGCTCACATTCATTACTTCGCAGTTTTTCTTGCTCGGTTTAGGTCGCCTGATTAATCCTCGTGAAAAGAGGTTCTCGCTCAGTAGCAAAGGATGTGCGTTATTACGTTGAGTTTAATGGCTTTCAAAGCTTGAGTAACGGAAAGAAACAAGGTAAAAAAGAGCGGACTTTTGATAAGGAAACCAATAATGAATATTAAGGAAAATAGCTATTTTGCTGGTAGTGTAAAATCACTAGGCTTTAACCAGAAAGATCAGGATGTTAGCGTTGGTGTGATGCTTCCTGGTGAGTACACGTTTGGTACTCAAGCACCAGAGCGTATGACGGTTGTAAAAGGTGCGCTTGTGGTCAAGCGTGTTGGCGAGAGCGATTGGACGACTTATCAAAGTGGTGAGTTTTTTGAAGTGGAAGGTAATTCTTCATTTGAGCTTCAAGTGAAAGAAGCGACTGCGTATTTATGTGAGTACTTCTAGCGTTCATTTGTTGCTCGTCATAAAACCACCTTCGGGTGGTTTTTTCGTCTATGTGCTTCACTTATAACGCATCTTTTTGGTTATTTGGGTATATACTTAATAAAAATGTACCCATCGACCAGGGAGGAAGTGATGGCAGTACAACGCAAGCATTCTGATCTCCCTCCTCGTTACGAGGATAAAGATCTCACCAATGAGCAAAGACAGCGCTTTACCGAAGTTGCCAATGCCGCTCATAAGAGACGTGAATTTTATCGACGTGCTCTAGGAAAGAGCTTAATGGGCAAAATGAAGGGCCGTGCGTTTAAAGATCACCCCACTCGTCAGCAAGACAAGCCGAACAGAACGTTGCAAGTAGTGTGGTTAATCGTATTCCTCGTTATGGGGCTTTGGGTGATGCATGTGTTCGCTTAGTCATTAGCAAGCTTCTGGTACCGCTGGTGCATCAGATGTTGACTGTTCTTCAGTATTGCAGTGCTCATAAAAGGCGTACTGGTTTTTACCAGTATGTTTAGCTGCGTACATTGCTTTATCTGCACATCGAGTCAATTCAGACAAATCCTTTGCATCTTGCTTATAGATAGCAGCACCTACACTCATCGTTAACTCGTTAATCATATCGTAGCTTCGGTAACCTGTCGGAAACAGATTCACGATCCGTTTTAGGATGCTGTCGAGGTCATCTTTACTTTTTACATCGTAAAGCATGATTACAAACTCATCGCCAGCAAATCGAGCGATGGAGTAGTCGTGTTTATCGGTTTTTCTGTCTTTGTTGCGAATGTTATTTTTTAATCGAGTTGCAAAGGCTTGAAGTACTTGGTCACCAATATCGTGCCCGTAGGTGTCGTTGATGTGCTTGAAGTTATCGATATCGAGAAAGACCAATGCGGTGATGCTGTCATCAGATGAGTGCTTGATTTCATCGAGCTTTGCGCGCGCCCAAGTCTCAAAGCTCCAGCGATTGGCAAGCCCAGTGAGCTGGTCAAAATATGCTAACTCCTCAATCCCCTCACGATACAGTGTTTGAATGTAATTGAGGACTTTCGTGTAGTAATACGAGAACGTGTGACACACAAACGCGGTCGCTATCAGGGTCAGCATCAATCTCCGCTCTATGATTTCTGTGGCTGCTGGCAGTCGATCTAAAAAAGCGACCCCAAAAAAGATCAGTAAAATGTAGGTGCCACTGAACAACAGACCGACCTTAAACTCATTAATTAATACCAGAGTGGCGACAATAGGATATAGCCATAACATTTTGCCTGACGGAGCGTCGTTATACAGAAGTAACAATAACCCTTCGAACATTAAGACAGCACTTAGCCATAAGTCGGCGTATTGATGGTGCCGCTGGACTTTTATTACATAACTGATTGCTAAGCATGCCAAGGCACACAAAGCATGGAAAAAGCTTAAACCCCAGTTATTCTCAAGTGATTGAGCAATGGAACCATAAGTTAAACAGGCAGCGGCGATACTGGAGCATAAAAAGACAATTTTCTTTTTTCTTGTTGAGCGGATGTCCGCCATTTCTTCTAAGCGCGCCCCAGCCAATGTCGACATTACGTATCCTTGCTTAATTAACGTGTACGCTTATTCTAGGCGGTATTTTCGCGATAAATAGAACAACAAAGTTTCCAAATGTGATATCAGTCATTTTTAGTGCAAAGCCATCAGTGTGATTTGGTGCGAGTGTTCAAAGAGGAATGGTGGCGCATGCAGGTTTTCATGACGGTTCTTCATGGCTCTATATGGTTGGACTGATAACTCAAAGTAATGTATCTAGTTGGAGATATTTCTATTGATTATCCTGATTCTGTTCGGTGCTCTTTGATTGAGAGTATTGTTCACCAATCTCTGCTCTACGTATCGTCAAGGCATATGTCGTTTCGAAAATGCATTAGAAATATTTTTCCGAAACAGGGCGAAATATTGTTGTCGTTATGACCAATATGCGACTAGAATCCGCGCTAAATCACAACCTCATATCGAGCTTCGTTCGAGTCACTATTTTTAAACTGCTTCACAAATATTGTGAGGCAGTTTTTAGTTGTAGGAAAGGTTACAAGCATGCCTAAAAGCCAAAACATCAACCAACGAATGTCCATCGTGGCATTAGCTTGGCCAATTCTTGTCGAAATTTTGCTACGGACGGCTTTAGGAACCAGTGACGTGTTCATGCTGAGTGGCTACTCAGACAAAGCCGTATCCGCTGTTGGTGTGATCACGCAGATTACCTTCTTTTTAATCATCGTTTCGACCTTTGTCAGTAGCGGTACGGGGATTTTGATTGCCCAATACAATGGCGCTGGACGCGAGCAAGAGTCAGTGAGCGTTGGTGTTGCGAGTATTGCGTTGTCTGTGCTCGTCGGTGTGCTATTGAGTGTGATTGCCGTGCTTGGTGCGATATATCTACTCCCGTATTACGGCTTGGAAGCGCAAGTCGAGCAGTACGCTCATGAATATCTGCTGATAAGCGGTGCGATGACGTTTAACGTTACGATTGGCGTTGTTTTTACAACTATTCTGCGTAGTCATGGTTATTCACGTTCCCCAATGGTGGTGAATTTGATCTCGGGTGTGTTCAACATCATTGGTAACTATATTGCGCTTTACCAGCCATTCGGTTTACCTGTGTATGGTGTGCAAGGTGTAGCAATAGCAACCGTCGTCAGCCAAGTCATCGGTACGTTAATGTTATGGTTTATTCTCGCTCGCAGTAGCATTGAACTACCGATGTCGACCATGAAACAAGTGCCCGCAGAGATTTACAAAAAGATCTTAAAAATCGGCGGCATGAACGCGGGTGAAGTGCTGTCTTACAACGTGGCGCAAATCTGCATTGTGTATTTTGTGGTGCAAATGGGGACGGCATCGTTAGCGGCTTTCACTTATGCGCAAAACATTGCCCGTTTCTCGTTTGCTTTCGCGCTGGCAATTGGTCAGGCAGCGCAAATTCAGACCGGTTACTACATCGGTAAAGGTTGGGTGAGTAGCATTTTAAAACGCGTACAAATCTACTTCTTAGTGGGGTTTGTGGCATCAACGGCGGCAACCACACTGATTTACCTGTTTAGAGAAGAGATTCTACGCGTGTTTACCGATCAACCGGAAATACTCGCATTGGCAAGCTCGTTAGTCATGGGCTCAATTTTGCTCGAAGCCGGACGTGTGTTTAACCTGATTTTTATCGCGGGGCTCAAAGGCGCGGGTGACATCAAGTTCCCAGTGCAAATGGGGATTTTGAGTATGTGGGGATTAGGCGTGCTTTTCTCTTACATCTTTGGCATCCACTTGGGTTATGGCGTTTTAGGGGCTTGGATGGCAATCGCACTCGATGAATGGGTACGTGGTATCATCATGGCAAGACGTTGGCGCTCTCAGGTGTGGACCAAGTTTAAGGTGAGCTAACGGTTTTCGGTATTGCGCATCACGCTTATTCTGTTGTTAGAAAACAAAAAAGGCACTGTTAGTCAGTGCCTTTTTGTTATTTAAAATCGGGAAGACGTTAGAATTCGCACTCAGCTTTGAACACCATGCGCTCTTTGCTGTATGGATGATCCAGCTCTAGCATCTCAGCATGCAGGTGCAAGCGATTCGCTTTTTCGCCGTATAAACCATCACCAACCATCGGCATGTTTAACCCCATGTGATGAGCACTGTGTACACGTAGTTGGTGAGTTCTCCCTGTTTTCGGATACATGTATACCTTGCTGCGTCCATCTTTGACTTCAATCAGTTGCCAGTAGGTTTCTGCATGTTTCCCGTGTTCAAAACACACCAGTTGACGTGGGCGGTCGTCGGGGTCACCACGCATTGGCAGTGAAATTTCCCCTTCAGGCTCGTTTAATACGCCTTCGAGCAGTGCCATATAACGTTTTTTTACGCCGCGAGCCATAAACTGTTTTTGCAGACTTTTGTTCGCGCGCTTGGTTAAGGCAAACACCAAAATGCCAGAGGTCGCCATGTCGAGGCGATGAATCACAAACGGCCCTTCCACATCAGGGTACATCGCTTGTAGGCGCGTATAAGCAGAGTCCTTGATAGTTTTACCAGGCACTGAAAGTAAGCCCGAGGGCTTGTTGACGACGACCATAGCGTCGTCTTGGTAGATTATCTCTAGTTCTTTGTCTTCTGCCCAATTCTCCGCCAATGGATTAGGTTCGACATCCAGCCCTTGCATCATATGGCCCAAAATCGGCTGACATTTGCTGTTGCACGATGGGTAGAATTTTTTGTGTTGGCGAACTTCAGACTTTGGCGACACACCCCACCAAAATTCTGCCAGCGCCAGCGGTTTGAATCCGTGTTTAAACGCGTATTGAAGCAGTTTTGGCGCAGCACATTCCCCCGCACCTGCCGGTGGGATTGGGTTTGTGGTGTCTGCAAAAATGTCCACCAAGTCGCGTGCTTCGCCATGGTTGTTTAGGAAGCGGTATTGTTTATGCAGTTTGTGCTGTAAAGCGTTGGAGAGCGTCTTGCGCTGCTCTTTCAGGTGAGCAAGTTGCTGCTCTAACTCGGCCAATCGTGCTTCTTTGGTTGCAAGCTTTTCATCCCACGCTTGCTTTAAGTATTTGAGAACATTTTTCTCGGCGACACTTTGCTTACCCAACTCATCCAACAAGATTTTGAGATCATCGGCATTGAGCGTTTGCTCGCCCTGTTGGCGCTGTCGTTTGCGTGCGGCGCGGCCATCAATCATCACTTGGCGCTGTGTT
Organism: Vibrio sp. Vb0937; assembly: GCF_033338855.1. Lineage (NCBI taxonomy): Bacteria > Pseudomonadati > Pseudomonadota > Gammaproteobacteria > Vibrionales > Vibrionaceae > Vibrio > Vibrio sp. Vb0937. Next base: position 52,623 of record NZ_JAWOTK010000001.1, on the reverse strand, counting down.
TGCTCCTCTTGCTGATAAGCGGCTCGGTCGGCTTGGATTTGCGCTTTAAGATCTGCCAATTCCGGATTCGCAGCACAGGTTTTGTACTCCGCATTGGCGGCGTTGATGGCATCCGTTTCTGCGCGGAAGAAGCCTTCATCGGTCAGCATGTCGTACACAGGAGGGACAAATCTTGGAATCAAGTTTTGGTCGGCAATTTTGCCAGAAAACGCACTTAAAAAGCCGAGCTCGCCTTGAGGGCTTTTTACCAGCAATACGCCAAACATTTTGCCTCGCCCCGTTTCTTCATTAACCAAACCAAAATCGTGTTCGAAGTCGGTTTGCGCTAATAAATGCTGTTCCAATTGCTTTGCGGCTATAACGCAAAGAGGATGCGGCGTGTAGTAGAACGGAAACGTAAACTGCGTTGGTAATTCATAATCAGAAGTATCAGCAGTAAAACGAGTAAAACAATGTTCAGGCGAGTGCATGGTGGGTATCCGCGCGAGTAAAAATTCGAGCGAGGATTGTACCTGTTTGAGTCAGGATTGCCATGTCAGTGTTGGCAATCGCTCTTGGATTAAGAACAAGAGCGAGTGGGGAAGAGCTTATTGCAGTTTTTGTAATGCAAGCTTCCACTGTGCCGGTTTGTCGTAGTAGGTCGAGTGCGGCAAGGTCAAGTACTCGCCATTTACTTCTGCAATCAGGGTTGGATAACCACCAACGTGTAACTGTCGCATCAACTGTCGGCTGGAGTGAATTCTCTCATCTAGTTCGGCTTCGCTTAACGTCATGTTTTGCTCCCACGCATCACTTGTTAAACCTAGCGATTCTGCAATGGCTTTGAGCGTCGATGCTTCATTCACTTTTAACCCGATCTGATAATGCGCAGATTGGATGGCCTTTAGCATGTGCCATGGATTCAGCCCCATTTTCTCCGCACTCAAGATCGCTTGTGTGGGTAGATAAGAATCAAGAACAAACGTATCTTCGCTTTTCACGCGTTGCAGATATGCTTCACCAAACGTTGCTCCGGTTTCGGTTGCGATACGAGCGTCACTGTTGATGATGTGCTGACGAAATTCAGATTCAATCGCGCGTTTCTCAATCATACCGCCGGGATGAAGCTCCACCTTAAATTGAGAGGTGTCCACCAAGGCTTCGATGAGTGGGGATGCACCGTAGCACCAACCACACATGGGATCGAAGAAGTAATGCACGGTTACCATGACATTTCACCAGTATGCACTTTCGCACCGATTTCTAGCGCGATTGGCAATTGAGCTTCTGGGTATTTCGCAGACATGGTGTCAATGAGTTGAACGCTGTTATTGCTGTGTTTTTTCGCTTGCTGAAAATCCTGCAAGTATTGTTGCGAGTAGCGAATGGTGTCTGCGTTCAGCTTTGTGCCTGCTTTCATGTGACCAGGAATGACCACTTGAGGTTTAAGCGCAAGCATCTCGCTAAGTTGCTGCTCCCAAGCATTGATGGTGGTTTGGTCAGCGGCATCTGCCATCCACAAATGTACGTTTGAGTACACGGCTACGTTACCTAGAATCGCTTTGTTATCTGGAATCCATAGGTAAGGGCGGTGTGCTGATGTGCCATGGTTACCACGAATTTCAATCTTATGACCTTCTAGCTCTAATGATGCTTTATCGTACGCGACAGGGATCACTGGTTTTACTGGTGCGTTTGCGCCAAGCTTTGGTCCCCAGTACGCCAGCTTTCCAGCCAATTTCTCTTTAATAATTTTTTGAACCGCAGGCGTTGTGATGATCTGCGCATCAGGGAACTGTTGGTGTAAGGCCTCTGCGCCAAAGTAGTAATCTGGGTCCGCTTGGCTGATAAAAATGGTTTTAAGTGTTTTGCCTGAGTCCAACACTTTAGCGGCAATGCGCATCGCGTCAGCTTTGGTGAATCCAGTGTCGATAACCATGGCGTCAGTCTCACCGTATACCAAAGTTGAGTTTACGTGGAAGCTGTTACCGTCGGCGTTGTAAACCTCAAGAGTAAGGGGAGAGTGGTTTGCCGCTAGAACAGGGCTTGCCATTAAAATGGATGCAGTAATCAAAGTGAATTTTTTCATAATAAGCTCCTAAAGAATTTGGGGCCAAGCGACGATGGCTTGGGAACGGGAGCTATATTAGGAAATTGATACGCTCGGAAAAATACACAATAATGTGCATCACTATTTCTTATTTCGAGTAAATGTATGGATAGAGTAACGGCAGCAAAAGTGTTTGTGGATGTGGTGTATTCTGGCAGTTTTACCGCGACCGCAGAGCGGTTAGACATGTCTCGGCCAATGGTGACTCGTTATGTAGAGGCTATGGAGAACTGGCTGCAAACTCGTTTGTTACACCGCACCACGCGCAAGGTGTCCCTCACCACCGCAGGGGAGCGCAGCTTGCCTCAGATTGAGCGCTGGTTAAAACAGGCCGATACATTAACGTCGAACATTGCCGCTGATGGTGAGCTGTCCGGAAAAATCCGTCTTGCGTCTAGTACTTCATTTGGATTCTCACAGTTGATCCCCGTAGTAAACAGTTTTATGCAAAAGCACCCCAAAGTGTATATCGACATAGATCTGCAAGATTCAGTGAGTGATCTAACCGAACAACGCATCGATCTGGCGATCCGAATTGCGTCAGATCCCGATCCTTCTTTGATTGGTAAGCCGATTGCGGTGTGCGAATCGGTGTTGGTAGCATCACCGCAATATTTACAAACTCACCACGCGATCGCGCATCCGCGAGATTTATCTTCACACGACTGTTTGGGATACAAAAACTTTGAGCGTCACGTGTGGCATTTGTCTCAGGGCGACCAGTTCGAATCGGTGGGAATTGAGTGTCGCCTAACCAGCAATGAGGCCACGGCGTTATTGCATGGCGCTTTACAAGGCATGGGTATTTCGATGTTGCCAACTTACTTGAGCAATATCTATCTCAAATCGGGTCAGCTTGAGTCGGTGTTGCCGGATTGGAAGCCAAATGATCTCAACATTTACGCGCTGTATTCATCACGTAAACACTTGTCTCCTGCGGTGAGAGCTTTCATCGATCACAGTGAAGATTACTTTAAACAGCACCCTTGGTGAATGCGAAAAGCGTCGTCATCCCGACTTGAGATTCATACAAGATCCTGTACCTTACATGGATATATTTTCGCAGCGTCATTTAGAGTTTTAGTTAATGTCACAAGTTCGCATCAAATTTATTGCTTCCGATATGGATGGCACATTGCTTGACCAATACGGTCGTTTGGATCCGGAGTTTTTCGATCTGTTTTTGCAACTGGAAGAGCAAGGTATTTTGTTCTCCGCTGCGTCTGGTCGTCAGTATTACAGTCTGCGAGACACGTTCGCGCCAATCAAAGACAGACTGTTGTATGTGGCTGAAAACGGCACCTTAGTGATGTACCAAGACAATGAGCTCTACAGTTGTACCATTCCTAAAGCGGAAGTGTTGGAGATTGTGAAAGCGGCTCGTGAGATTGACGGGGCGAACATCGTATTGTGTGGCAAGCGCTCGGCGTACATCGAAACGCATGATCAGCAATCGCTGGAAGAATTTCAAAAGTACTACCACCGCTGTGAATATGTGCCAGATTTGCTTGAGGTCGAAGACGAGTTTATTAAGGTAGCAATTTGTCACTTTGACGGTTCGGAAGAGCTCCTGTTCCCGACCATGAACGCAAAGTTTGGCGCAACGCATAAAGTCGTGGTGAGTGCAAAAATCTGGCTGGATGTGATGAATGCCGAGGCCTCTAAAGGTGCGGCCATTCAGCACCTTCAAGAGACGATGAATTTTACTCCGGCAGAAACAATGACGTTTGGTGATTACCTCAATGACCTCGAAATGCTGCAAGTCAGTGAGCATTCGTACGCGGTTGCCAACGCGCACGAAGAGATTAAGAAAATTGCTCGTTATTCTGCGCCAAGCAACCAAGAGGCTGGGGTACTCAAAGTGATTAAAGAGAAAGTGTTAGCGAAGTAACGCTCATTTTTTCGATGTTATTTTCTTCTTCACGTAAAAAGCCCCGCATACACTGCGGGGCTTTGTTTTTTTGGGGGGAGTAAGGTTCCCGTTTTAGCGTACGTACTTGGCGGTTGCGCTGACTAAAAAGTGTTGCAATTTCCCGTCTGATTTTGGCACCCACAAGTCGTTATGATAATGGTAAATACGGCCATTGATGGTCACAGACAAGGTATTATCACCCGTTTGCTCCATGCGAATAAACTGATCCGAAGTGACCAAAAACGGCTCTTGCTCTTCAATGCTCTGGCCCGTTGCCAATACGAAGTAGCCGAATCGGTTGCCAGCATCCGGATCGGTTGAGTAGATTCGATGCCCAACTAGGCTGTAGTCGTCGTTGAGTGCCTGCTCAAGCGTTTTTTGCCCGATGGTTTCGTGCGATGGAATAAATACCCAAGCCAACACACCTGCCGCAATGACTGCCAGTAGAAGCAGTACTTGCATGAACTTTCTCATCATATATACCGTTTAACGTTGAAATTTCATTTTGTACATGCGCTTATCCGCTATGCTGATAAGAAAGTCAACATTGTCACTGTCTTTAGGGTATTGCGCTAAGCCCATGCTCGTTGAAAGTGTTGAGACTTTATCGGAGTTTAATATTTGTGCATCAAAGACGGTATTTATCTGCTCACGTACGTTCTCTTCATTGAGATGTTCACCTTCAAGTATAACCGCGAACTCATCTCCTCCCATGCGATAAACAGTAAAATCATTGAGTGTCATAGAATTAAGCCGCCTAGCGATTTCCCGCAGTACAGTGTCGCCAACTTGGTGTCCGTGTGTGTCGTTGACTTCTTTAAAACCATTTAAATCTAGAATCCAGAGAGAAAAGGGCCTTTTTTCTTGAGTAAATTTGTTTAGGGTAATGAATAGTGCATTGCGGTTCCCTAGGTTCGTCAAAGGGTCGCTTAGCGCCAATTTTCTATGAAAATGGGATTCACGATAAAAGAAATAAGTTAGAGAGATAATCGACAAAACGAACGTCGCAAACAACATATATTGTGCTTGCATTAAGCGCTGGGTTTGACCTTTTTGTGCTTCATAAGCTTTACTACTTAGACGGAAGTTTTGATTAACGAAGTCTATTAAGCCTAAATATAGTGTTTGAGTTGAACGATAAAATGCAGCAGCTGCTTGGCTATCACCTGTTCTAGCTTCTACTAGTTGTTTTTCTAGCTCTTTGAACTCTTCAAAAAGGTTAATGAAGTAAAGGTGCATGTTGTTCCGAGAAAAGAACTTATTGGCTTTCGTGCTACTGGTCAATAAGTCAAAGCGACTCCACGCTAACTCGTATTGAAGCTCTGCACCGTCAATATTCAATACGTTTTCATCTAACCGTCTGGCCTCGCCGACAAGTTCTGATAGTTCTTTGGAGAGTTGGAATAAAAACCAAGTCGCTTGTTTTTGTTCGTTATTAAAATTTTGTGAGAGTGAACGTGTTTGCTGTAAAAGTACGACATTCGCGAGAAGCAAAGAAACGGCAAACACCACCAGCAGCATTTTGCTGGTGGTAGAATATTGCAATATTCTTTGTTTCTTAGAATAGGGTTCTGATAACTTCATTCTTATTATTTTTCTTTTATTTCATTTACTTGCCATACCATTTGCGCATGATATTTATTGTAGTTTAGCTCTGGATAGAGATTGAGTGGATATATCACCCAGAAAGGGCCTTTATTTCTGACTTTTATGTAATTCTGATCTTGTTGATAAGCCAGTATTGGTTGATATCGAAGAATATCTTGTCGGGACAATGTCGAGTGATAGTCGTTTAAGCTGCTGATATCAACCTGCTCTGGTACCTTTCCATAGACGTGTGTAAGAAGCGTGCTGAGTTTAACGCCTAAAAACTCTGACGAGGCAGGAAGCCAAGGCAATGTCATCGTGTAGCTAGTGGTAGGTAAAGCTTGGATCTCTTCCAGTTCCAGTATGACACTAGGCTGCTGGCTACTACTAAATACGATCGTATTTGCAGACAAGAATGGCGCAACAAAAAACAGACCTAGCGCGACTATCTTTTTCATCATATGCCCTTTTGAGTTTTATTCTTTTTTCTTAGCTAGGACAAAGGTGCTAGCGGTAATTTATTTATAATTATAGAGCCAACCGGATGAGATTTTATAATACGTTATGTTTCAAAAATAACTGTCGGTTTACGTCACGTCAAGGTTATTAAGTTGCTTCTTAATTAAAAGCTCAGAGTCTTGGGATGATGGTAGAGTTTCGTAATGATTTCGCGGTATTTAATTGGTTTTTAGTGCAACTTTGTTTCATTTTTAATAAAGATACTGTGTCGGAAATGAGAATTTAATAAGGCGAGAAATGGACGTCGAATTTGTTCTTAAGTTACATTATTTTACATATTTAAATCATCGATATTCAGATATGTATTTGTTAGTACGTAAAGAAAATAAAGTCACCTAGTTTTGGTGACTTTATTTTTTATTTCATGAGCTTACTTAAATTAACTATGCAAACAAATATTTTGCATGGAAGTTGAGGTGCTCTTCAATAAAGCTTGAGATGAAGTAATAGCTATGGTCATAGCCTGGTTGCATTCTCAAGGTTAGGTTTGAATCGTGTATTTTTGCCGCAGCAATCAGCGCTTCCGGTCTAAGCTGCTCATTTAAGAAGCCATCAGCATCACCTTGATCAACCAAAATGGGTAATGGTGATTGTTGTTGTTTTAGAAGTTCACTTGCATCGTATTGCTTCCAGCTTTCAAGCTCCTTGCCTAAGTAAGCAGTAAAGGCTTTTTGTCCCCAAGGGCATTGCATTGGGTTACTGATTGGACTGAACGCTGAAATAGAACGGTACTGTTCTGAATTTTTCAGACCAATGGTGAGCGCTCCGTGGCCGCCCATACTGTGACCGGAAATTGACTTCACGTCAGAGACTGGGAAGTTACTTTCGATGATCGCAGGCAACTCCTCAGTCACATAGTCGTACATACAGTAATGCAGTGACCAAGGTGCTTGCGTCGCATTAAGGTAAAAGCCAGCTCCTTTTCCTAGGTCATAGCTTTCGTCGTCAGCGATACCTTCGCCTCTCGGACTTGTGTCTGGTGCAATGATCGCAATGCCAAGCTCGGCCGCCATACGAAATGCGCCCGCTTTCTGCATAAAGTTCTCATCGGTACACGTTAAACCAGAGAGCCAGTATAGCGCGGGTACGGGATTTGATTTCGTTGCGTTAGGTGGCAAGAATATCGCGAAGCGCATGGTGCAGTTTAGGGCATTGGATTCGTGTGTATATTGCTTGTGCCAACCGCCAAACACTTTGGCTTGGCTTACATTTTCAATGGTCATGAATAAACTCTCTAATTAGCAGAAGGAATTCAGGCTCCCCAAAAGGAGAGCCTGAGGCAGCATTATTGATCCATATGGATAACTGTTCGGATGCTCTTACCTTCATGCATCAGATCAAACGCTTTGTTGACGTCTGCTAATCCCATTGTGTGGGTAATGAACTCCTGTAAGCCGAATTCACCAGCCATGTAACGGTTTACGATTTCTGGAAGCTCAGAGCGACCTTTAACGCCACCGAAAGCGCTGCCACGCCATACGCGACCAGTTACTAGTTGGAACGGACGAGTTGAGATCTCTTGACCTGCACCAGCAACACCAATGATGACTGACTCACCCCAACCTTTGTGACAGCACTCAAGTGCTTGACGCATCACGTTTACGTTACCGATACATTCGAATGAGTAGTCAACACCACCGTCTGTCATTTCAACAATCACTTCTTGAATTGGCTTGTCGAATTTTTGTGGGTTGATTACGTCAGTTGCACCAAGTTGTTTCGCTAGGTCGAATTTGCTTTCGTTGATGTCTACACCGATGATGCGGCTGGCACCAGCCATGCGAGCACCGATGATTGCAGAAAGACCGATACCGCCGAGACCAAAGATTGCCACTGTGTCGCCTTTTTCAACTTTAGCTGTGTTTAATACCGCACCCATACCAGTGGTTACGCCACAACCTAGAAGACAAACTTCTTCAAGTGGTGCTTCTTTGTTTACTTTCGCTAGTGAGATTTCTGGAAGAACCGTGTACTCAGAGAAAGTAGAACAACCCATGTAGTGGAAGATAGTTTCGCCGTTGATAGAGAATCGGCTTGTGCCATCTGGCATTAGGCCTTTACCTTGCGTTTCACGAACGGCCTGACATAGGTTCGTTTTGCCAGATTTACAGAACTTACACTCACCACATTCAGCAGTGTAAAGTGGGATAACGTGGTCGCCAACTTCAACGCTTGTTACGCCTTCGCCAACCATTTCAACGATACCGCCACCTTCGTGACCAAGGATTGAAGGGAAGATACCTTCTGGATCGTCACCTGATAGTGTGAATGCGTCAGTGTGACAAACACCAGTTGCTACGATGCGTACTAGCACTTCGCCGGCTTTTGGAAGTTGTACATCAACTTCTTCCATTTTAAGCGGCTCACCTGCAGCCCAAGCGACCATTGCTTTTGATTTTATGTGAGTTTGACCAGGTTTGATTTCAAGCGACATTGGATGTTTCCTTTATATTTTCAGTATATGGAGTGACGTAATAAGCGTAGTTAAGGTTTGCTTACCGCGCTTCGTCGTTTTGTTGGTGCTCATTTTAGGTGTTTCAGTAAAAATGATAATCCGTCCATTTTGAAAATGATTTTTACATATGCGTAATAATGATAAGGTGAGCGTGTAAAAAGAGTGCGATGCCTCCTTAAAGCGGAAGGGAAATGGAAAAGGTGATTGACCTGAAGTTAGATAGAGGGGCTAAAGTAGAAAGCAGTCAAACCATCAGCTAAGTAAGAGTGATTATGAATAAGACGGATCTGAGTGCCTATTTAACCAAGCTAGGCTTGCCTAGTGAATTGCCCGCCGATTTGGAGTCATTGCACAGAGTTCACGTGGCGCAGCATCGTTGCCTGCCGTTTGAGAATTTTGACATCGCATTGCAGCGAGGCGTCTCTGTTGAGATTGAAGATATTATTCAAAAAACCGTGTACCACTCTCGCGGTGGTTACTGCTTTGAATTAAATGGTTTAATGCTTGATGTGCTCAACACTCTTGGGTTTGAAGCGCGAAGTTTGCTAGGGCGTGTACATGTGTCTGGTACACCAACAGGTCGTAGTCATCAAATCACGTTAGTGACGTTAGAGGAACAAACATGGATTGTCGATGTGGGTTTTGGCTCCAATACCCCTCGAGCGCCATTGCCATTTATCCTTGACCAAGTGATTCAGACGGATTTACAAACCTTCCGTTTTGTCAAAGATGCTCAGTTTGGTTATTTCCTCCAAGTGCTTTCAACCGATGGAACGGACGTGTGGAACAATCTATACAGCTTTGACCTAGAGTTCGTGTGTGCTGGTGACATTGCATGTAGCAACTTCTTTACCTCGACTTCGCCTAATTCGCGTTTTACTAGCGCAAGAGTCGCTGCTAGAGCGACAGAAAGTGGGTTGGTGACGCTGCTTAACTACACACTCAGATGCACCAATCATGAAGAGCTAACAGAAATAGAGCTAGAGCCAGGTCAAACCTACCTGGATGCGTTGAAAGAATATTTTGGCATTGAGCTTGATGCGCAATACGACGATCTTCGTCCGTTACCTGACGCGTAAAGTTTTCCAGTTTTCAAAGCGTAGCGCGACGAGAACAATGTAATCACTATTTGTCTAGAAGAGGTCGACAGGAATACAGCATGGCGAATTGGGAAGGAGTCAGCGAGTTTGTTGCCGTAGCGGAAACTAACAGCTTTACAGCTGCCGCGGCTAAACTGAAAACGTCAGTGGCACAAATCAGTCGCCGCGTATCGGCACTTGAAGAGCGTCTTGCGGTCAAGTTACTGCATCGCACGACGCGAAAAGTTTCTCTGTCTGAAGCTGGACAGCTTTATTATCAGCAGTGCAAACATTTGGTCGAAGGGCTAGAACTGGCCGAGCTTGCCGTAACGCAAATGCAGACCGAACCGCGAGGTTTGCTGCGTGTGACAGCGCCTGTGACCTATGGGGAAATGAACCTCGCGCCGCTCTTGCATCAGTTTTTGGAGAAGTACCCGCGTGTGGACCTCGATTTAGTTCTGACCAATCAAAAACTGGATTTGATAGAGCAAGGGGTAGACGTGGCGATTCGTCTTGGCCGCCTGCAAGATTCCAGCATGATCGCAAAGCGTCTTTCGTCGCGTCAAAATTACGTGTGTGCTAGCCCTATGTATTTGGAGCGATTTGGCGAGCCTCACACATTATCCGAACTGGCTCGACATCAGTGCCTAGTTGGTTCGGTCGATTATTGGCATTTTAAGGAAAATAAACGCGATAAGTCTTTGCGCGTATCGGGGAGAATTAAATGCAATAGTGGTTTTGCGCTAATGGGCGCCGCAAAACGTGGTTTGGGTTTAGTGCAGTTGCCGGACTATTACGTTCAAGAAGCTCTAGATAACGGTGAGCTAGTCGAGGTGCTGACCGATTACCGAGACGACCGTGAAGGCATTTGGGCACTGTATCCACAAAGCCGAAATTTATCGCCCAAAGTGAGGTTGTTAATCGACTTTTTAGCGCAGGAACTAGCGGATTAGAGTTTTCATGAACTTTAATACAACTGAAGTCGCTAAAACGCCCGGTGATGCCGGGCGTTTTTATTAGGATGAGAGCTGGAATCGAAAAGACATGAATCACTATTGGTTGGATTCCGCGTCTTCACGTTTAATCACTTTGTGCCCATCTTCAGACACGCCTTGCTTCCAATAGCTGCTGATGTAGATATTCTCGCGATCGACTTCTTTTTCGTTGCGGAAATATTGGCGCAGCGCACGCATTGAATCGAACTCACACGCACACCATACCGAAGCGTTACCATCTAACCACTCGAGTTCGCGAACGCTATCAGCCAAGGTTTGCTGTTCAGTTAGCCAAATCAACTCCATGCCTGCTGGCGCGTGTAGGGGTTGAATGTCGGCTGGAGACATCACGCTGATCACAGCGTAGCCTTTGGCCTCTTCTGGCAGCGTGCGAATTTTCGCAGAAAGTGCTGGAAGTGCCGTCATATCGGCAGCCATGAAGAACCAATCCGCCTCAGTATTTAAGTTGGAGATGCTACCCGGCCCTACGATGCTTATCGTGTCGCCTTTTTGCGCGGCCATTGCCCAACGCGCTGCAAATCCGCATTGCAGATCTTGCGTTACGTGTCGGACGAAATCCACTTCGATTGAACTGGTTTCTGGATGAAAGCGTCGGATAGTGTAGGTGCGCATGATTGGTCGGTCGTCTTCTGGCAGGATGCTCAGATCCGCGCCGCCCATATCGTTAAACAGTAATTTGATGTAACTGCCTTCGCAGTCACGAGGAAAGTGGCTCAGCGCCTCACCTTGCAAGGTAATGCGCTGCATGTTTGGAGTGATGGTTTCTGTGTCTGTGACAACAAGCGTTTTAGGTTGAGGCTTCTTTTTCATTGTTACTTTACTCGATAATTATTCTCTTTCTCATTTAAAGATTATCAAGTTCCCTAACAAGAGGGTAGCGTCTTTAAACAAATTTACACTGTGAATTAACGCCAAAGCCTCAAGCAAAATGCAGTATCTGTCCTTTCCCAATTACGTAAAGTGAGTCGTTTTTTAACCCAAAATAGACTTATATCATTGGAATCGTAGACAAAAGCAACAGCGCAGCCATGCTGTAGTTGAACCCCTTAACGCGTTTATCGGTGGTCAACCAACGCTGCAATTGCATACCTGCCGCCGTCCAAAATGTTACCGATGGCAAGTTAGCTAAGCAGAAGATACCGGCGATAAAAGTCAGTTCGAGCCATGCACCGCCACTGCTGTATACCGTAATGGCCGTCAACGCCATCGACCAACCTTTTGGGTTCACCCATTGGAATGCGACAGCCCCTAAAAAAGACATTGGGCGAAAATCGTGTTTTGCTTCGGTTTTGTCGCTGGTGGCGATTTTGTACGTCAAGTACAGCAAATAACTCAAGCTCAACACTTTCAAAATGGAGTGTGTAATTGGATATGCGTGGAACAGGCTCATCAAGCCAATGCCCACCAAAATTAGCATGGCACCAAAGCCAAAGGTAATGCCCAACATATGTGGGATAGTGCGTTTAAAGCCGACATTTGCCCCTGAGGTCATCAACATAATGTTATTGGGACCCGGCGTAAAAGTGGAGACAAAAGCGAACAACGCCAAAGCGCCCAGTTGATGATATTCCATAGATTGTTCCTTGACTCAGTTCTCGATAAGTAAAGAACAACTATAAGTAGAACTGAGGTCAATATTGTGCTTTTATTTGATGATTAGAAACTAAATAAGCAATGAAACATCATCATGGATAGATTTGACGAAAGAATATTGCAAGTGCTCAAACGAGACGGAAGAATCTCCAATGTGGAGCTGTCGGAACGCGTTGGTTTATCTCCGTCTGCAACCTTACGCCGAGTGCAAGATTTAGAGTGTAAAGGCGTGATCAAAGGCTACCGAGCGGTACTGGATAATCAGCAACTTGGCGTGGGTTTTGTCGCTTATGTGTCGATTGGTTTGGCCTCGCACTCTAAGCAGGCGCAGTTGGGTTTCGAAGAGCATGTGCGTTTTGTAAACGAGGTGGTGGAATGTCACAACATCACTGGTGCGAACGAGTACTTGCTGCGTGTGGAAACGCAAGATCTCGCCGCTTATAAAGCGTTTCACGCTGATGTGTTGGGTGAGTGCGAACACGTCAAGTCGATCACAACGATGGTGGTGATGGACACACCAAAAGACGAGCGATAGCCAAACGAGGGTGACAGTTTTTGTGGCACATGAATTTGAAGTGACTCGAAAGAGTCAGTCGAGTATGAGAATGGTTCACAACAAATGCTGGAAAGCAGATGGCACTCTTACAATTTCCATATTTATTCTCACCTTCTAAATAATCCCATCCTGCTAGTTTTGCTTAAACCGCTTGTGTTTCAGAGCGGCGAGTCAGCAAAATTAAGGATGAACGATGAAATCACATGTAACACTTCCTCTTTTGAGCTTAAGCGCTGTTGCCGCATTGAGCTCATTTAACGTCAACGCCCACGGCTGGGTAGAGTTTCCAAGTGCTCGTCAAAATACGTGTTATTTAGACGGTGGCTTTTGGACCAACGAGATCCCTAACCAAGCGTGTAAAGCGGCTTTTGATGAATCTGGCGCGTATCCGTTTGTGCAGCGTAGCGAAATTGCAGCAAACGTACCAAATTACCGAGATATGGAGCATGTGAAAGCCGTGGTTCGCGACGGTGAGCTATGTTCTGCTGGCGATACAGCTAAGAAAGGCTTGAACATTCCTTCTCCAAACTGGCAGCGCACCAATGTTACGCCAGATGCAAATAACCAGATTGAATTGGTGTTTTACGGCAAAGCGCCGCACAACCCATCGTACTGGGAATTCTATCTCACCAAGCCAACTTATGATGATTCAAAACCTCTTACTTGGAGTGATTTAGAGCTGATCGACACCGCAGGTGATGTGTATGTTGATGCGGAAAAACGCTACCGTATTCAGGTGACTTTCCCTGCTGATCGTTCGGGCGATGCGGTACTTTACACTCGTTGGCAGCGTATTGATGTCGCTGGGGAAGGTTTCTACAACTGTAGTGACATTACGTTAAACGGAACAGGCACGACGCCACCGACTGACCCTGTTGATCCAACCGAACCGGGCAATAATCTGACATCTCTAGGCTACTTTGTTCAGCAAGGTTTCGGACCAGTAGAAGCGGGTGACACCATCCGTTTTCGTACGTTTAATGCGACGGGGAATGAAATTGTCGATATTTCACTACCAATCAGCACAAACAATACGGCTACTTGGGCGGCAGAAATAGCAGATCAATTTAACGCGCAGCAAACGGGCGATTGGTATGTGGGCATTTGGCATCAAGAGATGAATCACTACATGTTCGATAGTAAGAACGTGAATGCAAACCAAGTATTAGCGCCAAGTGCAGACTTCAGTTATGCGTTGTCACTGATCAAAGCGGATGTACCGCCACCAGTTGAACCAACCAACTTGTGGGACAAGACGGCCGTTTACAACCAAGGTGATGTGGTGACGCACAACGGCAAAGAATGGACTGCCCAGTGGTGGACGTCTGGTGAGGAACCAGGCACAACGGGTCAATGGGGTGTATGGCGTTAAGCCAGTTATTTGGGCCCTGATCAATAAAACCCTTCTTATGTGAGAAGGGTTTGTTTTTTCAGTCTAAAACGATCACTTTGGTTGAGTGGTTGTCTTGAAAATCAGAGCACATATCGTTATTCGCTTGCTCTCCACTCGCTCCAGTTGAGCATCGCGTAGTCTGCCAGTTTTAGCATCGGAATGTCTTCGTGTGTATCACCGTAGGCATAAACAGACGCAAATTCGTCGAGCGAAAACGCCGCTTTCACGCGTGAGACTTTTCTTTCTAAACTGCAATCACCTTGCTGGTAAAAGCCACTCAGTTTTGGCTGTTCTGAGATCAGTTCACTGCACAGCAAGTGGTAACCGTTCGCCTCACACCAAGGCTTGAGATACGCATTGAGTGATGCCGACACCACTACGATGGTATCGCCTCGGTGTTGATGCCAAGCCAGCCTGTCCATCGCTTCTGGCCGTAAGTACAGCGGGATCACTTCATGGGCAAACTGAGTGCCAATCGCTTCAATTTTCTGCGTTTCTTTCCCTGAAAATGCAATAAAACTGCTGAGAGGGCGCATAACACGAGCGGGTAACACTCCGAGTTTGTACAGCGCATAAAATGGCATGATAGCGACCTTTCCTACTCGTTTGCGCAGGCCATAAGCAGAATAGTGGAGGAAAAGGCTAAACATATCCTCTCGGGTGATGGTGCCATCAAAATCAAACAGTGCCAGTGACGGCTTAGTAGTATCGAGCAAACTCAGCGCCTATTTTTGGGTTTAAGATCGTTTTGTGTTTATTGATAAAACACCGCCAACCAGATGGTTTCTTGCGTTGGGTCAGTCCAGCTCACTTTGTGTTTGGTATGAGCTGGAATCGTAACGTGATCGCCTGCCTCAAGTCGTTGCACTACACCTGATTCAAAAGTCAGCTCTCCAGCTCCTTTAAGAACCAAGACCCATTCATGTTCTTCTTGATCGTACCAGCCACTTTCGGGCGAGGTTTGCCCCGTTGAGACAATGCGTTCTATACGCAGGTTTTTGTGGGTCAGCAGGTCTTCGAACACTTCCTCGTCGAGGTTATTCGGTAAGTCTTTAAACAGGTTCATGGCCTTTCCTTAGAGAATGATCAGTCCAAAAGGCGCAAGCAATTGCTCTTGTTGCCAATCACAAATTTTAACACCAAACAGAGAAACGCGGCGAACATCCAGCCCGTCTAGTTCGACATGAGTCAGATCACATTGCTCAACGTTAAAGGTTCCCCATTGTTCTGGCGAGAATTCGCAGCGAGATAAATCCGAGCCTTTGAGAGTTGCCCCTGCGAGGTTCGCACCGTTCCAACGGTTTTCAAAGAGGTCACATTTTTCTAGTAACACTCGTTCGAAGTTACAGTAGGTGAGGTTGCAGCCAGTAATAAAAGCAGAACAGAAAAACATGGTGTTACTGACGCGATTAGCAAAGTTCGCACCTTGGAAGTTTGCCCCTTTGAGATCGCACTTACGTAGCTCCAAGCCCATACAATTTGCGCCGTTAAACAGGCTCATCGCCAACATGCAGTTCGTAAAGCTAGCGTCTTTTAAGTTCGCGAAGCGAAAACTACACCCTTCTAGCGCTTTGGATTCGATAAAGCGACAGTCGATGAACTTAGCATCGCGCAGATCGGCATGGTCGAAACAGCACATATAAAAGTGGCAGTTTTTAAAGGTAGCATTCTGAAAATCGTGATGAGAAAAGTTTTCTCGTTCAAAAATGAGATCGGTTTTTAACATGTCTTCTCCTTAGCTGCGAGCAGACTAGCACTCCAAGTGACTGATTTTCCAGAAAAATAACTTCTTGTATTTCAGTGCTTTACAAACCCCTCAAATCGCGATTTTAAGGGGGCAAACGAGCGTTTTAAGTGGGTTGTTTTTTGAAAATAGAAGACGTAGAGGACGAAAAAAGTTTTTGCTGGCTACGAGCCTTAACGAGAGGATTCGCATTTATGGGTATGCATGGCAACTCACACGCACAGTTTGCATTACAGAATTGTATCCTATTTGCATAATTTGTTGATCAATATGGCGTTTCTCCATACAAAAAACCTATATTTTTCACAAATTGATTTCCATCAAAATAGTAGGGTTTATATGTGCTAGATTGCGCACAGCTCAAAAAGATATAGATACCCGTGTGCTTCAAGGCGCTGAGTTTACTTGAAATCTCAGATCAGTTAGCAGGCACCCCTTTGGGTACGACATAACGAAGCCCTACGAAAGGAAATAAAAATGAAAAAAACAATCTGCAGTCTAGCAGTGGTTGCTGCACTCGTGTCACCAAGTGTTTTCGCTCATAAACAAGGTGACTTCGTTCTTCGTGTTGGTGCGGCGTCTGTCGTTCCAAATGACAGCAGTGATAAGATTCTTGGTTCTCAAGAAGAGTTAGAAGTTGACTCAAATACGCAGCTTGGTTTGACGTTTGGCTACATGTTCACAGACAACATCAGTTTAGAGCTTCTAGCAGCAACACCATTCAGCCATGACATTTCGACAGATTTGGTTGGTAGTGATATCGCGAAAACCAAACATTTACCACCAACGCTAATGGTGCAGTACTATTTTGGCGAGTCTCAAAGTAAGTTCCGTCCATACGTTGGTGCAGGTCTGAACTACACCATATTCTTTGATGAAGATTTCAATAGTACGGGTAAAGGCGCTGACCTGTCAGATTTGAAATTAGATGATTCATTCGGTCTAGCAGCGAATATTGGTGTGGATTACATGATCAACGATCAATGGTTCCTCAACGCCGCTGCGTGGTACGCAAACATTGAGACAGAAGCAACTTATAAAGCAGGTGGAGTGAAGCAAAAAACCGACGTCAAAATTAACCCTTGGGTATTTATGATCAGCGGCGGTTACAAGTTCTAAGAAAAACCAGTAGTTACACGCACATTACTATTATTGGCATGACTTTGGGGGTGGTTACGGGGACTGCCCCTCTTTTTTATCCTCGTTTTGATTGCACATCATTTACTCCACTTAGCAACATGCAAAATTGGATCTTTACCTTGCAGATCATTTTATTGTCGGAAGATCGAAAAGTCCTACACTGATCACATAATTGAACAAGTGGACAATATAAATGAGCGACGACATCGCAAAGCATTCTTCCTCCAGATCTAAGTTGGTAAAAACTCTTTTCTTTACTCTCTGTGTTATCGCATTTGGTGCGATGTATTGGTCTTGGCAGTATTCAGACAGTCACCCAAGCACGGAAGATGCCTACGTTAGGGCAAAAATTTTGTCGGTAGCGCCTCAGGTAAAAGGCCAAGTGGTTTCTGTGGATGTCAAAGACTTCCAATCTGTTAACAAAGGTGACCTACTGCTGAAGATAGATTCACGCCCATATTTGTTGGCAGTGAAGCAAGCAAAAGCGGCATACCAATTGGCGGTCCAGCAACATGACGTTGCCGATAAGCAGGTAACTGAAGCTGTTGCGGGCTTAGATGCGGCGCGCTCTAACCTGATAGAAGCGCAAGTAGAGTACAAACGTACGGATTCCCTAGTGAAACGCAAACTGGCGTCGGACCAAGATTTAGATACGGCGAAAAACAAACTCGCCAATGCCCAAGCGAGCCTAGAGCAAGCGCGCGCGACGGTAGAAAAAGCCATTGCGAACCGTGGTGAAGAAGGCGCAGAGGCTGCGGTCGTTCAACAAGCTGCAGCACAGTTAGCGCAAGCGGAGCTGAACTTGAGCTACACCGACATTACGTCACCAGTGGATGGCATTGCCGGTGAAATCAATACGCACGTAGGCTCGGTCGTTAGCGTGGGTCAAACGCTGTTCCCTGTGATTTTAAAAGGCAGCTATTGGGTACGCGCGAATTTCAAAGAAACCGATCTTACGCATATCAAACCTGGCATGCATGCGGATGTGGTGATTGATATGTACCCAGACGTGGTGTGGAAAGCAACGGTAGAACAGCTGTCGCCTGCGAGTGGTACATCGTTCTCTTTGATGCCACCAGAAAACGCAACGGGTAACTGGGTTAAAATCAAACAGCGTTTCCCTGTACGTTTGGCATTAGAAGTACCGGCCGATGCGCCGCAACTTCGCGTGGGTGCGAGCTCAGAAGTCACCATTGATTTGCAAAGTAGCGTGCAATGAGCCATCAAATTACGGCAGACAAACGGGGGATTGCCACCGTCGCCGTGATGCTTTCTGCCATCATGGTGTTAATCGATATGACCGTTGCGAACGTGTCGCTATCGCACATGATGGGCGCGTTGGGCGCAACGGCAGACCAAATTACTTGGGTGCTGACGGGTTACAGCATGGCGGAAGCGATCTTCATTCCGATGACCAGTTTCTGGGTGTCGCGCTTTGGTGAACGCAAAGTCATGCTGGTTGCCGTGGTCGGTTTTGTGATTGCCAGTGCGCTTTGTGGGCAAGCACAGTCTCTTGAAGAGATGGTGCTATTTCGCATTATCCAAGGCGCTTTCGGCGCGTCGGTGATTCCATTGGCGCAGTCGACGTTAGTGCAGATCTATCCGTATGAGCAAAAAGGCAAAGCGATGGCGATTTTCTCCATCGGCATTTTGCTTGGTCCTATTTTGGGCCCAGTTGTAGGTGGTGTGATCACCGACAACATTAACTGGCGCTGGATTTTTTACATCAACTTGCCATTCGGTTTGATCTGTACCTCTTTGATTTATCGCTATATCCATATCGACAACAAATCCAAACCTAACTTTGACTGGTGGATCATCGGTTACATGGCGTTAGGTGTGGGCGCGTTGCAGTTTGTGTTGGATAAAGGGAATGAAGACGACTGGCTCGACTCACGTATGATTCAGACCGCGATATTGCTCGCAGTCATGGGATTGGTGATGTGGATCTATCGCAGTTGGAAAACCAAAAGTCCAATAGCGCCATTGTGGCTACTGAAAGACCGAAACCTTATGGTCTCGTCATTGATGATTGCCGTGGTGTCGATGGCGATGTTTGGTCTGACGACTCAACAACCAATGCTGTTGGAAAGCTTGCTGGATTATCCGGTCTCAACCACTGGTTTATTAATGGCACCGCGTGGGTTGGCGTCAGCGGCGATGTTGATTTTGGTGATTAAGCTCAATCCGCAATTCGATCCCAGAATCAAAATAGTCTTTGGCTTAAGCTGCATCGGGATTGGTAGTTATTTGATGACGCAATACTCACTGCAGATCGATACATTTTGGATTGTGATGCCGAGTATGATTCAGGGGATGGGGCTTGGTTTAACCTTCTCGACGCTGTCCACCTTGGCGTATTTAACGATTCCGAAAGAGCAATCTGTCGCGGCGGCAAGTATTTACAATCTGTTCCGTACTATTGGTAGTTCGTTTGGTATCTCTATCGCCACCACGTTCCAATATCGTGATAGTCAGCAGCAATGGCATGCGCTGGGAGAGGGTATTAATCCTTATAATCCTAACTTGCATGACTGGGCGGCCAATCAGGGGCTTTCTATTACCGACCCGGTTGCGTTAGACCAATACCAACAGATGTTGCAGCAGCAATCGCAAATGGTCGCGTTTGTGCACACCTTCCAGCTTGTGGGAGTAATGTTCGTGATCATGATGCCGATGCTGGTTTTCATCCGATCGCGTGAATAACAACAAGTTCCGGTGAACTGTGTCAGAGAACGCCTCTCAAGTTGTGTCAGCTTGAGAGGTGTTTTTTATTGGACGGTGTCAATGAAAGACGGACGTTTACTCAAACGTCACTTCGTCAAAATGCGGATTGGCTTTGAGCGCGCGCATTGCGACTAATTGTTCAGTCGGGAAGGCGGTGTGCTCACCATCCATATCTAAAAACAAGCACTCTTGTCGCTGCATGTCGTAGCCTGTGTCGAACGCGTTGCCCTGATGAGTTTCACCATTTTTTAGCGTGATCTCGATAGGGAGCTTAAACATACAGGCGATTTCAATAAAATCGTATTGGTTGCAAGTCACCATAGTTTTCTCCTTTCAAACCGACGCAGTATTCAGAAGGTTTGAGAACCGTATCCTTAAATAGAAGACGTTTGATTGAAACTGAATCTTCATCTTACACCTCATTTTGGTCACGAAATAGACATACACGCACGTTTTAATAAACCTACTGTTGAGCGTTCACAAGCGAGACAAAATAACGATATGTCTGAGACGATACTTAAGCGCACATACCTAACGAGTGAACAAAAGCCAAGTTCACTGATTCCGCCTCAAACCTACCATGCGCAGTTGGCGCACCGTGTTTACCACTCGCCTCAATTTGAAAACGGCCGCGTTAAAAACGAGATGCCAAATGTCCCTAGCCCGCAATCATTCTGGCAGGTGTGTTGGAGCTATCTTGGTGGTAGAACGCCATTGAGTCCTAACGAACATCTGCCACATTTCCCAATTCAACCTACGCAGTTTGCGCAGCGAAGTGAATCGATGCGCGTTACTTGGCTGGGCCATTCCACCATGCTGGTGGAGGTCGATGGCATTCGAATTCTGACTGATCCGGTATTTGATTACGCTTCTCCGTTCATCGCAAAAGCGTGGTTTGAACGCAATATTCCCAATACCCATGCCAGAGATTGTTTGCCGATTCCTGAAATTATCGTGATTTCGCACGATCATTACGACCATTTAGAAGCATCGACCATACGTTTCTACGCCGATAAACCCGTGACGTTTTATGTACCCTTAGGGGTTGGCAAGCATCTGATAAAGTGGGGCGTTTGCGCAGACAACATCGTGGAATTCGATTGGTGGGATAGCGTGCACTATGCCGGAATCGAACTGATTTGTACGCCCGCTAACCATAATTCTGGTCGTACTTATTTCGATAAAAACTCGACCTTGTGGGCTTCTTGGGTCATCAAAGGTAAAGAAGAGACGCTCTATTTTAGTGGCGATTCAGCTTACGATTCGCACTTTTCCGAGATCGCACTGCGATGTGGACCAATCGACATTGCCTGTTTGGAAGTGGCTGCTGATGTGAAAGGCCAAGGTTATCCGGTCGAAAACTGGGGGCACATGCAGGCTCATCATACCGTGCAAGCGTTTCGCGATTTAAATGCGAAAAAACTGTTGCCAGTACATTGGGCTACATACGAACTGTTTACTCACCGCTGGGACGAACCGATTTTAGATTTGCTTACCCATTGTCAAAAAGAACATATAACGCTGCTGACGCCAATGCCGGGGGAGAGTTTTTACGTTCATCAAGAACATATAAATAAACAATGGTGGCGAGAAAAAGAAATAGGTGAGCCAGATATAATTTTGACTTAATAATATGTTCTTACTTCAATAATTATTTTAGAAATTAACCTTGTTATTTTCAGAATATAACAAGGTTTTTACTCGCTTACTCATCAATCACTTGAGGTTTTAACTCGACGACATTTCCTTCCGGATCATGAATATAGAGTGAGCGACCGAATCCTTGTGCGCCGTAGCGTTTCGCAAACTCTTCGGTTTCAATGCCGCGCGCACGCAGATATTCCAGTAATTCATCCTCGGAAAAAGGCGCCAATTGCAGGCAAAAATGGTCAATATTACGACCATTTTGAACTGGTGGCTTACCGCCGAGTTGGCCCAATTCGCTGTCTACCGTCACTACATCAATTAATGCGTTACCTGCCCTAAGTTGAGTTAAACCAAGTTCCGTTACTTCGCGTTCGACAGGGCAGCCCAAAATGTCTCGATAGAAATGCAACATAGCATCGAGGTTACAGGTCCTTAAAACAACATGATCAAGCGCTTTGATGGCGATTGGATTTTTGGTGGGCATGCTTCACTCCTTTTTGCATTGTGTTGAGGTAAGTATAAAGTGACCTTAAAAGTGGTGAGAGAAATGATCAAATTCCAGATGTTTTTTTCTAGAGCGAGTGCAGAAACACTGCAACTCAAAGCAAACAAAAAAGGCTAGCGTATTGCTAGCCTTTTGGAATATGGATGGGGCTATTACTCGTAATCAGAAGCGTAAGTTTCTTCGTAAGTGTGTGAGTAAAGCTCGAATAGGTTGCCGAATGGGTCTTCTAGGTAAACCATTTTCGCAGGCTTATTATCGTCTTCTGGGTGGTAACGCATGATGTCCATGCGAACTTTGCCACCTAGTGCTTCGGTGCGTTTGATAGCACCTTCAAAATCGTCTGTCTGCAAACAGAAATGGAAGATACCGATGCGAGAAAAATCCACTTCATGGCGCTCTTGACGCTCTTTCATTTCGAATAACTCAAGGCCAATGCCATCACTTGTCACAAGGTGCGCAATGTTGAAGCCTTTAAAGCCTTCCCCAAAGACCGCAATACACATTCTGCCAATTGCCGTTTCGCGTTCTTCAATTACTTTCGTGTTGCCCATAACGACTTTTAGACCTAGCGCTTGCGTGTAAAACTCAACCGCTTTGTCCATATCTCCGACCATAATACCGACATGATTCATTTTCATTTGTTTGCTCCCAACATGTGTGTTTGAACGTTGTCTTGTTTCGATGTGGGAGAGTATATGGTGTGATGTTGATTACATGAAATTATCATAAATTATAAAAATGATAATTTTATTTAATGTTATGCATGTTGGGATTGAGTTAGTGAGCTAAGGCCTCAACAGCTTGCCTCACCGAGGTGAAATGAATCTTGATAATGCACCGTTGCGCGAGGCTGAATTCATGCGATTGGATTAATGACGTAACCTCTTCTACGGACAGCGTTCGTTCTTTTGGATGTAAAAGAGTGGTGTTCGAACCATTGTTTTTCAATTCAAACGTGTTGCCATTTGAGTCGATAACGTAATCATCTTGCCCAAAAATGAGGGCTTCGCATTCAGAGTCTAAGTCGGACTGGGAATGCGTGTAGATCAGCTCATCGTCGCCGTCTAGTTTTAGCAAGCATGGCCAGCATACTGCGTGGTCTCTCATGGTTAACTCATTATTCATTGTTATTTAGAAACTTGACCCAGGTTGTTGCAAAAACGCTAACTCTTCGGGAGTGCTCTTTCTTCCCAGTATCGCATTGCGATGAGGATAGCGCCCAAACTGGTCGATGATGGCTTTGTGTTTTAGCTCAAAATCGTAGTTATTTTCAAGCCCTGATGCGCGAAACAATTTCTCAGCTTCGACATGAATGAGGCGAGATTCGCTGTGCATAAACGGCATGTACAAAAAGCTTAGCTGCTCAGGCGCTAATTCTTGATCGTGTCCTAACCGAATTGCTTCTTGAGCCAATGCTAATGCGAGCGGGTCTTGCGCAAACGCTTTTGGGGTGTTGCGATACACATTACGTGAAAACTGGTCGAGGACGATGATTTCGGCCAATCGTCCTTGTGCGCTGTCACGCCAATTAAACAGTTCACAACGAGCGGCTTGTTCGAGTACCGAGGCAAATCGTGACGCAATATGTTTGTCCAGTTCTGGGTTGTTTTCAAACCAGTTTTGAGGCGTTAGCTCCTCGAACCAGAACTTGATGATTTGTTGATGCATGGCGCTTCCTTTTATTGTGCCTTAATAGCAAAAAGCCAGAAGCGTGGCTTCTGGCTCTTGGCGTGTTATCGACCGTAAGTCTCTACGATGTAACGTTCAAAATCGTCACACATTTGTTCGTCAGAGATGGCGTTGCTTGCCAGTTCTTTACTGCCGTCGACGACTTTAATCGTCGCGTTCAGTGAAGCGACTGGTGCTCGCTTTCGCGTCGCAAGTGAGTCGATTTTCTTCTGCTGCACTTCCCACGCCTGTTCTGGGGATAGGTTACACACGTCTGCAAGGTACTTGGCGTTAAAGCCTTCACCAGTCAGGCTGACAATGGTTTCGTTGTGCGACAAGTGATTGCCTGCGTGCCAGTAGTGTTTTGCCAGCAGTGGGCCAATTTCTGGGTTATCCGTCAGGTAGCCAAACTTCTCAAGGAAGTATGCGCGGGTCTGATACACCGCCATGTGCGCGAGTAGATAACCTTGATACGCGCAAGCCGCTTCATCGGATAGCAAATGTGGAATCGCCATCAGTGGGCGAGGGCTGCATTCCAAACCAAGGATCTGTTTCTCACAATCGCGAGCCAGCTTAGTGATACGCTCTGGCGTTAACTCATCATCGCTCAGTTGATATAACGCGCGCTCAAAGTAAGGCACAACCAAGATGCTACGTTCTTCATAAGCTTTGAATGGCTGACGACTGTTGATCATCGCTTGAATTGTCTCATCAGGAACCGAATTCCCTTCATCATCCAGTGCGTACTGTTTTAGCCAATCGGCATCGGTTAACAGGCTGTCACAGAACATCGACTGAGTTTCTGCATAAGCCATCGACGTCGGCGCAAACTCCTGCGAAAAACAAGGCGCGTTCATTTTTACGTTCGCAAAGTGTGCTGCGTGGCCACCTTCGTGGAACAGCGTGTTTATGCCATCGTAGCCGCTGCCCACTTGGTCTGGTTTGGCATTGCTGGTGAAGTTCACCTGTGCTGCGACCCATTCGCCTTGATTGTAGAAAGAAGGGATAGGGCCATGGCAGAACCCGTTCGGGTACTTACCTTTTCGGTCTAACAAATCCAGCGTTAGCGTCGCGCCAGAGTAATCAATATTTAGACGACCAAACGATTCTACCCAGCGTCTCAGAGATTTAGAGAACGGCACGTATGGGTCAAGGTCACGCATGACGTCACCCGCGAACGAGTAAACAAAGTTGTAGCCTGTTAGTGCGCTTGCGCCTTTCTCTTTCGCCAAGTTTTCTAAGCTATTTAGGTGCGCATCTCGCGTGCGTTGTTCGAAATCTTCCAAAATCTCGAATAGCTGCTCAGAGCTCATCTTTTCCGTTTTTTGCACGGAGTAATCAAAGAAGGTCGCATAACCCAGTGAGCGAGCGAACTGGTTGCGTAGTTTGATCAGTTCTATAAAGCCGTTTTGCAGTAGCCATTGTTCAAGGTTCAGCAACGCTTGATGAGCCGATTGGCGAACTTCTTCATGATTGTTGGTGCGAATGGTTGAGCTCAATACTGGCAGTGAACCTTCCACTTGCTCGCCGTTTTCATCGGTAAACGTTTGTACGTGGTTCTGTTTTTTCTCGAACAGCTCAGCTTCAAAGGCAATGAGCTGATTTTTCAACGCTTGTGCTTTTTCGCCCTCGATAGCGTGAGATTCAAACATCGCCAGCCAACCAGATAGACCCGTCATGGTTTGTTGTTTCTCTTGTGGGTCGGTAATTGAGTCCGCGGCTTCAAGCTGTTGTTTGATGGCAGTAATTTGCTCGGCGTTGCTTAAAAAGCTTGTCCATGCCGTTTGTGCTTGCGTCGAGCCATCATGGTCATCGCTGATCCCCATGTAAGTTTCCCAAAAGAAATCTTCTTTGGTGCGGTGAATCGCAAGGTAACGTTGATTGAGGTCGTTGAGGTAATCCGTTGCGGTCATTTTGATCCTTCAAATGGTTTCGTTATGTAGACAGTTGATTATTGCACGCTTGGTCGCGAGAAAGGAACGCTAATCTCATTTGTCGATTTTGCATCGCGTAAAGGTGATTTTACTATTTGTTTACCTTTGGGTGAGTTAATAGGAGTTCTGAGCTTGCAGTATTAAGACTGGTATGGAGTTTACAGTTTATTAAGTAATTAATCCGCGATGCGCTATCGATGATCCTTATCAGGTGTAATAAGATTTCCATATCGTGGCGATACAGTTGGAAACAATATGATAAATAAAACAAAAGTTACGTTATTGGCGGTAGGTACGATTTTAGTTGGATGTTCTACAGTCGCGCCACCAAGAAATGATGCGGTTGAAAGCATTCAACAAAAGTGTTCTGTGATTTTAAGCAATGATGTTGCTGGCGACCAGCGCTGGCAGACTTATAACGGCTTGCTTGTAGAATATGCCGTGCATGGCGTTAAGAGTCAGGCGCAACTGGAACGTTTTGAAGCGTTTGTGCAGAGAGTGCAAGATGATGAGTCTGGACAGTTAGTTACAGAGTTGATTGAGGTCACCGACTGGGGATGCTCAAACGGCAACTATCTTGAAGAGATGAGCTTGTTTATTCAAGAAGTTCAGAAGTAAAAAACCGAGCGTTAAGTCGCTCGGCTTTTCTGTTTGTGGAGCGCTTTTTTGCGCTGGTTCGTCAGGACGTTTACTCCTCTGGATACTCGCCCATACCTTGCGTTTTACCTTCCGCTTTCCAATGCTCTCCAGGAGCAAATGCTTCATCGCATAAATCTACGGTGTAGCCCATTTCTGTGATTTCCTTCAAAGTGAGGTTATCAGCAATATTTGCAACTTCCCCCGATTTATTCCGTAACTCCATGTTGATCTCTCCTCTGTAGGTAGACGAGTGGCATCAATGCACAGTGAAGAATGCATTGGTAACCTTTGTTCTAAGTATATAACCCGCTGCTAAAAATGAAGGTTAATCCACTTTTTAAATATGGGTAATTGGATAATGCTTTGAGCTGCTTCCGTTATTTAGAACCGCAGCATCGCGATAGTTTGCCATTTGTGATTTATTGAGTGATTAAACGGTCAATTTGGAAACTCGAAATGGTGATTCTCGACCACGCTTTAGCACAACAAATTGTTGATCGAACCATGTCCATCATTGGTCACAATGTGAATGTGATGAACTCGGCAGGCATCATCATTGGCAGTGGCGACCCTAAACGTGTTGGGCAAGTGCATGATGGCGCGGTACTGGCGCTGAATCATGGCGATTCGCTAGAGCTTAATGAGCAGCAATGTTTGACGTTGCAGGGTGTCAAACCCGGTATCAATATGTTGTTGAAATTACATGGCGACGTGGTCGGTATTGTTGGCGTCACAGGAGAGCCGGAGAAAATCCGAGATTTTGCAAAACTGGTTAAAATGACCGCTGAACTAACAATCGAGCAAGCTGCGCTGGTGGAAAAATTTCAGTGGGACAGACGTCATCGTGAAGAGTTTATTCTGGCTTGGATCAATGGCAAATTGACCGATGAAGAGCTGAAAGATTGGGCGATGCGTCTTTCTATCGATGTTACTCAACCACGGGTGGCAACGGTGATTGAAGTCTCGACGCCGTCCGCCTCGAAAAGCATGAAGAGTGTGCGCAATATTGTTGAGCTGCTTGAATACCCAGAGCGTAACAACCTGGTTGCGATTGTCTCGGTGAATGAAATTGTGGTGTTGAAACCGTGTCATTCCGCCAAGCAGTGGGATAGCCAAGTTGAAAGTGAACGCATTGATAAGTTGATGTCGCGTTTAAGCGATCACGATTCACATACGTTTCACATTGCGCTAGGGCAGCTGTTTAATGAACCTAAAGATGTCGCGTTGTCATACCAAAGCGCGAAACAGGTATTAGCCATTGGCAAGCAGTTCTACCCAGAGAAACGTAAGTACCTGTTCGATGAACTTCGTTTGCCTGTGCTGTTAGCGCCGTTGGCGGATATTTGGCAAGGTGAACAAATTATTGATGGTGTGAAACGGTTGAAAGAGAAAGACAAATCTGGGCAATTATTGAAAACCCTAGATGCACTGTTTGAATGCAATGGCAACGTAACAGAATGCTCTAAAATGCTGTTTATTCACCGGAACACTCTGCGCTATCGGTTAGAGAAAATCACCGAGATAACAGGGCTACCAACTACCAATTTTGTGGGGTTAGCGGAGCTTTATATTGCGACTCGGCTCTCAAAAATGTCGTGATATTGTGCATCTGCACAATACGCGTCATTTTTTGACCACATCATTTGTCACTCCGCCTAAAGGAATTCTAAAGCAAACGATTAATAATTCATGCGTCCCTACATGTTGAGTGAGCCAACACGGACTCGCTCAGCAAAATAAGAATAAATGGAGTTATCATGAACCTTATATTAATCCTGCTCGGGGTGATCGCATTTATTGTGCTCACGACCACCAAATTCAAATTACATCCCTTTTTAGCGCTGATAATCGCGGCGTTCCTTGCGGCATTTGCTTACGGCTTACCGGCAGATAGCATTGCCAAAACCATTGCTTCTGGCTTTGGCGGCATCCTTGGTTACATTGGTTTGGTTATCGTTTTAGGTACCATCATTGGTGTTATTTTGGAAAAAAGTGGTGCGGCGATCACCATGGCCGATACGGTCATCAAAGTGTTGGGTGAGCGTTTCCCTACATTGACCATGAGTATCATCGGTTACATCGTTTCTGTTCCAGTATTTTGTGATTCAGGCTTTGTCATTCTGAACTCGCTCAAAGAATCACTCGCGAAGCGTTTAAAAACCTCAAGCGTTGCGATGAGTGTGGCGTTGGCAACTGGCCTATACGCAACGCACACGTTTGTGCCGCCAACTCCTGGTCCGATTGCCGCTGCGGGTAACTTAGGCCTGGAATCTAACCTTGGTTTAGTGATTGGTGTGGGTGTGTTTGTTGCAGCGGTTGCGGCGTTAGCGGGGATGTTGTGGGCGAACCGATTCCAACATGTTGAACCAGATGGCATTGAAGCCGCAGAAGAAATTCAGCAAGACTGGCAAGCACTCAAAGCGTCTTACGGCAAATTGCCAACGGCGAGCCAAGCATTCGCTCCTATTTTTGTTCCTATCTTATTGATCTGTTTTGGCTCTATCGCGAAATTCCCAAGCCTACCGCTGGGCGAAGGTTTTGTGTTTGATGTTCTGACTTTCTTAGGACAGCCACTAACGGCGTTGGTGATTGGCCTGTTCCTTTCTGTTCGCCTACTCAAGTCAGACAACAAGATTAAAGAATTTGGCGAGCGAATCAGCCAAGGTATTACGGCTGCTGCGCCTATTCTTTTGATTACCGGTGCGGGTGGTGCATTTGGCGCGGTATTAAAAGCCACGCCGCTAGGTGAATACTTAGGTACGACGCTATCGGCGCTGGGCGTGGGTATTTTCATGCCATTTATCGTTGCGGCTGCGCTAAAGTCGGCGCAAGGATCATCAACGGTTGCATTGGTGACCACATCGGCTTTGGTTGCGCCTATGCTTACGCAATTGGGGCTCGATTCAGAAATGGGGCGCGTATTAACGGTGATGGCGATCGGTGCAGGTGCGATGACGGTTTCTCATGCAAACGACAGTTTCTTCTGGGTAGTTTCGCAGTTTAGCCGCATGTCCGTGGGCTTAGCGTACCGCGCGCAAACCATGGCTACGCTCGTTCAAGGTGTCACGGCAATGGTATTGGTGTACATTTTGAGCCTCGTTCTCTTATAAGTCTCTGGAAATACGTATGAAAGTGGTAATTGCACCTGATTCATTTAAAGAAAGCTTAACCGCCAAACAAGTGAGTGAGGCGATCAAGACGGGTCTTGCTCGCGTATGGCATGATGCCGAGTTTGTTACGGTTCCGGTCGCAGACGGTGGCGAAGGCACGGTTCAATCTTTGATAGATGCAACTCAAGGCGAACAAGTCTTCACAACGGTGACCGCGCCATTAGGGAATGATGTTGAAGCGTTTTATGGCATCCTCGGCAACGGCGAAACCGCGGTTATTGAAATGGCGGAGGCCAGTGGTCTGCACCTTGTGCCGAGTGATGCTCGCGACCCAAAACTGACCAGTAGCATTGGTACTGGACAGCTGATCAAACACGCGCTAGACAGAGGCATTCAACGCTTAATCATTGGTTTGGGCGGCAGCGCTACCAATGATGGTGGCGTGGGCATGTTGACCGCGTTGGGGGTGGCGTTTCTTGATGAATCTGGTCATGCAATTACCCCAAATGGAGGCGGGTTAGCGGCGCTTGCGTCCATCGATATTTCTGGCCTTGACCCTCGTTTAGCAACTTGCGAAGTGTTGGTAGCGTGCGATGTTGATAACCCACTCTGTGGTGACAAAGGCGCGTCGGCTATCTTTGGCCCGCAAAAGGGAGCGAGCGTATCAGACGTCACTCTGCTCGATAACGCATTGC
This sequence comes from Vibrio sp. Vb0937, assembly GCF_033338855.1. NCBI lineage: Bacteria > Pseudomonadati > Pseudomonadota > Gammaproteobacteria > Vibrionales > Vibrionaceae > Vibrio > Vibrio sp. Vb0937. The sequence continues at coordinate 22,615 of NZ_JAWOTK010000001.1, read as the reverse complement.
GCAAGTTTGGCGAGTTGACGGAACAAGCGACGGGTAAGCATGTACTGACTCGTGAAGGGGCGGGTGCTGCTGGTGGTATGGGCGCGGCCTTGCTCGGGTATACGCCAGCACGTTTGCAACCGGGAATTGAGATTGTGCTTGATACGGTCAAACTTGCTCAGCATGTTGCGGATGCGGATATCGTATTTACAGGCGAGGGTCGAATCGATCATCAAACCGCACATGGCAAAACGCCGATGGGCGTTGCTCAGGTGGCCAAGCAGTGTAATTTACCAGTCATTGCATTAGCAGGCTGTGTGGGCGACAACTATCAGGCGGTTTATGAGTGCGGCATTGATGCGGTGTTTGCTTGTGTACCAAGGGCGATGAGCTTACCCGAGGCCATGAAAGAGGCCGACGTCAACGTTGCTAATTTAGCCGAAAACGTCGCGAGAATGTGGCAAATTAAGTCGCACTGAAAGCGATGACGATACGAGAAAACTCCACCTTTGCGTGGAGTTTTTTGTTGTTACCTGTTTGCGTATGTCGGCATAAATTCATTTAGCAAGAGCGAGTTAACAGGCATGTTTTTTTATCAATTTTGCCAGAGTTTGCATCGCGTGACTCCAATCGGTTTCATGACCAAAGTTTGCCACGCTGAGGCGTACGCAATGCCGATATTGCCCTTGAGTGCCAAATACGGTGCCGGGAAGTAGGCTGATTCTGTGCTTATTGCATGCTTGATACAACGCATAGCTGTCCGTGTCTTCGGGCAGTCGCAACCAAAGCAAGAACGAACCTTGCACGGCGTTGATCTGGTATCGATTTTTTAGAGATTCGTGCTCATCTAAGTATTGATGAAGCATCTGGATAAATCGGCGCATGTTGTTTTGATAAACCCGACCCATTCGCGCAGTATGCGTTCGATACTTGCCTGACGTTAGAAACGTTGCCACGGCGGATTGCATTAGGTTCAAACTGCCCATGTTTTCACACAGTAGATATTGCTCAATTTGATCTCGATATCGCCCCGCCAACATCCAACCAATTCTCAAACGCGAATCGAGCGTTTTGGATAACGAATTTACGTAAATTACGCGTTGCTTGTCATCGAGCAATCTCAAGCTTGGCAACGGCTTGTCATAGCTTAACCCGCCAAACACATCGTCTTCGATAATAGGAACATTGCCGGACGCCAATAGCAATTGCTGGCGCTTTTCTAACGGCATCATGGCACCAGTAGGATTGGTGAAGTTTGGCGTTACGATGATCGCTTTTATGTCCCATGTCGACATCGCTTTTGCTAAGGCTTCGGGGCACATACCGTCTCGTGGGCAACTCGGGATTTCCACCACTTTGAGGCCGAGTGATTCGAGCATCAATAAGTTACCAAAATAACAAGGAGACTCCACCGCGACGATATCGCCTTTTTGTGTCGTTGCGCGCAGCGCTAGGCTTATTGCTTGTTGAGCGCCGTGCGTCACCATGATCTCATCCAACTTGGCTGGTGTGCCCAAATCTTGCGTGATTTTCGCTAGTTGTTTGATTAAGAGGTGATCACCGGGTGGTAATTGGTAATGGCTCGGTACATGTGTTTGCTGGCGACTGTGGCGGCCGATCTCGGCGTACAAGCTTTTGATTGCGGGGGAGTCAATGTTTGGGTGGGCAGAACCGGTAGGCAAACGCTCTTGGTATTCAGGATAAGTAAGGATTTCTTTGCAGATCGAGAGCAAATCCACGCGAGTCGGATCCGGAATTGAGCGAGAGGTCGGCAAGGCGACTTTAACTCGATAACCCGATTTGGGTACCGAGTAAACCAAGTTTTGTGCTTCCAGCTCTTGATACGCACGAATCACGGTATTTTTACTGACGTTTAATTCTTGGCTCAACAAGCGAATGGAGGGCAGTCGATCATCCGCCTGATAAACGCCACCATTGATGGCTTGTTTGAGGTGTTTTTCCACCACGAGGTACTTATTCCCTTCACCGCTTCCCAATAAATCTGTACCCATAAAAACACTTCCATCTGTCACTTTTTGAAAACACTGTACCTAATTACATTAGCAGTATCTCAAAACATAAAACAAGCGTGAGTGAGGCGATCATGTTAATCCGAGCCATCCCTTTTGTATTTGTCATCCTTTGGGCTTCTGGATTCGTTGGTGCGCGTTTTGGTTTGCAATATGCCGAGCCAGCGACACTACTTTCTATCCGTATGGCATTCAATGTCTTATTGTTTTTGGTTCTTGTGGCGGTATTGCGTAGAAGGTTGCCGACAGGAAAAGATTTTTGGCACAGCTGTGTGGTTGGTGCGTTGATCCACGGTTTCTATCTGGGCGGTACTTATTTCGCTATCGCCTTGGGTATGCCTGCGGGGTTGAGTTCGTTGCTGGTGGGCATTCAACCGATTTTAACCGCGGCTTTGCTGGTGGCGTTTGTTCGTGAGGAGTTTAAGCCCTCGCAATGGCTGGGTTTGGCTCTTGGTTTTGTCGGTATCGCTATGGTGTTGATGGGCAAAATGGAGTGGCAATCCGAGCAGCATAAAGTGCTGGCTATTGGTTTGTGTTTATTGGCTTTGGTTGGTATTACGCTAGGGACGCTTTATCAGAAAAAACATTGCCAACAAGTGGATATGGTGGGTGGTGCGACGGTGCAATATTTGGCCGCTCTCGTCATGTTTCTGCCCGTTGCGATGCAGTTTGAAACCATGCAAGTGCAGTGGGAACTGGAGTTTATTTTGACTGTGTTGTGGTTGGTCGTCGTACTCTCTTGTGTAGCTATTCTACTGCTGCTGTACATGGTTAAGAACGGTGCTGCATCGAGCGTAGCTTCTGTATTCTACCTGGTGCCGCCAACGACGGCGATTCAGGCTTGGCTCGCGTTTGGAGAGTCATTTGATTGGATGGGGATTTCTGGTTTCGTACTGGCAGCTACGGCGGTGTATTTGGTGGTTAAAAAGCCGGATCTGACGATAAAGAAATCGATTCAAACAGAATATACCTAAATTGGGTAGGGACATTTGCGTATCAGTGGGTACAATCTGCTTCATCTTAATCCGTGGAGCAGAATGATGAAGGTAAAGCCAGATCGAATGACCGCCATGCGTAGCATCATCGAGCAAGTAAAAGCGGAACTACCAATTTATGAACCAGAAACGTTTGTATGTGGACCAGAAGGGCAGTGCATTGGCTGTCCGAAGAAATTGTTGGAAATGGTCGATTCAGAAGTCACTTATTGGGAGTCAGCCATGGAGCGCGGCATTGTTCCGCAGTTCGATGAGATTCGTCGTTTTGGCAAAATGTGCACGAATGTTCGTCGTGGTCTGGTGCGAAATAATGTGCCTTTACTCAGTAACTAGAGAGTAAAAATCGTCTAATATCTGACACATAGCGTCGTTTTGTTACACTGCTCTTTGGGTGCTGTTCTCAAGTTTGCGTGGTGTTTGTCTCTTCTTACCCTTTGGGCCTTTAATCGTAAAAAATTGGCGATATATTGGCTCGGTCTCACATGGATGTGGGGCTATTGTCTTGGGCTAGTTGAGATAAGAAACGTGAAATCAAAGGGATTTACGCTGATGGAAATCACCATAGTGCTTACCACTTTGGCTTTCATCGCATTAGCTGCTTTACCAGTACTACTCGATATTCATCGCCAAGCATACGCTGCGATGCTGCACAGTTCTCAGTCTTCTTTGGGTACGGCTCTCAAGTTCTTCCATGCTCAATCAGTGATTGATAACGCTTACGGCCAAGAGCACGTTCACTACATTGACCAACAAGTCAAAACACGCAAAGGCATGCCAGAAGCGAGTGCCGATAGTATTCGAGCTTTGTTAGAAATCGATCTACCAGCCAGAGGTTACTCGAAAATTGACGTGCCGTGCAAAGGCAGTGATTTTTGCATCATCGGTCAGCAGCACCCAAACAGTGCTCATTTTGTCGCTATTCCTGATTATCAGTTCTTAGATAAATCGGGTGTTGATCGCGTGGTGTACATTTGGCCGCAAGGTTACACACTGGCAGAAGAGGCATGCTATTTCTACTACGTGAATCAAGCCTCTAACGATTCAATTGTTCGAGGGCATGTGACGCAAGGGTGTTAACCCCGAATAAGTGTTGCGAACAACGGTTATCGTGAGTCTACAAATCTGGGCTTTTCGAACGGCTTTGCGCTTTATACAATATCATTTTTTGACTCATCAAGACTTTACCATTTGGCAAGGTCACTTCCCCAAGTTCCCCCTGATGTTCAAATCCAAACCGTTCATACAAAGCAATCGCTGGTGTGTTGGTTGTGTATACGTAGAGTGCGATTTGGTCGTAACCAAATTCCCAACCACGTGCGATCGCGACAGCCAACAGTTTTCGCCCCAATCCTTTGCCTCGGTAGTTTTTGTCGATGTGAATACCAAGAATACCGACGCGAAGGCGTTGCTCTCTTTCGTAACCGCACATCTCAGCTGGGTAGATTTCAACACTACCGATAAGTTTTTGGCGGTCAAACGCGACAAACTGAGGGATGGACTCGTTTTCCACACGTTGCAGGATTCTGCGAAGCGTTGCGTTATCGGGTGCTGGAGAAATCAAAAATTCCCCTTCGGAGTACACTCGATTCCACAGCGCGGTGAAGCGCGCGATATCGCTCACCTTGATGGATCTGATTTGCATTCATCTTCCTTGATTAGTGCAGGTTAGTAACGGTTAGGGGATAAGCTCAGATAAACAACGAATTTGGTTAGGAATGGCTTCGGCTGGTGCATCAGCGCCCGTTGGGTTAAACCAAATTGTGTTTACGCCCGCTTTCATCGCAGGGTAAATATCTTTGTGAGGTAAATCGCCAACCATGGTTATTCCACTCACGTTAACCCCTAACTGTTTTGCGATGGCGAGATAAAACTCAGGTTGGTTTTTAGCGATGCCGAGGTTGGCAAAACAAAAATAGCCATTTAAGTATTGGTCTAAGTCGACGCGAACAAATGCACGCTGAACCTCTTCCATGTTGGAATCAGATGCACTGGTCGCAATGTAGATGGGATGATTTTGGGAAAGTATTGCCAGTGTTTCTCTGGCTTTAGGAACTGCTTCTACGTGTTCCCAATCGCACATTTTTCCTTGTGCGTGAGGGAAATCTACCATCAAGGTGTTCCCCCAATCGAAAAGATAAATCATGTTCGAATCTCCTTATCCGCACATCATATCGTCTTTTTCTAAAATTAGGGGGTAAATTGCATCGATAAATACGATTTAGGTGGGTTTAGTCGTGAAAAGCGCTTAATTGTCGTTATCGTTACAAATGTTTCAGCATAATGCGTGAGTTAGTTTTAAAACCTTGATTATCGTAAAAGCGCTGTGCTGGCTGATTGAATTCCATCACTTCCAATCGAATTTGTGTGGCATTGGCGTCGCGCGCCCATTGCTCACAGGCTAGGAGCAGTTGGCGGCCGATTCCTTGCTGCTTTTGCGCTTCATCGACAACAATTGTTCCCACGCGACAAATTGGGTCTTTGATCAGAAAACTGACGGTGTCGTTTTGGGTGATCATCGCGGTTAAGAAGCCGAGAATTTGCTGTTCGCGTTCGGCAATCAAAAAGAGTCGCTCTTTGTTCTCTAGTGCTTGTGCAAGAAATTCGCGGTCAGCTTCTGAAGGCGCAACAAAGGCTTCTGGCGCATTCGCAAAATGCAGTGAATTAATTTGAAAATTAAGCTGAAAAATTTCGTCTAAATCATCGGGAATCGCTTGTCGGATATGGACTTGCATTCTATCTGCCCCCTGCAATATCGATAAATGATCCTGTGACATAAGAGGCTTCGTCACTTAATAGCCAAGCGATCGCATTTGCTACTTCTTCTACCGTGCCACCGCGTTTAAGAGGAATTTGAGGGCTGAGTCTACCTACTCGGTTTGGTTCTCCGCCGTCGGCATGCATATCAGTGTAAATGAAACCAGGTCGAACGCCATTGACGCGAATATTGCGCTCTGCCAACTCTAGCGAGAGCCCTTTAGTTAAGGTATCCATCGCGCCTTTTGATGTGGCGTAATCGACATACTCAAATGGCGCTCCTGAGCGCGACGCTCCAGAGGAGACATTCACAATTGCACCGCCTGCACTGAATCGCCTCGCCGCTTCTCGACAGCAGAGAAAACAGCTATTCACATTGGTGTTCATTACTTTCTGAAAGCGTTCCAAGCTGATTTCTGACAAAGGCGATTGAGTAAATAGGATGCCAACGTTGTTGACCAAGTGCGTCACTGCACCAAATTCACGTTCTGTTTCATCAAACAAGGAGAGCACTTGCTTCTCATCGGCTACGTCTGCGGCGATGGCAATCGCTTTGCCACCGTTTGCTTGTATTTCTGCCACAACTTGGTCGGCGGCCTCTTGCTGAGTGCGGTAATTAACGCAAACGCGATAGCCTTGCTCGGCCAGCTTTTTTGCCGCTGCGGCTCCAATGCCTCGGCTTGCGCCGGTAATGATGACTACTTTATTCAAAATACGTCCTTATTTATGTAGTGAGTAGATTTTATCGGCGTAGGGTTTGCCACCAATTTGGTATGCGTCTGGAATGACCTCAATGAGTTCGAAACCACATTTTATCAGGACACGCTCTGACGCAATATTGCCTTCAGTGACCGTCGCGGAAAAGTGGTTGATGTTATGTGTCGAGGTTGCCCAGTATAAAAGCGCTTGAAGAGTTTCTGTTCCAAACTGTTGGCCATGAAATTCCGGCAAAAGTAAGTAACCTACCTCTGCCTTACCGTTTTCAATAGCAAAGCCAGTGATGCCGATGGGTTGTTCAGATTGCTTATCGAGTATTACAAGGCAAAGCCAATGCTGGCAATTTGGGGTCCATGGTAATAATCGCGAAGCAAATTTTTCTCTTATTTCTGTTTCGCTGGGACGATCGAAACAGAGCGCAATAACCTCTTGTTCGGAGAGTAATCGTTGAAAGAGTTCCCAGTCACTGGCTTTGATGGGTCTTAATTGGCTTCTGTGCGTCTCGATGTAAACTGACATGCGTGTCCTTACTGCATCAATGTGGAGATTCAGTCTCTCATCCTCTTATCTGTTTAATCAAATAGTTGCATTCATAAAAGTGATTTATGTGGTGAATAGTTGGCTGGGTAATGGATTATTGCCATATATTCATCTTTGAGATGCAAATAACAAAATTTCATACTTGAGGCATACAGAGCAACACGGAAATGATGTGGATCAAGAGAGGACTACCCATAAAGTAGTAATTTGCGACCTATAATTACATTTTATTTGGAAGTGTTGCTAATTATGTCAATAAAAAAACGATATGTTGCACTGCTGGTTGCTGCCGGCATTGGTGTGGGCTGGTTAACTTTGGGGGGGAGTGCGGCAGTAATGCATTACACCTCAGATACTGAATTTTGTCTCTCGTGCCACTCTATGGAAACCCCTTACAAAGAGTACCAAGGCTCAGTGCACTTCAGTAATGCGAAAGGCATTCGCGCGGAATGTTCTGACTGTCATATTCCTCAAGAACCAATGGATTACCTGATCACCAAAATTCGCGCGTCGAAAGACATCTACCATGAATTTGTGACAGGTAAGATCGACACGCCAGAGAAATATGAAGCACATCGTAAAGATATGGCTGAAACGGTATGGGCTCAGTTCCGTGAAAATGATTCAGCGACGTGTCGTTCGTGTCATGATTTCGATGCAATGGAAGAGTTTGAGCAATCACGTGATGCGGCGAAGATGCACGCTTACGCGAAAGCAAACGATCAAACGTGTATCGATTGTCATAAAGGTGTGGCGCACTTTGCACCAGAAGCAGAGCTAGACAGTAAGGCATTTGAAACGTTGATGAGCTTCACCACAAAAACATCACCTGGTGCCAAAGTCGTTTACCCTGTGACTGAAATCGTAATGGGTGAGATGGGTAAAATTAACCCAACGACGAAGTTGGAAGTAATCAGCTCTGAAGGCGACAACCGCACTGTTAAGTTGAACGCATTCCAAATGAAAGGCGCAGAGCAAGTGCTTTACATGGGAGAAGGTCAACGTGCCATCGTAGCAACGCTAACAGAGCAAGGCCAACAAGCGCTTGAAACTGGTGAATTTGAGGCAGATGTTTACGGCAACGAATGGCGCGCGGTTTCTCTAACAGGTGCTATTGATTCTCCAGTTGTAGACACGCTTGAACCCGTATGGTCATACGCAGAAGAGTTGGACAACGTTTACTGTGCAACTTGTCACGCGAAAATTCCTTCAAATCACTTCACAGTGAATGCATGGGGACCGGTAGCGAAAAGTATGGGTGATCGAACTGATATTTCAGCCGAGAACCTAGAAATTCTAACCAAGTTCTTCCAGCACCACGCGAAAGATGTGGTTGGTCACTAACGATAAATAGAAGGATAAGATTATGACTAATATGACCCGTCGCGGATTTCTAAAAGGCACTGGTATGGCGGCTGGTGCAATGGCATTCACTTCATTTGCACCTATGTCTGTTGCGTCTTCTAATGCTCGCGGCAAAGGCATTCTAACGGCGGGCCGCATGGGCCCAATGCTGTGTGAAGTGAAAGATGGTAAGTTGGTTTCGACTACTAATGCTCTTCCACAAACTGTACCAAATAGTCTACAAACTACTGGGCCTGACCAAGTGCATACCAAGGCGCGTGTTAAGTACCCAATGGTTCGCAAAGGTTACTTGGCAAACCCATCAGCTCCCGAAGGAGTTCGTGGCAGCGATGAATTTGTACGGGTGTCTTGGAATGAAGCTTACAAGCTGATCCACGAGCAGCACATGCGCATTCGTAAAGAATATGGCCCGGCTTCTGTGTTTGCTGGTTCTTACGGCTGGCGTTCAAGTGGCGTGCTGCACAAAGCACAAACCTTGCTGCAACGTTACATGAGCATGGCGGGCGGCTATTCAGGCCACTTGGGTGACTACTCAACGGGTGCTGCGCAGATCATCATGCCGCACGTTGTGGGCTCTATCGAAGTGTACGAGCAACAAACCACGTACCCAGTGGTATTAGAGCACAGCGATGTGGTTGTGCTTTGGGGCTTAAACCCAATCAACACTCTAAAAATCGCGTGGAGCTCAACAGACTGTGCTGGTCTTGAATTCTTCCATCAATTGAAAAAATCAGGCAAGACGGTTATTGCGATTGACCCAATTCGTTCTGAAACCATCGAGTTCTTTGGCGAGAATGCGGAGTGGATTGCTCCTCACCCAATGACCGACGTGGCAATGATGATGGGTATCGCACACACCTTGGTGAAACAAGGTAAGCACGATAAAGCCTTCCTCGATAAATACACCGCAGGTTACGACAAGTTTGAAGCGTACCTGATGGGCGAAGAAGACGGCGTAGAAAAATCAGCAGAATGGGCATCACAAATCTGTGGCGTACCTGCGAAGCAACTTGAGCTACTGGCTGACATCTTCAGTAAAAACCGCACCATGCTGATGGCGGGTTGGGGCATGCAGCGCCAACAATACGGTGAGCAGCGTCACTGGATGCTGGTTACACTGGCAACGATGTTGGGTCAGATCGGTTTACCGGGCGGTGGTTTTGGTTTCTCTTACCACTACTCAAACGGTGGTAACCCTGCTCGTGACGCTGGCGTGCTTCCTGCGATTTCGGCATCGCTGGGTGGCGGCTCTTCTGCGGGGAACGACTGGGCGGTGTCTGGCGCGGTGCAAAGCTTCCCTGTGGCGCGTATTGTCGAGGCGTTGGAAAACCCAGGTCAATCCTACCATCATAACGGTCATGAACTGACGTTCCCGGACATCAAGATGATTTGGTGGGCCGGTGGTGCGAACTTTACTCACCACCAAGACACCAACCGTTTGATTAAAGCGTGGCAAAAGCCTGAGCTGATCGTGATTTCAGAGCCTTACTGGACGGCGGCTGCGAAGCATGCGGACATCGTTCTGCCAATTACCACATCGTTCGAGCGTAACGACTTAACGATGACGGGTGATTACAGTAACCAACATTTGGTGCCAATGAAGCAAGTGGTTGAGCCGCAAGGTGAAGCGCGTAATGATTTCGATGTATTCGCGGACATGGCAGAGATGCTAGCTCCTGGTGGCCGTGACGTATACACCGAAGGCAAAACTGAAATGGAATGGCTGTACGGCTTCTACAAGGCGGCGCAACAAGGTGGCCGTGGCTCTCGCGTAGCAATGCCGAACTTCAGCAAGTTCTGGGAAGATAACCAACTGATCGAGATGAAGTGGAACGAGAAGAACGCACAGTTTGTTCGTTACGCGGATTTCCGTGAAGACCCGATCATGGATCCACTCGGTACACCAAGTGGTAAGATCGAAATCTTCTCGAAAACCATTGAAGGTTACCAGTTGGAAGACTGTCCTCCACACCCAACGTGGATGGCACCAACCGAGTACACCGGCAATGCAAAAGATGGCGAGTTGCAGCTAATGACCGCGCACGCCGCGCATCGTCTACACAGCCAGTTTAACTACGCGAAGATTCGCGAAGAGTACGCAATTGCAAACCGTGAACCTATTTGGATTCACCCTGAAGATGCGAAAGCGCGTGGTATTAAAACGGGCGATCTAGTTCGTGCGTTTAACAACCGTGGCCAAGTATTGGTTGGTGCAGAAGTGACTGACCGAATCAAGCAAGGCTCAGTATGTATTCATGAAGGCGGTTGGCCGGATTTGGATCCGAAAACCGGCATTTGTAAGAACGGCGGTTGTAACGTGTTAACGTTGGATATTCCGACCTCTCGACTTGCAAACGGCTGTGCGGCGAACTCGGCACTGGTTCGTATTGAAAAATACACTGGCCCAGAATTAGAACTAACAGCGTTTGAACCACCAAGAAATGGTTAGAAAAAAGTAGCGCTTTAAAGCAAGAAGCCAGCGAATCGCTGGCTTCTTTTTTTATCTAGTCATCGTTCACATTAGCGCGAAGCAAGAGAAACAAACGGCATCTGTTTCTTAATCTGAAATGTCGGGAGTAAAGTAAATACAATCGCGACAAACAAGACTGAGCCTATTAAATCTTCAGGGCGATGCATGCCCAGCCATAAGCGGCTATATGCGACGCTCATTCCCCACATCCATAATGACAGTGCAGAGATATAGCACTTGTTCTGTAAGAACAACCCGCCAAAGAAAGCCAAACAAATCGAAACGAAAATCGTATGGCCGGATGGGAAAGAATAGTCTTTTTCGCCTTGCCAATGGCGCGTTCGCCAATCACTGACGTGTTCAGAAATCTGGTTAATTACGTTGGCTTGCTGCTTTGTATCCAACTGATAAAACGTTTCTGGTGTTTCAATCAATTGTTCTGCTGCGAGCAATTCCGTGTAGGGACGCGGGCTTTCTGTCATCAGTTTTAGCCCCGTTTTGCTGGCAAAGCCAATCACCAGTAACAACCCTAACATTGAGAGTTTTTGCATCCACTCAGTGCGATTTGGTTTAAAGCGAAATAAAGAAAGCAGTAGCAGTGTTAACGTAATTAAAAAGCCTTTGCTACCAGCAGAATCTGTGAGCAAAGTAAAAGTAATACCCAGACTTTCAGGCACCTGTGACGTGAGATTGTGATAAGAGCCAAACAGCGACATCGGGATGATGCCAAGAACAAGCAAGGCGAGCATCATCAATCCATATTTTTTGGTTTTCATTGAGAGCGTTTTGTTTTTATTGAGGGTTATTCAACCACGTGAAAATAAGGGGCTTATCTTACGTTATCTGGCGTGAAAAACTTATCAACGCTCTGTCAATTTGACGAGGGAATGAAGGTTGAGTGATGAATTGATGACATTTATCCGGAGGGTAAAGGCGCTCATCCTTAAGCGTTGGGGTCTTAATCCATCAGAGAAAGTAAGTACTCTGCTGCTTTGGTTGGGTTTTCTGCATGACAAATGGCAGAAACCAAAGCCAAACCGTGTACACCTGTCGCACTCAGGGCAGGAATGTTGGTTTCGTTAATGCCGCCAATGGCAACAATCGGCAGTGAAGTCGTCTCTAACGCCATTTTCAAACCATCAATACCCCAATGTTTTTTGGTGTTGGTTTTGGTCGGCGTCGCGAAGATGGCACTCAAGCCGATGTAATCAATGGGCAGAGACCCCGCCTCTGCCAACTGCTCTTCAGTCTCAATCGATAAGCCGAGAATCTTGTTTGGGCCAATCAATTGACGAGCGATCTCTGCTGGCATGTCTGACTGCCCGAGGTGAACACCATCGGCATCGACGGCAAGGGCAACATCAACACGATCATTGATGATTAACGGGACGCCAGTGCCTTCAAGGATCGTCTTCACGGCTTGAGCTCGTTCAATAAATGCACGAACGTCACCATGTTTTTCGCGCACCTGTACCATGGTGACCCCACCTTTCACGGCTTTTCTCACAACACGCTTTAGTGTGGCTAAATCTTGTTGGTCGTCGGTGACCAAATATAAACGATAGGCGTTCATTGTGTTTCCTTTGGGCCTCTCCTAGATGGAATGAGAGGCCGGTATTTATTAGAGCAAAGCTTAGCTCACTTGCAGCTTTAAGCGTTTTGCCAGCGTTTCTTCATCCAACTGGTAAAGCTCATCCAACAGGTTCATTTGCAGGCTACCTGGGCCGCGAGCTTGTTCCGCTGCAATCTCGCCAACAACGCCCAGTACCGCCGCTGCAGCAAGGCCGGTATCATCACCAACAGCAGCGAAAGCACCCGTCAGTGCCGTTAGTGTACAGCCCATTCCGGTTACGTAAGGCATCATCTCGTGACCATTATTCAACTGGACGGTTTGCTCTTTCGTGACGATGTAATCAGTCTCGCCAGAAATCACTACACTTGCACCATACTCTGCGACTAAGAAGTTGGCTGCGCCAAGTGCTGCGTCGCTGCTGTCTAACGCATCAACGCCTTTGCTTTGTGCTTGCTCGCCAGCGAGAGCGATGATTTCTGAAGCGTTACCACGAATGATCAACTTGTCTGCAAGGCGTGCGATTTCACGTGATGTCTCTGTACGTAGTGAGCTTGCTCCGCAACCGACAGGGTCGAGTACAACGATTTTACCATTGGCATTGGCTTGCTCTACGGCATAGCTCATACGTGGTGTCCAAACGCTGTCTAGGGTACCAATGTTGATAACCAGTGAACCCGCGAACGACATCATCTCTGCCATTTCCTGCTTGGAGTGCGCCATGATTGGAGAAGCGCCGATCGCTAATAGTGCGTTTGCTGTGTTATTCATCACCACGTAGTTAGTGATGTTGACGACTAATGGCTTTTGCTGGCGTACTGCGGTTAATGCTTGGGTGATTTGTTCAATTAACATGAGACTCTCCGATTAATCTTGCTGAGCGTTTAGACCTTGTTGCCAGAATGCCACTTCCATACGCGTTGCAGTTTTGAATACCTGAATCAGGTTTTGACCACGCTGACTATTGATATCGATTTCCGCCAATAACTGATTAAAGTGTTCTGCACCTTTTGCGACACCAGATTGGAATTCCTCACCACCGTAGAGGTTGATCCAACTTGCGTATGGGTTACCTTCGAGCACAGTGCTTTCGTCTTCAATCAGCATCTTACCGATTACGGCATAACCGATAGAGCATGGTGCTAGTGCCGCGTATAGATCAACAAGATCGCCCGTCATGCCAGCATCTAATACGTAACGGGTGTAAGCCACAGTGCCGAAATCTTCTGGCTCGTTTTCTAAGTCGGATTCTGTCAGTCCCCATTGCTCACAGTAAGTCACGTGGTGGGCGATTTCAGAATCGAGCAATGCATGTACGCTTGGTAGGGCACGGCGCATGTCATCCAAAGTACGTGCTTTGTAGATCGCTAATGCGTAAGCTCGTGCGTACTGTTTTAGGAAAAGAAAATCCTGCTTTAGGTAATGCAGAAAACAAGGCTGAGCCAGAGTGCCTTTCGCCAATTGCTGCACGAAAGCATGCTCAGTGTATTCTTGCCAATCTTGGCGGCAAGCGTCGATCAAATCTTGGTATTTCATTATGGGTATCTCGTTATCAAAAGACCCTAGGCTTAGATCCTAAGGTCAGTAGAATTAGTCAAAGCTCGGTACGTAATCTTTCGCTTTTGGCAGTGTTTCGATGATTTTTTGTGAATACATGAATTCGGCATAATCATCGTAGCGTTTCAGATCCACTGCAGATGGACGAAGAGCGAAACGAGTTAGCGTGTCATTCCAAGCGCGTTGGTTAAGCTCGTTGTTGAGTGTGTCTGGTGAATAAGCCACAAACTCTTTCCACGACTCTTTTGGATGGTTAACGATGTAAGTGGTCGCTTGCTCTAGTGCTTTGTTGAATGCCTTGATGGCTTCTTTGTCGTAGGTTTTTGCATTGGCTACGAAGACTAACTCGTCATACGCTGGCACGCCGTGTTCTTCAGGGAAGAAGGCTTTAGCTTTATAACCTTCTAATGCTAGTTGGTTGGTTTCGAAGTTACGTAGACCGCCCCAAATCGCATCCACCTTGCCAGACGCAAGAGACGAAGACAGCGCCCAACCTACGTTGATGATTTGTACGTCAGAAAACTTCACGTTCTCTTGCGCAAGCATGGTGCCGATTGTCGCTTCTTCGTTGCCTGCGATCGCAATACCGATCTTCTTACCTTTCAAGTCGCCAAGGTTTTCATTCTTACCGTTGTCCAACACCATCAACGTGTTGAGTGGCGTAGCAATCAAAGTCGCAGAGCGGATTAGTGGCAAACCAGCCGCGACATCGATAGTTAGGCTTGGTTGGTAAGAAATCGCCATGTCGACTTTACCCGCCGCGACCAACTTAGGTGGCGTGCTTGGATCTGCTGGCTCTTGAATGTTGACCTTCAAACCTTGTTCTTTGAAGTAACCACGTTCTTTGGCAATAACGATAGGACCATGGTTTGGATTGACGAACCAATCCAACATCAGTGTCATCTCTTTTTCAGCGGCAAGCACGTTGGTTGATACCACTGAAGCGAGTAGAGCAGCAGCGCTCATAAGTTTGTTTTTATTCACGGGGTTCTTCCTTTTCTTTCCCAATTTTCTTTGGTTATTTTCTGTAATTACTTGCTTTCCCAAGGGATGGCTTTTTTCAATAATTTATCGGTGATGAAGTAGAGTGAGATAGACAGCACGGCGAGGATAAACAGCGCCGCAAACATCTCATCAATGATCATGCGAGCGTTAGCTTGGAGCATCAGATAACCCAAGCCTTCACTTGAACCTACCCACTCACCGACCACTGCTCCAATTGGCGCAATAACGACGGCAACACGAATACCTGAAGCTAAAGTTGGTAGGGCGGCTGGCAATTGAATATGACGGAGTAACTGCCATTTAGACGCACCCATGGTCTTGGCAAGGTCGAGGTAACCTGTTGGTGTATTGCGCAAGCCGTCGTAGCAACATGTCGTGACGGGGAAAAAGATGATGATTGCCGCCATGACGACTTTCGATGCAATGCCGTAACCCAGCCAAAGCATCAGTACTGGCGCGATGGCGAACACGGGGATCGCTTGGCTAGCAATCAGAATTGGCAATAACCAACGCTTCAGCGGCTCGAACATCAGCATTTGCAATGCGAACAGCAAACCCATTGATAATCCAAGCGCCAAGCCAAGTAAAATCTCTTGCGCGGTAACCCAAGTATGTTTGAGCAGGACATCGTAACGAGTGACCAATCTATCCAGCACTTCAATTGGTGAAGGTAAGATGAAGCTTGGCATGTCGAATACCACAACAACCAACTGCCACAATCCCAAGATCACCGCTGTGCTGATGACCAATCGTAGAGCCGGATGGGTCACGCGTTCTTTTTTACTAATGCGCGCCGAAACGGAGTTGTACTGAGTCATATCACTCATAGTCTTTCTCCAATTGATCCAAAATCGCTTGTTGTAGCGCTGCGCACTCTCCATCGAGAACTCGTGGCGGCTTGGAATCCGGAACAACCAAGTGCTGAGCTTGTGCAGGCGTGCCTTGCAGTACATAGAGTTGGTGAGCCAATCGCACCGCTTCTTGTGGGTCGTGGGTAATCAGAACAACCGTCTTATCTTTCAATAATTCGGCAGATAAGGTTTGCAACTTATGGCGAGTAACCGCATCCAGCGCAGAGAAGGGCTCATCCATCAGAACCAAAGGCTTGTCTTGCATCAGAGTGCGAGCAAGGGCAACACGTTGTCTCATGCCGCCAGAGAGCTGAGCTGGCTTAGCATCCGCGTAATCTGCGAGTCCTACTTGGTTTAGTAAAGTCAGTGCGCGTTGTTTATTTTGCTCTGGTGATTGGTCTTGAGAAAATCGAGAACTGAGGCAGACGTTGTCTAACACATTTAACCACGGCAACAACAAGTCTTGTTGTGCCATGTAGGCAATACGCTCGTGCAGGGCGATGCCATCCGTTGTGGTTAATTCACCATGCCATTCGACTTTGTCGTCTAACAACCCAGCTAGATAACGAAGGATCGTCGTTTTTCCGCAACCACTGCGACCAAGTAAAACAGTCCATTGATTGGCAGGGATAGTCATACTCAACCCTGCTAATGTTGGTGTTTGGCTGTCTTTGTATTGCAGACTTGCTTCGGTAAGCTGAATGCCCAGTGCATTAGCGCACATGCGTGTGACCTGCAAAAAAGTGGTTCACAGGGCCGTGACCTTTACCGACATCCAATTCATCTGCGTGCGCGATAGCTTGGCTGATGTACTGCTTACCAAGGTGCACCGCTTTGTGCAGATTGTTGCCTTGACCAAGGTAAGACGCGATAGCAGAAGACAGCGTGCAGCCTGTGCCATGGGTATTTTTGGTTGGAAAGCGTTTAGCGCTGATTAACTCGGCGCTGTCTTGCATGATCAGCAGATCGTTGCTGTTTTCGTCTTTTTCTAAGTGGCCGCCTTTTAACAGCACCGCTTTTGCACCTAGCGCGCGTAAATCAGCAATCATATCGTTCATTTCAGATTCTGATTGAGGTACTGGCTTACCCGTCAATGCTGCGCCTTCGGGTAGGTTAGGGGTAATGATGTCTGCAAGCGGAATCAATTCTTCTTTTAAAGTGCTGATTGCTGACTGTTCCAGTAATAGATCGCCGCTGGTGGCCACCATTACAGGGTCAATCACGAGGTGTTTTGGCTGGTATTGTTTAATTTTGTTGGCAACGACTTTGATGATGTCGGAATCGGCCAGCATGCCTACTTTGACTGCAACGATGTTGAGGTCGATAAATACCGCATCGAGTTGGCTCTCTACATGGTCGAGAGGAATGGGGAAAATCGCAGAAACGCCTTGGGTATTTTGCGAAGTAATCGCCGTGATTACCGAGCAAGCAAAACTGCCGGTTGCGGACATCGCTTTGATGTCGGCTTGAATGCCTGCGCCGCCGCCACTATCAGAACCTGCAATCGTCAACACGATCGGTGTATCTGTTGAAGTTGCTGCTTGTGGCTGTGTTGATGGTTTTTCTTGGCTTGACTGCTGCGCCATGGTCGCTCCTATTACAGACGTAAAGGAACTGACTTGGCCATTGAAGATCGGTGTATGGATCCGTTGAGGCTAGCTGCGTCGATACAGACTTGAAGCAGGCTAGTGGCAAAGTGATGATAGTTCCCTACGTCAGTGCTAACTGAATCAGGTTCAACGGGTCTCGAATTTCGATCTCAGCCGACGCATTCACTGCATGGGCCCCCCGACTATTTCGTCAAGATAATAGCAGTTCACTCAGTTACGGTGCACGTGTTTTTTCCGGCCAAGAGGGGGCAATCGATTAAATATGAGACTTGAGAGCAGTAACGAAAGAACAGAATTTAGTGTAAATAACGTGCTGCATTGAAACTGGCAGTTCAAGACACTATCTAATAGTGAGATGTCGACATAATACGTAACGATTCGTTCTTTGACTTAGCAAGGATTAGCATAAAACAAGGTTAAAAAAGTGTTAATATTTAATGCGTTGCCAATATGCTTTTGAGTCATCCAATTTAGGTTGTGACTGTTATAAACAGAGTCTAACTCAAAGGTGGGGAAGGCTAGGACGATCAACGAGCAAGGAGATTTCATGCTTAATTCTGTAACAGCGAAAGCGGTGATCGATCATGCCCTCTTTTTAGGGGCTGATTTCGCTGAGCTATTCGTTGAACACCATCAAACCAACACTGTCCAGATCGCATCTGGCGAGGTAGATAAGGTGAACTCGGGTATCGATTTTGGTATCGGTATTCGTCTCTTCTTCGGTCATAAAGTGCTTTACGGTTACACCAACAGCACAGATGAAGCCGAACTAAAACGCGTAACCTCACTACTTGCTGCAAAAGATAAGCGTGAGCAAATCGCGTCAGCAGGTTCTCTCAATCTGAACCGCTACCCAATTCAACATGGTTGTCGTATGCCACTTGGCAAAGACGCTAACCTAGATTCTAAAATTGCTTTCCTATTGCAAGTTGACCAAGCAGCACGTGCTGAGAGTGAACATATCAGCCAGTTCATTGGCAGCGTACTTCAGCGCGAACAGCAAGTGTCTATTTTCAATTCAGAAGGTCTACAGGTTGACGATACTCGTCACTACATCCGAGTTGCTGGTAATACTGTCGCTCAAAAAGGCAATGAGCAGTCTTCTGGTATGGAAGGTCCTGGCGCTCTTGCTGGTTGGGAGTTCAGTGAGCAGCTTGATGCCAAAGAGCTAGGTCAAACTATCGCGCAGCAAGCGTTGGTCAAACTTGGTGCGGATGCGTGCCCATCGGGTGAAATGCCAGTGGTAATTGGTAACGGCTTTGGTGGCGTAATCTTCCACGAAGCTTGTGGCCACTTGCTAGAAACCACTTCAGTTGCGAAGAAAGCGTCCGTATTCCACGACAAGATGGGCGAAATGGTTGCTCACACCGCAGTGAATGCAGTCGATGATGGCACCATGACCAACGAATGGGGCTCGATTCATGTTGATGACGAAGGCATGAAGACTCAGCGCACTCAATTGATCAAAGACGGTAAGCTAACCAGCTTTATGGTCGATAAAATGGGTGGCATGAAGACAGGTTATGAGCCTACGGGTTCTGGTCGTCGTCAAAACTACAAGTTTGCACCAACCTCGCGCATGCGTAACACCTTTATCGAAGAGGGCGAGCATTCACTTGATGACATGCTGGCAGGCATCGAACGTGGTATCTATGCGAAGAAGATGGGCGGCGGCTCGGTTCAACCGGGCACGGGTGAGTTCAACTTTGCTGTTCGTGAAGCTTATCTCATTGAAAATGGCAAAATCACCAAACCTCTGAAAACAGCAACGCTGATCAGCACGGGTCCAAAAGTGTTGAAAGAAATCAGCATGGTCGGCAAAGACATGGCGCTTGCGCCGGGCATGTGTGGTTCCGTGAGTGGCTCAGTGCCAACAACAGTCGGTCAGCCAACGCTGAAAGTCGATAACATTCTGGTAGGAGGCGGTAACTAATGAGCCAAGAACAACAACTTCTTAATGCGGTTGATTACGTCCTATCAGAAGCAAAACGCCAAGGTGCAGAAGCGGACGTCATTGTAAACCGCAACAGCAGCTTTTCTCTGAAAGCGAACCAAGGAAAGCTGGATGAGTACAAAGTAAGCTCAAGCCAAGTCCTGGGTGTTCGTGTTGTGAAAGATGCGCGCGTTGCAACAAGCTATTCTGAGTCGTTAGAGCAACCAAGCTTAGATTTGATGCTGACCAACGCACTGCAAAGCGCTCGCTTTTCCAAGCAAGATGAACATCAGACTATTAGTTGCGTGAACAGCCAAATCGCGACTGATGTTGCTGAGATTGCGCAAGAAGATACAACTTCTGTTGACGAAAAAATCGAACTGTCTCTCGCACTTGAGCAAGGCGTAGTGGCTCTGCCTCACGCCTCTAGCGCACCTTACAATGGTTACAGCGATGGCGAAACACAACTGATCATTGCCAATACTCAAGGCACATTGTGTCAACACTTCGAGCGCTCGTTCACTTGTTACGCGTATACCTTGTTTGAAAAAGACGGCAAACAGTCAATGGCGGGTAGAATGTCACTGGGTCGCCGTTTTGATGAGTTGAATCCAGCTTACTGTATCGAAGGTGGCTACAACCTTGCTCGTGATCTTCTGGAAGGCGCTCCGGTTGCGACAGGTAACTACCCTGCTATTTTCCACATCAATGCGCTAGCAAGTTTATTCGGTGCTTTCGGCAGTGCTTTCTCTGGTGTAAGCGCGATGAAAGGCATTACGCCATTGGGTGACAAGCTTGGTCAACGTGTTGCGAGTGATTTGATTACCTTTACCGATACGGCTTACATGCCAAATGGTATGGCAATCACAAGTTTTGATAGTGAAGGCTTCGCTACTCAAGATAATGTGATGATTGCTAATGGTGAGTTGAAAACCTTGCTACACAACAGCCAGACCGCAAGTTATTTGGGCGCAGTCTCGACAGCAAGTGCCGCTCGCGGTGCAAAATCGAGCCTAGACGTATCAGCGAATCACAAAGTGATTGCGACAGGCAACAGCAGTGCGTCAGAAGTAAAAGCGGGTGAGTACCTAGAGTTAGTCGAGCTTCAAGGTGTCCATTCTGGTGCGGATGCAGTGAGTGGTGATTTCTCATTTGGTGCGAGTGGCTTCTTGTGCCGTGATGGAGAGCGCGTTCAACCAGTTCGTGGGATCACGGTAGCGGGTAACTTCTACAAGATGCTGCAAGAAGTTGAGGCAGTGGGTGATACTCAGTTAATTAACGATAGCCGAACTTTCTTCTCGTCAGACGTTCGTTTTGCTCGTTTGAGCATTGGTGGTAAGTAAACTTAGCATCCCTATAGAAACAAAAAAGAGGACTCAATGGAGTCCTCTTTCATTACCTAGCAACGTGTGCGCGAATAACTAGAATTCGCGTATGTCCAACTCATTGTGGATCAATACCACACACTGAGAAGCGAAAAGCATCTTAGGACCTAAGCTGATCTTCTCTGTGCCAAGGCGCTTTAAGCTGTTAAAAGACTTTTTCGGCATCGGTATATGGTCAGTTAGCAAGAAACATGGATTTTCACCAATTTCTGCATCACGAACAAATTCGCCTTTCTTATCCAACATATATAGTTGGTGATCTTCTGCCAGCTCTTGTACTAGGCGTTCAAAGCTCACTGTACGAACGGTAATACCAGGTTCGACTTCACGAAGTTGCTCTTTACCCATACCAACCGAAGCATCCAAAGCGCGAGCCACTGCTGCAATCAAGGTTGACTCATGGAAGCCGCCAATGTTGGTGATGTCGTTGGAGCGAATAGTAATGGTGCGTGAGAAGTCTTTTGTGCTTTCCAAAACCAAGTGAACAACCACATCTTCACGGTGTGATTGAGCAACGAACATAGTGTTCATCATGGTATGAGCAAGAATCTCTGTATGCGCTTCATTACCAACACCTTCTAACAGTGCTTTGCTGGTGGTTGGCGCCGCGCGAGCTCGTAAAACAAAAGAGCGCATGAATTTAGCCTCTATATAGGAAGAGTGAATGCGCGGAAGTATATACCCAAGCAGGGAAGGGATGCGAGTTTAATAGCAAATGTGAACTTACTTACAAAGCTTCGATTGTCGTGCGGAGTGCGCTGGTTAAAATAGAGGTAACCTGTTAGGAGCGGTATATGGAAATCAAACAGATAAATAAAGACATTTATAAAAAGAAAGTAAACCTTGTGATTGGCGGTTTTGTTGCGTTGCTCGCCATCTCCTCTCTTGCCTTTAGTACCTTGTTGATTGTTTTGTTTGGCAACACTGAAGTCGTACCAGAACAATCAACGGGCAATTTCCATTGGAATTTGATTGGTGTCGTTCTCGCAGTTGCAACTTCCCTCTCTTTATTGAATCACATTAAAACTCGACCATACATGGAAGAAGTGCTGTACGTTTGGAAACTCAAGCAACTGCACAACAAAATCTTTCGTAAACTAAAAAGCATTAAAGCAGCCGCGAGCAATGACGATGTAAAAGCGCTCACTACGCTTAAGTTCTATTACACCACGCAACGCCAAGTGTTTGAGCTAGACAACAACACATTAACGATGAGCAGTGTAAATAAAGAACTAGAGGCTATCGAGCAAATCGAAGCGGCGCAATCACTGAGTCTTGATATCACCAGCTTTAAAGAGAGCTGGGTAGACACATACTGATTGCCTATTTGTTACTTGAAGTTAACAACTGAGTGCTAAAATTAAGCGTTTGAGTGAGATTTAATCACTCGATGCTTTTTTTTAAGTTTTTTTCTAAAAAGGGGTTGCCAAGAAAAATCATCTCCCTATAATGCGCCTCCGTTGTCAGGGCAAAGCGGAAACGCAAAAGCAATTGGCAATAAGGCGAAAGAAAGCTTCTAAAAATTAATTTTAAAAAGTGTTTGACACTGAAAGTTAATTCCTTAGAATACGCCTCCGCTTCGATAGCAAAGCTTATGAAGCAAGCTCTTTAACAATATAGACCTATCAATCTGTGTGGGCACTCGTTGATGATAATCCAATTAGATACCTCGGTATCAAATTAGGTTTCAATGAAACGAAGTGACCATTGAATCGAAAGATTCAGCACAGTCAATTCAAACATTACTTTATGTAATGTTCAGTATTCATTGAGCCGAACAAAATCTTAAATTGAAGAGTTTGATCATGGCTCAGATTGAACGCTGGCGGCAGGCCTAACACATGCAAGTCGAGC